>DATFPQ010000091.1:0-9697 GCA_035264765.1 Actinomycetales bacterium | reverse complement strand
CCGGCCCGTCCGCTGGGGTGGTGGCTCAAGGAGGCGGACGCCAGGCTCGACGATGCCTTCGATCGAGCGTTCGCAACCGTGGGCAGGACCCGTCGCGAGTGGCAGGTGCTGAACACGCTGGCCGCCCGTCCCACGGCCCGAGATGACCTGGCCGCCGCGCTCTCCGCGTTCTCCCCTCCGGGCGAGGTGCATGCGGTGCTCGACGTCCTCACGGCCCGCGGGGAGGTCACCGCGACCGACGGGACGCTCGGCCTCACGGCTGCCGGCGCTGGTGCCCAGGCGCAGCTGGCGTCCTTGGTAGCCCAGGTACGGCAGCGGGTCGGTGCGGCCCTGCCACCGGACGACTACGTCACTCTGGTCGGCTTACTGGAGCGGTTGGTCGAGGGCCTCAGGGAGCCGTGACCGCCCGCACCCTCCAGCCCTCAGCGGTGCGAATGAGGTGCAAGAGCGCAGGTGCCCCTCGCCGCGCAGGCACCTGGTAGCGGACCCGCCCGCCGGCGTCCACAACCTCGTACGCGCTCGTGTTCGTCGTGGCCAGAACGACCGCCCCACGCCGACCGGCGGAAACCACCGACAGGTCCCGCACCGACAGCACCAAGTGTCGGTAGAACAGCCCTGCCGCCAGGAGGGTCCGGCGAGCGACTACGTCGGCAGCCGCTGCAGATGAGCCGGGCGCCGTGACGGACTCCGCGCCCAGCCGCTGCGGTGAGCCGAGCTCGCGCACGCGGCGTGCCGCCAGCTCCTGTACGACCGCACGCGCTGTTCCCGGGTCCGACAGGTCGCCATACGGGCCGTCGCGGGCGCGGGCGCTCCCGGAGGACGGCACCGGCGCGTCGGGCGGTTTCACCAGGGACGGTGGCGGGGGTGACAGCCCGCCTCGCGGAGGCCTGGGCGAGGTACCGGGCGGGTCCGTCGACGTAACAGGAGTGTCCGTCGACGTAGCGGAGGCGTCCGTCGACGCAGCGGACGCGTCCGTCGAGGTAGCAGGAGTGTCCGTCGACGTAGCGGACGCGCCAGCAGGGCCCGCATCAAGCAGGCCACCGGCCCAGGTCCACACCGGCCGGCCGGCGAACCAGAGTCCGCCCATCAGCGTTCCGGCGAGCAGCAGGCAGCCGAGTCCCCGCAGGGCGGGGACCAGCAGCCAACGCAGCGGCGAGCGGTGGGCGCGGTGCCGCGCTGCGGGTGGCGCCGGGACCACCGGCTCGCTTGAGCGAGCCGAGTCGGACAGATCGTCCACGTCATTCAGGCCGTTCGGGTCAGCGAGGCCGTTCGGGTCAGCGAGGCCGTTTGGGTCAGCGAGGCCGTTCGGGTCAGCGAGGCCGTCCGGGTCAGCGAGGCCATCCGGGTCAGCGAGGCGGTTCAGGCCAGCGATGCCGTCCGGGTCAGTGAGGCGGTTCTGGCCAGCGAGGCCGTCCGCAGCACGACTCAAGCCACTCGGAGTCCTCAGGTCGTCGAGGTTCGTCATGCCGCCGGAGCCCCTGAAGTGACCCGCGCGCCGGGAGCGAGCCGCGCTCGTGCTGCCCGCGGCTTCCCCAAAGCCGCCGGGATCCAGCACGCCGCCCGCATCCCGGACCGGCCAGTCGCGACGCCCACGACCGGCCGGCACCGCAAGCACGCGCCTGCTCAGACCACCCTCGTCCGGGCCGGCCCGCCAGCGCCACAACGGAGCCGGCCGGCAGGCGGCGTGCACGACCCTGGCCAGGTCCAGGGGATCGGGACGTCGGGCCGGATCCGGGTCGACCGCGGCCTCCACCGCGTCGAGCAGTGCGGCCGGCGCTGCGGGGACGACCTCGGCCAGCCGCGGTCGCAGCGGTGCGGCCGGGGGCGGCTCCCCCGCCAGCGTGAACCAGCCCACCGCGCCGAGGCCATAGACGTCCGAGGCAGGGCTCGCTGCGCCGCCAGCTAGGACGACGGGGTCGACGTAGCCGGCCCTGCCGAAGACCTCGTCGCGGCCCGCGCCGGTGATCCGGACAGTGCCGAGGTCGGACAGCATCGGCCGTCCGGACCGGTCGAGCAGTACGTTGCCCGGCGCGACGTCACCGTGCTGGATCCCGCGGGAGTGCAGGTCCGCGAGCGTGCGCGCCAGTGGGCTGAGCACCGTGACGACCTCGCCGGCCGTCAGCGACCCGCGCGCGGCCACCAGAGACCGCAGACTCCCACCCTCCACCAGCGGCAGCACCAGGGCGAGGCAACCGTCCTCGAGCACCACGCAGTCGAGCAGCGGCACGACGAACGGATGGTCCACCCCCCGCAGCACCGCCAGCTCCTCGGCCGCACCCGGTCCGTTAGGCACAACCTTGACCGCGACCGGGGTGAGGCGTTCATCGAGCGGGGTGTCCTGCCGGTCGCTCCGCCGGTCCTCAGCCAGTGCGTCGCGTCGGTCACGACGTCCGTCGTCAGGCACCTTCTCGCGTCGCCCCCCGCGCCCGTCGCCCACGCGGAGCCCGACCCGTCCACCACGCCTACGGGTGGACCGGCCTGAGCCCGAGCCCGTGGGCCACGCCCGCCACACCGGTCCACCCGCGCCGCGGCCGACCACCTCGTCCATGCGGTACCCCGGCACCACGGGCGGCCGCTCGAACGACGCCGCTCCACCGTTCGGCTGCGAGGCTGAGGTCCAGTGCACCGGGCCAGCGTGGTCGATCTCGCGGCCTCCCTGCTGGCGTCGTCCACAGCCCTGGTCGGGCGACGCGCGCGCACCCCGGATAGCGTGCCCGCGGCTGTGGATACCCCCGCAGCCCCGGGACTGTGGATGACCACGAGGCAGGGCAGAAGGAGCGAGTAGAACAGCAGCGACAACAACGGCACCGCAACAACGGCACCGCACGACGACGACGGGAGGCACTGACGTGACAACCCTTCCGGCACGCGCGGACGTCGTCGTCGTCGGCGCCGGGCTGTCTGGGCTGACCACGGCCGCCACCCTCTCTCACGCTCAGGTCGACGTCGTGGTCATCGAGGCGTCCGACGACGTGGGCGGCCGGGTCCGCACGGACGGCGTCGACGGGCTGCTTCTCGACCGCGGCTTCCAGCTGCTGAACCCGGCCTACCCGGCCGTCCGGCGGCTGCTGGACCTCCCCGCCCTCCAGCTGCGGCCCTTCGAGGCCGGTGTCGTGGTGGCGCACGGGACGAAGCGGTCCGTCCTCGCCGACCCACGCCGCTGCCCGCGGCACCTCGCGGCCTCCGCCCTAGGGCCGGGGAGCGTCCGGGAGAAGCTCGCCTTCGCACGCTGGGCCCTCGCCGTCGGGTACGGCGACCCGGACAGGCTCAAGCGGGGGCCGGACGAGCCGCTCGCGGCCACGCTGCAGCGGCGCGGCGTCGACAGCCGGCTCGCCCGCGGCGTGGTAGGCCCGTTCCTCGCCGGGGTCCTCGCCGAGGACGGCGGCGAGTCGTCCCGCCGCTTCGTCGAGCTGGTCGTCCGCTCGTTCGTGCGGGGCACACCGGCGCTACCCGCCGGCGGCATCCGGGCGGTTCCGCACCAGCTGCTCGCGAGGCTGCCTACGGGGACCGTCCATCTGGGAGTTCGTGCGACCCGCGTCACCGGGCGGTCCGTCGTCACGGACGCGGGTGTCATCGCGGCGCGGGCCGTGGTGGTGGCGACCGATCCGCGGTCGGCCGTCGCACTCGCCGGGCTGCCTAGCGTCCCGATGCGGAGCCTGACGACGTACTACCACCTGGCAAGCCAGCCCCCGACGGCGTCGCGCATGCTCCACCTGGACGCCGACCGCCGCGGCCCGGTGGTCAACAGCGCCGTGGTGTCCAACGTGGCGCCGGCGTATGCCGGCGGCCGTGGAGCGCTGGTGGCGACCACGGTGCTCGGCAGCCGCGACGACACGGAGACGGAACAGGCGGTGCGGGCGCAGGTCCGGCTGCTGTACGGGGGTGACCCGAGCGCCTGGGACCACGTGGCCACGTACGCGCTTCCGGACGCATTGCCCGCCATGCTCCCGCCGCTCGAGCTGACGCGGCCGGTCGACCTGGGCGACGGCATCTTCGTCGCCGGAGACCATCGCGACACCGCGTCGGTGCAGGGTGCCCTGGTGTCCGGGCGCCGGGCCGCCCGAGCGGTGCTCCGAGCCCTCGGGCTGCCGGCGGACACGGAAGTCTTCGGGCGCACGGACGGCTTTGCCACCACCGATCCCGACCCGGAGGACCTAACCGATGCCCGCTGATGCACCGATCATCCTGGCGACCTCCGGGGGCTACCGGCCCGCGCAGCGACACCGGCTCACCTTCTCGCCGCTGGTGCAGCACGCCGTCGAGCTGTCCGGTGCCACCGGCCGCGCGCCGCGCCTGTGCCACCTCGGGACGGCGGGCGGCGACCAACGCTGGTTCAACGCCGAGCTGGACGACGCGGCGCGCACGGCGGGCTTCGCGCTGTCGCACCTCAACCTGTTCTCGATGCCGTCGGTCGAGGACGTCGAGGGACACCTGCTCTCGCAGGACGTCGTGTGGGTCAACGGCGGGTCGGTCGCGAACCTGCTCGCGGTCTGGCGGGTGCACGGGCTCGACGAGATCTTTCGCAGAGTGTGGCAGGCCGGCGTCGTGCTTTCGGGCGTCTCGGCCGGCTCCATCTGCTGGTTCGTCGGCGGCACCACCGACTCATTCGGGCCGACGCTGCGGCCGGTGACCAACGGGCTGGCACTGTTGCCCTACGGCAACGGCGTCCACTACGACTCCGAGGCCCAGCGCCGGCCACTGGTGCACCGGCTGGTCGCAGAGGGGACGCTTCCCGAGACGCACTGCACCGACGACGGCGTCGGCCTCGTCTACCGCGGCACCGAGCTGGTGGAGGCGGTCAGCGACGTCCCGAACACCGGCGCGTACGTGGTTCGGCGCAGCGGCGACTCCGCGGTCGAGGAACGCCTGGAGCCGCGCCGCCTGCCGGAATGACACCGGATCGCGGCTCGACGACCGCGCGGTCCAACGCGCCGCACCCCGCCACCTGTCGGAACGACACCGGATCGCGGCTCGACGACCGCGCGGTCCAACGCGCGGCACCCCGCCACCTGTCGGAACGACACCGGCTCAGAGCCCCACGACCGCGAGCTAAAACGCGCTGCACCTCGGCACCCGCATGCGAGACCCGGGCTTACAACTCGACGACCGCGGGCTCCAATGCGCTGCACCGCGCCAACTGCCGGAGGACCTGGCTCAGAGCTCCACGACCGCGCGCTCCAGCGCGCTGCGCCGCGCTGCGTCGATCACCTGCAGGACGTGCACCGCATCATGCGGGTCGACCGGCACGGAACCTCGCCGGCGGACGGCATCGGCGACCGCGCGGTAGAAGTCGGCGTGACCGCCCGGGGCCCGCGGCACCGGGGTCCGCTCGTCCCCGGCGACCAGCCAGCCGCAGGACGTCTCGTCGGCGTCGGCGAAGTCCGGGAACGCGGTCGCCTCCTGCTCGAAGGACGTGACGACGTACGCACCAGACCGCCCGAGCACGCGGGTCCGCGGTCCCGGGGCGCCGGCCAGGGACAGCGCACCGAGGTGGCTGCGGACCCCACCGACGTGCTCGACCGCGAGGAAGGCGTCGTCCTCGGCAGGAGTGGTCCATGCGGCAACCTCCGCGTAGACCCGCCGCACCGGACCGAACAGCTGCACCGCCGAGTCGACGAGGTGGCTCTGCAGGTCCAGCAGGATGCCGCCACCCGCGGCGGCCGGGGCATTCTCGCGCCACCGGTCCTTGGGCTGCGGCCGCCAGCGCTCCCAGCGTCGCTCGAAGCGGATGACCTGACCCAGGCGGCCCTGGCCGAGCAAGGCACGCAGGGTCAGCTGCTCGGCGTCCCAACGCCGGTTCTGGAAGACGGTCAGCGGGACGCCGACGCGCTCCGCGTGCTGCACCACCTGCTGCGCACCGGCCGCGTCCGTGGCGAGCGGCTTGTCGACGACCACGGGGAGCCCCGCGTCCACCGTCGCGACGGCCTGGTCGACGTGCACGCCGCTCGGGCTCGCGAGGACCACGAGGTCGACCTCGTCGGCGCGGGAGAGCAGGTTCTCCAGCGTGTCGACGGGCCGGGCGTCCGGCAGCTCCTCGGCGAGCTGACGCCGGCGGTCAAGATCGGACGTCACCACGAGGCGGACCTCGAGCCCGGCCTCCCGCAGCAGCGGCGCGTGGATCCCCCGACCTGCGGAGCCGTATCCGACCAACCCGACGCGCACCGGCCCGACGTCCATGGGCAGAGCCTGTCAGAGACCTCCCTCGGCCGGCTCGACGGCCGCCTCGGGCACCGGCGCGGACGCCGTTCGCCCACCCGGAACGGTCCGGCCGCGGGCCAGCGCGCTCGGCCACCAGATGGCCCGGCCGATGTCGTAGCCGAGGGCCGGCACGAGCAGCGAGCGCACCACCAGGGTGTCGAGCAGAACCCCGAAGGCCACCAGGAACGCGATCTGCTGCAGGAACAGGATCGGGATCGTCCCGAGCGCGCCGAACGTTGCCGCCAGCACGACACCGGCGCTGGTGATGACGCCGCCGGTCACGGCCAGCCCGATGAGCATCCCCGGGCGGGGCCCATGGCGCAGCGCTTCCTCGCGAACCCGGGTCATCAGGAAGATTGAGTAGTCGATGCCCAGGGCCACGAGGAAGACGAAGGCGTACAGCGGGATGGCCGGGTCGCCGCCCGGGAAGTCGAATAAGTGGTCGAACACCAGCGCGCTGACTCCGATCGTCGCGGCGAAGGAGAGCACGTTCGCGGCCACGAGCAGCACCGGCGCTGCCACGGCACGCAGCAGCACCATGAGGACGAGGAAGATCACCACGAGGATCGCCGGCAGGATGACCTTGAGGTCGCGCTGGCTCGCCGCGCGGACGTCCAGGTTCACGGCGGTGGTGCCGCCGACGAGCACGTCGGGTCCGACCTGGTCCACCACCGACCGCAGGTCGAGCACGACGTCCTCGGCCGCGGGGCTGTCAGCGGCAGGCGCCAGAGTGGCCTCGACCTGGACCTGACCGTCGACGACGCGCGGAGGGCCCGGTGAACCGGACGGTCCTGGGGTCGCGGTCAGCTGCGCGCTGCTCACGCCGTCGACCCCTCGGACGAGGTCCAGGGTCCGCTGTGCCTGACCCTCCGGGACCACGATGACGGCCGGGCTGCCGGAGCCGCCCGGGAAGTGCCGCGCCAGCACCCCGGTTCCCGCGACCGAGTCCACGTCTGACCGGAAGATGTCGGTCTGGCTGATGCCCTCGGCCCGCAGTGAGGGAGCGAACGCCGCGGCAGCGAGCAGGACCACGAGCGTGGAGACCCAGACCGCGCGCGGCCGTCGTCCGATCAGTCGGGCCAGCTGCCCCCACCGTCCGGCGTTGGACAGGTCGTCGGCGCGGCGGACGTGGTCGACGTGCGGCACACGCGGCCAGAACAGCCATCGCCCCGACTGGGCCCGCGCGTACCAGGGCAGCCGGCGCCCCGCGCCCATGCGAGCACGTGCGGCGGCCCGCAGCGCACGCCGCCGCAGCACGCCGAGTCCTGCCAGCACCGCCAGCACGGCCACGGCCAGGGCGCCGCCCACCGCCGGGCCCGCGACGGCGGCACCAACACCGAAGGCAACGCCACACCCCAGGAGCCCGACGAGCACGATCGGCCAGAGCAGCAGCACGGGCAGGAAGGTGAGCGCGGCCAGCAGAGCCCCCGCGATGCCAAGCGCCCCGACCGGGCCGAGCCCGCGGGTCGAGCCGAGCTCACTGAGCAGCAGGCACAGCAGCCCGAGGATGACCGTGGCCCCGCTGGCGCTGATCGGCTCGACCGCTCCGCGCCACGCGCGCCTCATCGCCGCGTACTTGCTGTCGTGCTCGTGCAGCTCCTCGCGGTAGCGCGCGACGAGCAGCAGGGCGTAGTCGGTGGCCGCCCCGATGACGAGGATGGACAGGATCCCCTGGCTCTGGCCGTTCAGGTCGATGACGCCGTCTCGTGCCAGGGGGTACACGACCAATGCTGCCGCGGACAGGCCAAGCATTGCGGTCAGCAGCGCCGCGAACGGCAGCACCGGGCTGCGGTAGACGAGGAGCAAGATGACGAACACCGCTACCAAGGCCACCCCCAGCAGCCGCCCGTCGATGCCGCCGAAGGCCGTGACCAGGTCGGCGGTGAGGCCGCCGGGGCCGGCCACGTACGCCCGCAGCCCCGGGGCGGCCAGGTCTGCGGCGGCCTGCGCCCGAAGGGCCTCGGCGACACGCAGGACGACGCTCGTGCCGTCCGGCAGGGTGTCCCCCGCCTGCTCCGCTCGGATCGCCACCGGAACGAGCGTCGCCTTGCCGTCCTGGCTGGGGACGACAGCGGTGGGCCCGGCCGTGAGGTAGCGGTCGAGCCGGTACGCCGGGGACACCGAGTCTGACGCGGGCCCGGGTAGCCGCAGGCCGGGCAGCGCGGCGACGTACTGCTGGATGGACGCCTCGTCGGAAGGCGTCAGGCCCTGCTCACGCTCCACCACGACGAAGAACGGCAGGCTGTCACCGGAGCTGAAGCGGGCCGACACCGTGGACACACGGGTCGACTCGGCGTCCGCCGGCAGGAAGCCGGCCTGGTCGTTCTGCTGGACCTCGGACAGCCGCCCCACCAGTGGGCCGCCAACTGCGCCGACGGTCAGCCACGTGAGCAGCAGGACCAGCAGCCCCGCCCGGACCAAGCGCGAGGCGCGGGTCGGGGTCTCACGGCGGTGCCGCGCCCGGCGTCGCACCGTCGTCCTCGTCCTGTCGTCCACCTCGCCACCTCACCGGCCGGTTCCGCCCCCCGTCAGGCCAGTGTGGCGGCAGGCGACCATCTCGGCGGTCGTGGCGCGCTCCATCGGCCGCAGCCCGCTCCCCCGGACCCGCCGTGGTCCCGGCGTAACGTGACCGCCATGACGTTGCAGCTGGTGCACGAGGGGTTCGTCCCCGACCCGGTCGACTACCACGCGGGCTGGGCCCGCCAGCGCGAGGTGCACGCGGCCGTGGTGTCCGGTGCGGCGCCGGACACGCTGCTGCTGCTCGAGCACGCCGCCGTCTACACGGCTGGCAAGCGCACCGCTCCGCACGAGCGGCCCTTCGACGGCACGCCGGTCGTGGACGTGGACCGCGGCGGCAAGATCACCTGGCACGGTCCCGGCCAGCTCGTCGGCTACCCCATCGTCCGGCTGCCGGACCCGGTCGACGTCGTCGCCCACGTCCGCCGGCTGGAGGCGGCACTTATCGACGTCTGCGCCGACCTCGGCGTCACGGCCGGCCGGATCGAGGGACGCAGCGGGGTCTGGGTCGCGGCGGACCGCACTCGCCCCGAACGCAAGATCGCCGCGATCGGCATCCGGGTCGCGCAGGGGGTCACGATGCACGGCTTCGCACTGAACTGCGACTGCGACCTGTCCTGGGCGCAGACCATCGTCCCGTGCGGCATCCCGGACGCCGGGGTCACGTCGCTGTCGGCCGAGCTCGGACGCGACGTCCGCGTGGCGGAGGCGCTTCCTCTCGTCGAGCGGCGGATGACCGAGGTGCTCGACCGCGCCGTCGTGGCGGGCTGAGCACCACGGCGCCAGTGGCGCCCACCGTGCAACCACGCCCCCGGGCTTACCCTGAAGGCTCACCAGATCGTGCTCCACCCCCGGACCGAGGAGCCGCGCGTGACCATCGCGCCTGAAGGCCGTCGACTGCTGCGCCTGGAGGCGCGCAACGCCGAGACGCCGATCGAGAAGAAGCCGTCGTGGATCAAGACCAAGGCGTCGATGGGGCCGC
>DATFPQ010000090.1:0-11278 GCA_035264765.1 Actinomycetales bacterium | reverse complement strand
TGAGCAGTCGTCGAGGGACTCGACGGTGACCCCTCGCGTGACGACCCGGACGACGGTGCCGGGCACCGGTCCGTCGCCGACCAGCAGGTTCGAGCCGCCGCCCACGACCAGCAGCGGCTCCTCGGCGTCGTCCACCTCGCGGACGGCGTCGACCAGCTCATCGGTGGTCGTCGCCGTGACCAGCCGCTCCGCCGGCCCTCCAACCCGCAGGGTCGTGAGGTCGGCGAGCGTCGGCGCGTCGCTCACCGGCTCTCGCCCGTGGCCTGCAGTGGACGCGCGGCCGAGGCCACGACCACCGCGACCGCCAGGACCGCGAGCACGACCCACAGGGACTGGCGGACGCCGACGTGGTCGGCAAGGAAGCCGATCAGCGGCGGCCCGGCGAGGAACGCGGTGTAGCCGATGGACGAGACCACGCTGACCCGGGCGGCGGCGTGCGCGGGGTCGTCCGCGGCCGCGCTCATGCCTACCGGGAAGCCCAGCGACGCGCCGAGACCCCACAGCACGACACCAGCCATGGCCACCGGCACGGAGCCGCCGACGATCACGAGGAGCAGCCCCGCGACGGCGAGGCCGGCGGTGACCCGGAGCACGACCACGCGTCCGAACCGGTCGAGCAGCCGGACGCCGAGGACCCGTCCGACCGTCATGGCCGTCACGAACACGGCGAACCCGAGGACGCCACGGGAGTTGGACACGTGGTAGCCGTCGACCAGGGACAGGGCCAGCCAGTCGTTCGCTGAGCCCTCGGTGAACGCGAAGGTGAGCACCAGGACGCCGACCAGGAGGGTCCGCGGCTCGCGCCAGGCGGCAAGCGCGGACCGGCGCGGCGCCGGCTCGGCGGTCCCGTCGGCGTGCTCCTCGACGTCCGGCAGGAAGCTCCGGCAGGCGAGGAGCGTGACGACCAGGGCCACCACGGCGATGGGCAGCAGGTGCGTGGCCGACCCGAGGCGAAGGGCGTTGGTCGCGGCACCGAGCAGCGCGCCCGCGACCGTGCCCACGCTGAACGCCGCGTGGAAGTGGGGCATCACCGCCCGGCCCAGCCCACGCTCTACCTCGGCGCCCTGGACGTTCATCGAGACGTCCCAGGTGCCGGAGCCGATGCCCATGAGCAGCAGGCCCAGGGCGAGCACAGGTACACCGGGCGCGATGCCGAACAGCACGAGACCGGCGGCGCACACGGCGGCGCCGCACTGCACCGTCCGGGCCGTGCCGATCCGGTGGATCACCGCGCCCGCGAGCGGAAGCGCGAGCACCGCACCACCGGACATCGCGAGCAGCACCAGGCCGACCTGGCTGCTGGCCAGGTCCAGCCGGTCGCGGGCCGCCGGGACGCGGGAGATCCAGGACGCCATGATCAGGCCGTTGAGCGCGAATGCGGCGAGCACCGCGAGGCGCGCGCGGGAGACGGTCCCCGCGCCGGACAGCACGGAGGGCGCGGTCGTCGTCACGGCAGCCGCACAACGGCGCGCGCGCGGCCGAGGACGCCGACCGGCGCACCGTTCGGGCCGGGCGTCGTCGCGGTCAGGTCGACGCGGACCGTGCGAGCCTCCTCGTCCTTGGCCGCCACGACGGCGGCGACGTCGAGGGTCGCGCCGAGCACGTCGTCCACCGGGACCGGCTTGGTGAACCGGACGCCGTACTGCACGATCGCGCCCGGGTCGCCGACCCAGGAGGTCACCACGCGCACCGCGGTGGCCATCGTGAACATGCCGTGCGCGATGACGCCGGGCAGGCCGACCTCACGGGCGATGCGCTCGCTCCAGTGGATGGTGTTGAAGTCGCCGCTCGCACCGCAGTAGCGGACCAGGTCGGCGCGGGTGATGGGGAACGACTGTCCGGGCAGGGCGTCGCCGACCTGCACGTCGTCGAAGGCGGGGGTGCTCACGCGTCCTCCCCGCGGACGACGAGGGTTGAGGTCGCGGTGCAGACCGTCTCGCCGGTTTCGGTGGAGATCTCGCTGCGCGTGGTCACCATCGAGTGCCCTCCCGCGGAGCGGACGGAGTCGACGTGCAGCACGGCGACCAGCCGGTCGCCGGCCACGATCGGGCGGTGATGCCGGAAGCTCTGCTCGCCGTGGACCACGCGGCTGTAGTCGATCCCCGCCTCGGGGTCACGCACCAGCTGGGCGTCGCAGCGCTGGGCGATGATCACGGCGAAGGTCGGCGGGGCGATGACGTCGGCGTACCCGGCGGCGCGGGCCGCCTCGGGGTCGACGTGGAAGGGGTGCTCGCCCGCCACCTCGGCGAACTCGCGGATCTTCTCCCGGCCCACCTCGTACGGCGGCGTGGGCGGGTACGTACGCCCGGCGAACGAGGCGTTGACCATGCAGGCTCCTGGCTGGGACGGACGGCGGGCGGTACGACGACGGCCACCCCTGCGAGCAGGAGTGGCCGTGGGAGGGTGCGTGCGTCAGCGGGTCTCGCGGTGCACGGTGTGCCGGCCGTCCCGACGGCAGTACTTCTTCATCTCGAGCCGGTCGGGGTTGTTGCGGCGGTTCTTCCGCGTGATGTAGTTCCGCTCCTTGCACTCCACGCACGCCAGCGTGATCTTCGGGCGGATGTCGGCGCTCTTGGTGGCCACGGGACGGCTCTCTCTCGATGCGGAGGTGGTGCTCTGTTCGACTGCTGTCTACTGCGTCGTTCGCGCGGTTGCACTGCCGACCTGCCCTGGCTGAGCAACCTCGTAGCGGGGGCGGGACTCGAACCCGCGACACCACGATTATGAGCCGTGTGCTCTAACCACCTGAGCTACCCCGCCGACTGCGGGCATCGTCGCCCGCGCGGACGTCGACACCCACCAGAGCCCCAATACGGAATCGAACCGTAGACCTTCTCCTTACCATGGAGACGCTCTGCCGACTGAGCTATTGGGGCAGCGCGGACGAGCGTACACGGTGCCGGCCGCTCCCCGGAAATCGGCTGCGCCCGGACGGCGGACGCGAGTCGCGCGGGCGGCCCGGCCCCGACGGTGTCACGAACCGTGCGACGCGCCGTCCGGCGAGCCTCCGCCCGGGCCGAGCAATTGGCCCTGTGCTGCGCCCTGCTGGGGATCCTGCTGGGTGTCCTGCTGCCCGCCCTGGTCCCACGGCGAGAACCGCGGCGACCCCGAGCCGGTGAACTCGTCGTCCGGCGCGACGCCCCGGGCGTCGTCGGGCAGCCTCTCCTGGTCGGCCGAGCCCGGGGTGGCCGCACCCGATCCGGCTGCGCCGCCCTGGGCGGCCGCTCGGGACAGCGCCAGCCCGGTCGCCACGCCGCCGGCGGTCAGTCCCGCGGCGACCGCGACGGCGGCGGCCAGCGTGCCGGCCCGCCGAGTGCCTGCGGCGCGACCCGCGAGCGGGTCGGGACGCCCCGTGAGGGGCGGCCGCGGCTGCGGCGGGTACGGAGCGTAGGGGTCGGGCGTCGTCATGGCAGGACGGTCCGCCGCCGTCCTGCGGGCCACGTCGGCGGGACCTGTCAGCGCACTGTGAGCCGCCCGTCGCGGGCGCTCGGCTGCTGGCGCGCCGCGTACGGACCGGTTCACAACCGGCGCACAGGAAACGCAACGGAAGGAATGAGGCGGGCCGGTGAGGCTCAGTCACGTCCACACCGCAGACCCGCCCGGACGTCGGGCAGAACGAGGAGACCGCCATGGACCTCACGCCCTCCAGCGAGGCACGCCGGCGCGGACGTCGCCGGGCCCGCTCTTTCACCGCAGGGGTCGCCGGCGTCGGCCTGGTCGGAGCCCTGACCGTCACCGGCATCGCAGGCGCCACGTCGGCGACGACCGCGGCCGGTACTGGGGCTGGTACCGCGGCCGGCACCACGACGACCTCCACGACGGCCGGCTCGACGACCGGCTCGACCAGTGGGTCGGGCACGGACTCCGTGTCGTCCAGCAGCGACGCGCCCGCGGCGACGTCCGGGGGGTCCTGAGATGCCGCTGCTGGACAACCTCCCGCTCGGCCGCGCCGCCGTTCAGTGGCCGGTCTGGAGCACCACCGCCCGGGTCGTGACCACCGACCCGCGAGCCACGACGTCCGCCCGACGCCTGGTGGAGGAGCGGCTCGCCGCGGTCGACCTCGCGGCGAGCCGGTTCCGGCCGGACTCCGAGGTGCGCGGCCTGGAGGCCGCGCACGGCCGGGCGGTTCGGGTCAGCGCGCTGCTGGCCGAGCTGGTGCAGGTGGCGCTGGACGCCGCCACCGCGACCGACGGTGATGTCGACCCCACACTCGGCACGCAGCTGTCGGCGCTCGGCTACGACCGCGACATCTCGCTGCTGGACGCCCACCCGCAGGCGTCCCGGCCCCCGCTGGTGAGCATCCGGCGGCAGGCCCAGTGGCGCGACCTCACCCTCCAGCAGGAGCCGGACGGCGACGCGATCCTCGTCGTCCCGGCCGGGGTCCTGCTCGACCTCGGCGCGACCGCCAAGGCGTGGGCGGCCGACCGCTGTGCCGTGGATGTCGCGGAGCAGCTCGGTTGCGGCGTCCTGGTCAGCCTCGGCGGTGACCTCCGCGTCGCCGGGCCTGACCCCGACGACGGCTGGACCGTCCTGGTTCAGGACGGTCAGGGCCAGCCGGCCTCGACGATCCGGCTGCACGGCGCACGAGCCGTCGCGACGTCGTCCACGCGCAGCCGCACCTGGCGGCGTGGCGGCCGCGACCTGCACCACGTCATCGACCCGATCACGACGCTGCCGGTCGACCCGGTCTGGCGGACCGCGTCGGTCGCCGCAACGACGTGCGTTCAGGCCAACACGCTGACGACGTCCGCGCTCGTCCGCCGTAAGGAGGCGCCCACGATGCTGGGCGAGCGAGGCGTGGCCGCGCGGCTGGTGGCACGCGACGGGTCGGTCACCACGGTCAACGGATGGCCGGCGACATGAGCGCCGACGCCCTGTGGTACTTCGGTCGCGGCACCGGCGTCAGCGCGCTGACGCTGTTCACCCTCGTCGTCGTGCTGGGTCTGCTGGTCCGCTCGGGCTGGTCGTCGCCCGCCCTGCCCCGGTTCGTCGTCTCGGCGGTCCACCGAACCACGAGCCTGACCGCGCTCGGCCTGCTCGCCGTGCACGTGGTGACCCTCCTGCTCGACCCCTACGCCCAGCTGCGGCTGGTCGACCTGGTCGTGCCGTTCCTGGGTGCCTACCGGCCGTTCTGGCAGGGGCTCGGAACGCTGGCCCTCGACCTCGTCGTCCTGCTCGTCCTGAGCAGCCTGCTGCGGGACCGGCTCGGACGGCGGACCTGGCGCGCCCTGCACTGGGCCGCCTACCTGTGCTGGCCGGCCGCGCTCGCGCACGCCGTCGGCAACGGGACGGACGGGACCAGCACCTGGATGCTGGCCCTCGTCGGCGGCTGCGTGGCCGCGGTCGGCGGCGCGCTGACCCTGCGGCTGAGGGCGGCACGGACGTCCGAGACCGAAACTCAGTCAGTCCCCGCGCCCGTTCCGCCCGCGTACCTGGCCGGTCTGCGATGAACGCCCCGCAGCGTTTGCTCGGCGCGGCCGCAGCCACGCTGGCCGACCACTCCCGGCTGCTCGGGCCGCTGCCGGGCGTGGACGGCGCCGGGATCCTGCGGGCCGCTGCAGAGTCCAGCCTCACCGGCCGCGGCGGGGCCGCCTTCAGCACCGGCCGGAAGCTTGCCTCGGTGGCCGCGGCGTCCGACCCGGTCGTCGTGGGCAACGGCGCCGAGGGCGAGCCGGCGAGCTCGAAGGACCGGCGCCTGCTCGCCACGGCGCCGCACCTGGTGCTCGACGGGCTGCAGCTGGCCGCCCGCGCCGTGGGAAGCCGTACGGCGTACCTGTACGCGCCCGCCGACCTGCTGCGGACCCGCCTGGAACCGGCCCTGCGGGAGCGGCGGGACGACGTGCCGGTGACGACGGTCGCCAGCCCGGGCGCGTTCCTGTCCGGCGAGGAGTCGGCGGTCGTGCAAGCCGTGCAAGGCGGTCGCGCGGTGCCGACGTCGACGCCGCCCCGGGTCTTCGAGCGGGGCGTTCACGGCCGGGCCACGCTGGTCCAGAACGTGGAGACGCTCGCTCACCTGGCGCTGCTCACCCGGTTCGGCGCGGCCTGGTTCCGCGGCGTCGGGACGTCGGCCGAGCCGGGTACCAGGCTGCTCACGGTGTCGGGCGCGGTCGCCGCGCCAGACGTGCTCGAGGTCGCAGGCGGCACCCTGCTGGCCGACGCGCTCGCCCTGGCCGGCGGTCCCACCGAGCCGCTCGGCGCCGTGCTCGTCGGCGGCTACCACGGCGCCTGGGTGCCCGCGGAGGCCGTCGCGGACATCGCCCTGAGCCGCGACGGCCTTGCTCCCTACGGCGCTGCCCCCGGAGCCGGAGTTGTGCTGGCGCTGGCCGACTCCTCCTGCGGGCTGCGCGCGGGCGCCGACGTCGCCGCGTACCTCGCCGGGCAGGGCGCCCGCCAGTGCGGCCCCTGCCGAAACGGCCTGCCCGCCCTCGCCGGCACGCTGCGTGCGCTCGCGGACGGGCGGCCGAGCCCGCTGCTGGTCGCCGAGGTGCAGCGCGTCTCGCGGCTTGTCGAGCACCGCGGCGCCTGCCACCACCCGGACGGCACCGTGCGGCTGGTCCGGAGCACCCTGCGCACCTTCTCGGCGGAGGTCGCGCACCACCTGGCCGGCCGCTGCACCGCGCGGCATGGCGCACTCGTCGTGCCGTCTGAAACCGAGGAGGCGATCGCGTGAGCGAACGGCTGCACGTGGACTGGACGGCCTGCGACGCGCGAGGGACCTGCCTGGACCTGCTGCCGGAGCTGCTGGAGGCCGACGACTGGGGCTACCCCCTGGCTCGTACCGGCGAGGCCGCACCCGCCGTCCCACCGTCGTCGCGCGACTACGCGGTCCAAGCGGTACGGGAGTGCCCGCGGATGGCGCTGCGGCTGCGTCCCGGCTGAGCCAGACGCTGCGGGCCACGAGCGACGTGCGAGCGCGGCGGGTCAGCCGGTCCGTCGGCGGGTGACTCGCCAGCGGTTGATGGTGCCGTCGCGCCGGTACTCCAGCTCGTCGACCCCGGCGAGAGCGAGGGCCAACCCGCGCCCGGACTCGGCGAGATCCTCTGGCAGCCGCGCGGTCGTGAGGTCGACGTGGGCACGACGACCGGCGTCCCGGAACCGGGCCTCTATCCGGTCGGGGTGGACGCTGACCTCGACGGTGAAGTCCAGGGGGCTGCCGTCGGGCGCGTGCAGCACGATGTTCCCGGCGATCTCGGTGACCGCTGTCTCGAAGCAGATGCGGTCCTCGAGCGTGACGTCTCCGGCGTCTTCCCAGAGCGCCTGGAGCAGGTCGTGGACCTGGTCGAGCGCGGCCGGCTCGGCCGGCGCCACAAGGGTGCCGCCGCACTCAGCGGGCACCGACGGCCTCGGCGACGCTCTCGTACGGACGGAGCACCCGGTCGAGGTTCGTCAGCCGCAGCACGGTGGACACCTGCGGTCCAAGGCAGGCGATGCGGAGCTCGCCGCCGGCCCGGCGCGCGGTCTTGAGCCCGGAGATAAGAGCTCCCAGGCCGGATGAGTCCATGAACTCGGTCCCGCTCAGGTCCACCACGATCTTGACCTGCCCGGACGTGATCATCTCGGCGACGAGCTCTCGCAGCGCCGGGGCGGTCACCATCGTCAGCCGCCCCTGTGGCTTGAGGACCGCGACGCCGTCCTCCACATAGGTGTCCACGCGAATCATCGCGTCAGTACCTTTCCTCTCCGCGGACCCATGCGGATCCAGCCCAGCCGACCGAAGCGTAGGGCCGACCGGCCACCGCCGCCCGCATGCTTCTGCTGACGCCCCGGGCGCTCATGCGGACCTGCGGATGGCCAGGACGGTCACGTCGTCGTCGAGCAGACCAACCCCACGGGTCATGTCGGTGAGACGGTCGACGACGTCCTGCGCGCTGCGGCACGTCCGAACGACCTCGACGATCCGGTCCAACGCCGCAAGCGTGCCGTCGTGGAGGTCGAGGAGCCCGTCGCTGAAGGCCACGACGACGTCGCCGGCTCGCATCAGCACCCGACCCTCGGGCCACCGTTCGTCGGCGGACACGCCCAATGGAAAGCCACCACCGGTGGGCCTGCGGACGGAACCGTCGGCGCGAACCAGCAGCACCAGGCCATGACCGGCGTCGGTGTACCGCAGCAAACCGTCACGTGGCGACAACCGTGCGTGGCACAGCGTGACCAGGGTGCCCGTCTCCTCCAGGTCGTTCTGCAGGGTCGCGGCAGCGTCGGCGACCGCCGCGGCGGGCCCGGGTGACCGCGCGGTCGAGCGCAGGGCCGCGCGAACCGTCGCCATGATGATCGCGGCCGCCATCCCCTTGCCCATGACATCGCCCAGGGTCACGGTCAGCTGGTCGTCCGGGGTGCAGTACCAGTCCAGGAAGTCGCCTCCGACACCGCGTGAGGGCAGGCACGCGCCGGCCACGTCGTAGCCAGGTATCTCGGGACTTCGCCGAGGGAGCAGCCGGCGCTGCACCTCAGCGGCCTGCTCGAGCTCCGCGGAACGGGTCAGCTCGTTCTGGACCCACCCGGCCAGCTCGCGCAGCATCGCCTGCTCGCGAGGGCCAAATCGTCGTGGCTGGTCGTCGGTCAGGCACAGGGTGCCGATTCGGTGACCGCCCGGCGCTTCCAGCGGGTGCCCGGCGTAGAAGCGGATCCGCGGCTGGCCGGTCAGGAACGGCTGGGTGGCGAACCGCTCGTCGGCCGCGACGTCCTCGATGACCAGCGTGTCCGGGCTTCGGATGGTGTGGTCGCAGATCGCTTCGGCACGGGGGCCATCCAGCAGTCTCACTCCGTGACTGGACTTGATGTACTGCCGATCCTTGTCCAGCAGGTTGACCGAGGCCGAGGCCACACCGAACAGGTGCTGGGCCAGACGGGTGACCCGGTCGAAGCGCTCCTCCGGCCCGGTGTCCAGGACGCCGAGGTCCTCCAGTGCCCGGACCCTCGCGTCGTCAGCGTCCGTGCCGCGGTCGCAAAGGTCGATGACGGGTCCGTTGGCAGCCACAAGGCGCCATTGTCCTCGATCTTCTGTCGCCGGCATGCCAAGCGGGCCAATCGCCGCCTCGGGCGGTGGGGCGCCTGGCTCGTGGTAGCAAGGGGCGTGCCCAGCATCAGCCGAGCGGCGCCGACCGTGCTGCCGTTGCTGCTCCTGGTGGCGGGGTGCGCGTCCCCGCAGCCGCTGACGCTAGGTGTAGCCGCCGAGAACGTGGAGGCGGTCGACTTCTTCGCGAGGACCGTGGCCGCGCCGGTCGGGGCGTACGAGTGGTACCAGGCGTGGGGCTCGGCGGCGCCGTTCGACGCGACCCGGGCCGGGGCTGCGGCCGCGCGGGGGGCGCTGCCCGTCCTGACGTGGGAGCCATGGGCACCGGGTGCGGGCGTGCAGCAGCCGGCGTACAGCCTGGACCGGATAGTGGACGGCAGCCACGACGGGTACGTCACCGGCTTCGCCCGCCAGGTGCGCGCCTGGGGCGGCCCGGTAGCCGTGCGGTTCCTGCACGAGCTCAACGCACCGAACTACCCGTGGAGTGTGGGGGTCAACGGCAACACCGCCTCGGACGCCATCGCGGCCTGGAAGCACGTCCGCGCGATCTTCGACCGCGAGGGCGTGCGCAACGTGGTGTGGGTCTGGTGCGTCAACGTGCACGCGCCCGGCACGACGCCCTACGGCGAGGTTTACCCCGGCGACGAAGCCGTCGATTGGGTCGCCGTCGACGGCTACAACGGCGGCACCACCCTGCCCTGGGGCGGCTGGCGAAGCCCCCAACAAGTCTTCGGGCCTTCGCTGGAGGACCTGCACGCGTTGTCTGACCGGCCGCTGGCGATCACCGAGGTGGGGTCCGCCGAGCAGGGAGGGGACAAGGCAGCCTGGGTGGACCAGCTGTTCCGGCTGGCGGTGGAACACCGCGTTCGGGTGCTGATCTGGTTCCAGTACCAGAAGGAGGCGGACTGGCGCGTGGACAGCTCCCCGCGCTCGGCCGCGGCGTTCCGCCGGGCCGCTGCCGTGCCCGGGCGGCTGGGTTCTCCGCCCCTGCCGTCTCAGCGGCCTGCACGCGGGTGAGGCAACGCCCTCGAGGCGCTGCCTGTCCAGACCGTGCACGCGCCTGGACTGCGGCGGGCGTGACCCTCCCCCACTGCGGCACACGCATGTCACCCGGATGGCCGCTGCAGTTCACGGCCCAAGTGCGCGATGTCTGCGTGTGCGAAACAGAGTCCGAGCGCAGGTCGCGATCGTCCTTCTGGCCCTCGCCGGTTGCCTGGTGCCCGCGGGGTCGGCGACGGCCGCCCCCTCGACCGCGGCCACGGCGTCCCTGGCGGCCAGCGCCTCACCGGTGACCGAGTTCGGCGTGACGACGCCGGGCGGACTCAGGGCTACGGGGCAGCTCGATCAGGTCACCCGGGTGGCCGGTGCCGCTCCGTCGATCGTCATGGCCTACAGCGACTTCGCGCACCCGCTGGACGTGGCGGGCCTGGATGCCGTGGCCGCCCGAGGGGCCACCCCGATGATCACGTGGGAGCCGTGGGTCTGGGGTGGCGGCGTGAACCAGCCGGCGTACTCCCTCGCGAAGATCACGTCGGGGTCCTTCGATGGCTACGTCCGCACGTGGGCGAGGGGGCTGCGGTCCTGGGGCAAGCCCGTCTACCTCCGGTTCGCGCATGAGATGAACGGGGACTGGTACCCCTGGTCCGAGCGCGTCAACGGGAACCGGGCAGGGGACTACGTGGCCGCCTGGCGCCACGTGCGCGCCGTCTTCGAGGCCCAGAAGGTCACCAACGTCCGCTGGGTGTGGAGCCCGAACGTGACGTACCCGGGTTCGTTGGACCTTCCCGGGCTGTACCCGGGCTCCTCGTCGGTCGATGTCGTGGCGGTCGACGGCTACAACTGGGGAACGGCCGCCTCCTGGAGCATCTGGACCAGCCCCGGCGAGCTGTTCGACCCGACGGTCCGGCAGCTGCGGACGCTTGCCCCCGGCAAGACGATCATGCTGGCGGAGGTCGCATCGGCCGAGCAGGGCGGGTCGAAGGCAGCCTGGGTCACCGACTTGTTCACCTGGCTTCGGGCCCAGGGCGATGTCCGCGCGTTCATCTGGTTCGACCAGGCCAAGGAGGCCGACTGGCGGATCGACAGCTCCGACTCCGCCGCCAGCGCCTTCGCCGCCGGGTTGAGCGGGCTGCGCTCCTGACCGGTCGAGGCCCTGCTAGGCGCTGGTTGCATGCTCAACATGCGACTCGGCAGGACGTCCGGCACACTGAGCGACGCTCGCGCGGGGGAGCTGCGGGCAGCGATCGGAATCGGTAGGCCGGGACT
>DATFPQ010000089.1:0-4906 GCA_035264765.1 Actinomycetales bacterium | reverse complement strand
GTAGAGGTACTGCGTCGCCACATCCTGGTCGCGGGCCACGACTCCGGCCAGTCCGGCGATGCGCAGGCCGAGCTCGCTGATCGTCTGGCTCTGGATGGCGACGAGGAACTTGGTCACGTTGCCTTCCGCCGACGGCTCGGCGCCGGCCACCGCACGCTGCACGGCACGCAGGTTGAGCAGCCGCGCCGACTGCTGCTGAGCGATCTGCCGGCCGACGTCCCGCCCCAGCCCGACGTCGTCCGGCGCGTACTGCGCGAGGACGTCGAGCAGGGCCAGCGCCGTGCCACGCCGTCCGCTCCCCGAACCGCCACCGATGCTGACGCGTTCGTTCCCCAGCGTCGCCCGGGCGACGTTCCACCCCTCGCCGGGCTGCCCCACGACGTCCTCGTCCGGGATGAAGACGTCGTCGAAGAAGACCTCGTTGAAGATCGCGTCGCCGGTGAGCTCGCGCAGCGGCCGGACCGTGACCCCCGGCGCGGTCAGGTCCACGGCGACGGCGGTCACCCCCTTGTGCTTGGTCGCCGCAGGATCGGTGCGGATGGTGGCCAGCCCCCGGTTGCAGTTCTGCGCGTTGGAGGTCCACACCTTCTGGCCGGTGACCCGCCAGCCACCCTCCACCCGCACCCCGCGGGTCTGCACCGCGGCGGCGTCGGAACCGGCGCCGGGCTCGCTGAACAGCTGGCACCAGGTGAGCTCGCCCAGCAGGCTGGGCCGCAGCCACCGCTCGATCTGCTCCGGCGAGGCCGTCTGGGTGAGCGTGAGCAGCACCCAGCCGCCGATGCCGAGATCGGGCAGGCCGATCCCGTCCAGCTCCTGCTCGATCACCAACTGCTCGATCGGGGACGCCGCGCGGCCCCAGGGCTTCGGCCAGTGGGCGACGAGGTACCCCTCGTCGACCAGCAGGCGGCGCCGCTCCTCCGGTGCCGTGGCCGTGAAGAGCTCGACGAGCGCGCGCGCTTCGCGGCGGAAGTGCTCGGCTTCCGGCGGGAGTTCCACGTCGTCCTTCCGGCGGACCCCGCCGGCGGAGATGGTCCAGACGTCCTCGGCGGCGGTGTCCGGCGCCCCGGTCACCGCCGACAGGGCAGCGGCCCGGCGCAGGTAGAGGTGGGCATCGTGCTCCCAGGTGAAGCCGATGCCGCCGTGGACCTGGATGTTCATGCGGGCATTGGTCTCGTAGGCCTCTGCCGCGATCACCGTCGCGATGGCGGCGGCGAGGTCCGCCTCGGGCCCCGTGCTGGACACGCGCGCCGCGTCCCACGCGGCGGCCACCGCCTGCTCGCTGCGGATGAGCATGTCGGCCAGGTGGTGCTTGACCGCCTGAAAGCTGCCGATGGTGCGGCCGAACTGCTCGCGGACCTTGGCGTAGGCCAATGCCATGTCGAGCGTCGCCCGGGCGCCGCCGGCGGCCTCCGCCGCCGCCAGCACCCGGAGCACCGTGCGGGCCGCTGCCCGGCCACCGGCGAGGACCTCGCCCGCCGGAGCGCCGTCGACCCGGACACGGGCCAGGCCCAGCGAGGGGTCGATGCCGGGAACGGTCTCCACGGAGAGGTCGTGGGCCGGTACGACCACCAGGTCGTCGCCCGCCGGCAGCAGATGGAGCGCCGCCCAGGCACCGCCGAGCGTGATCACGTCGCCGTCGGACTCCCCCACCGCCACCGCGGCCGCGGTCGAGCCGTCGGCGAGGGTCGGGAGGAGTGTGGCCTGCTGCTCGGGCGTGCCCACGCGGGCGACCACCGCTGACGCCACGGCGCTGGACAGGAGCGGACCCGAGGCGGCGACCGCCCCGAGCCCCTCGAGCACGATCGCGAGCTCGGCGAGCCCGAACCCGGAACCTCCGTGCTGCTCGGGCAGGTGCAGCCCGGCCCAGCCGAGGTCGCCGGCCTGCCGCCACACCATGCCCGGGTCGTCCGCCACCGGCGGCTTCTCCAGCAGACGCCGGGTCTCGTCCCGCAACGCGTTGCCGGTGGCGAATGAGCGGACCACGTCCGCCAGTTCGCGGTGGTCCTGGGTGATGGCCAGAGGCATGACAGTTCCGATCGGTCAGGCGGACGCCCGGGCCCCGGGCGGGGTGTGTACCGGCTCGCGCCGGCGAGAGAGCTGCGGATCAGGCGGGTTCGCGCGGCAGCTGGAAGGCGCGCTCGGCGACGACGTTGCGCAGCACCTCGTTGGCACCGCCGGCGATCGTGTACGCCCGCGCGTACAGGTAGGCGTCCTGCCACCAACCGCCGGCGACGGCGTCCGGGTCCTCCTCCGTGAGGAGCCCGTCGGTGCCCTGCAACGCCATGCCCGCCACCGCCAGGTCGTGGTTGATCTCGCTGAAGAAGATCTTCGACAGCGGGGCCTCCGCCGGCGTCTCCGTGCGCGCGAGCATCCGCGACTGCACGAGCTTCGCGATGGCTGCGTTCACGTGCACGCGGGTGGCGAGGTCGCCGATGCGGTCGCGCACCGCGCCGTCGTCGAGCCGGCCGGCGGACTTCGCCAGCTTCAGCAGATCGTCCAGCTGACGGAACATCTCGATGCCGTTCGCCGCGACGCCCGAGCGCTCGTGCGACAGGCTGCTGTTGGCCACCCGCCAGCCGTTGTCCACCTCGCCGATGACGTTCTCCGCGGGGACGCGGACGTTGTCGAGGAAGACCTCGTTGAAGTCGGTGGTCCCGGTGATCTCCCGCAACGGACGCAGATCGACGCCCGGCGTGCGCATGTCGAGGGCGAACGCGGTGATTCCACGGTGCTTGGGAGCCTGGGGGTTGGTGCGCGCGAGCAGGTAGCCCATGTCCGCGTGCTGGCCGTTGGTCGTCCAGACCTTCTGGCCGGTGACCACGTACTCGTCGCCGTCGCGGACCGCACGGGTCTGCAGCGACGCGAGGTCGCTGCCTGCGCCGGGCTCGCTGAACAGCTGGCACCAGACGTCCTCGCAGCTGCGGATCCGTGGCAGGAAGTGCTTCTGCTGCTCGGGTGTGCCGAACTCGATGATCGCCGCCGAGGCCAGGGCCGCCGCGCCGATCGGCGCCCACGTGCGGGCGCGGGCGATCTCCTCCGCGACGATGAAGGACTCCAGCGGATGCGCGCCGGGACGACCGCCGTACTCGGCGGGCCAGTTGATGCCGAGGTACCCAGCCTCGTACAGCGCTGCCGTCCACGCCCGGATCGCCGGCATCTGCTCCGGCTCCGGTGCCCGGACGCCCGTGCGGGTCTTGACGCCAGGGGCCTTCTTCTCGATGAACTCACGAACCTCGCGGCGGAATTCGTCGAGCTCGGGCGGGGTCTCCAGCCGCATCGCTGCTCCACTACGGATCGGGGTCAGGCCACGCTCAGCCTAGCTGCCGCGCGGTGTTTCAGGCTACTCAATCCCCAAGGGTCGCCGTACGGAGGAGCCGTGCTCAGATCGCGGCCGCCGGGGCGGTGGCGAACTCCCAGCGAACCCCCCAATTGTCCTCCTCCGCGACCGCGATCGCGCCCGGCCGGCTGCCGTCCACGACCCGGAGCCCGGCACCGGTCAGGTGAGCTGCCGCACGGTCGGCGTCGAGCACCCCGAACTCGATCGACCGCAGCCGCTGGCCGTAGCGCCGCAGGTAGTCGGCCACCGGCCCCTCCGCCGAGCGCGGCTGCACGAGCTCGACGACGTGGTCGGCGGTCGGGACACGGCTGACGAACGCGTCGAGGACCTCGTTCTCGCCCCGGTGGAGCACCTCGGCCCCGACCAGATCGGCCAACCACGCGGTCGCGCCGGCCAGGTCCCGCACGGCGACGGTGAGCGACTGCAGCCCCGTGATGCCCAGCGGGTGGTCGTCCCGCCACGGCGTGGAGCCCCACCCCGGCTCGATGCGCGGGTCCCCGGTCATCTCCAGGGGGCACAGCTCGATCAGCATGCCGTGACAGTCGCCCGGGTGGGTCATCAGGAAGGAGCCCGGGCGGTACGTGGGGGTGCGGATGCCGCGCTCGTCGAGCACAGCCTTCGCCGCCCCGAGATCGGGCACCTGCCACTCGAAGGAGTGCCAGCTGTTGCCGAATCGCTCCAAGGAGGCGCCGAGCAGGGACCGGCGGTCGCGCGGAGCGAACAGCTCGATACACGCGTCACCGACGACGAAGAGGCTGGCGTCGCGGCGCTCCGCCTCGTCGTAGCCGGTCCAGTACTCCTGGGCTCCGAAGACCTCGGCGTAGAAGGAGCGGGCGGCATCGAAATCGTCGACCAGCTGGTTGACGTGGATCAGCTTCGTCAGCGTCAGGCTCGTCATCGCACCTCGCATCGATCGGGCACACCGCCACGGGCTGGTCAATCTAGTTCACTGTTTGCGAGGATCCGGGGATGGGCGTCAGAGGATTGGACAAGGGCGAGCGCGCGGCGCTGGTCATCAACGAGTGCCAGAACAACATGGTCAATCACGAGTTCGCCGGCAACGCCGGGCTCGCGGGCGAGATCCAGCGGCGCGACGTCATCGCGAACATCGCCGCGCTCGCCACAGCGTGCCGGGAGGCCGGTGTGCTCGTCGTGCACTCGACTATCGTGCCGCGCCGGGACGGCGTCGGGACTATCGCGAACTCGCTCCTGCTGGGCTCGCTGGTCAAGAAGGGCACGGTCGTGGAGGGCAGCCCCGGTGCGGAGATCCACCCGGAGCTCACCCCCGACGAGCGCGACTTCGTGCTCACCCGGGTGCACGGCCTCAGCCCCTTCCACAACACCGAACTCGAACCGGTGCTGCGGTCGTGGGGCGCCACCACCGTGATGATCACGGGTGTCTCGACGAACGTCGGCGTCCCCGGAGCCTGCCTCGAGGCCGTGAACCGCGGCTTCACCGTCGTCGTCCCGGAGGACTGCACCGCCGGGGCGTGGCAGGAGGCCCACGAGTTCCAGGTGACCCATACCCTGCCGCTGCTCGCGACGGTGACCAGCAGCGCGGACGTCATC
>DATFPQ010000088.1:0-7370 GCA_035264765.1 Actinomycetales bacterium | reverse complement strand
GCGGCCGGGTGTCCGGCGCGGACGCCGTCGTCGTCGCGCTCACTGCCGTGCCCCCGATCCGGCCAGTCCGGCGTCCGGCCCACCGGTGATCTCCAAGAAGGCGGTCTCGAGGTCGGCCGCCTGTGGCGTCAGCTCACGAAGCCAGAGCCCCTGCTCACCGAGCAGGCGGGTGATAACGGCCGGGTCCTCGACCCGGCGTCCGGTGGTGCCCACCTGGAGCCGGCGGTCAGGCAGGCCGTAGACGTCGTAGCCGGCCTCGCGGAGCACGGCGTACGCGCGGTTCGGGTCGTCGACGGCCAGGGTCACCCCGGCGCCGGCGTGCGCGCGCAGCACGTCGCCGACCGGACCCTGCACCAGGCACCGCCCGCGGGACAGGATCGACACCCGGTCGCAGACCTGCTGCACCTCGCCGAGCAGGTGCGAGGACAGGAACACCGTGCGGCCCTCGGTCCCGAGCTCGCGGACCAGGTCGCGCATCTCCTTCATGCCGGCGGGATCCAGCCCGTTGCTCGGCTCGTCGAGCACGAGCAGGCGCGGGTCCTTGAGCAGCGCGGCCGCGATACCCAGCCGCTGCCGCATGCCGAGCGAGTAGCCCTTCACCCGGTCGTCCGCGCGGTCGCGCAGCCGGACGAGCTCGAGCACCTCCTCCACGCGGGTGCGCGGGATGCCGACCGACTGGGCCAGCAGCTGGAGCTGGACCCGTCCGGACATGCCGGGGAGGAAGAGCGGGTTCTCGACGAGGGCGCCCACCGAGCCCACGACGTCCGGCAGCCGTGCCGGCACCTCCCGACCGAGCACCCGCACCTCGCCGCGGTCGGCGCGGGCCAGTCCGAGCAGGACCCGGATCGTCGTCGTCTTGCCGGAGCCGTTCGGCCCCAGGAAGCCGTGCACGCCGCCGGCCTCGACCAGCAGGTCCAAGCCGTCCAGAGCCCGCTCGGCGGGACGCCGTCCCCGGCGGTAGACCTTGTGCAGCCCCCGCACCTCGATCGCAGCCGTCATCGGCGGCTCCCGTCTCCAGGACGGCGACGCCGTCATCTGGCGCATAGTGTGGCCGACAACCTGGCGGGGTGGCGAGGACGCGCTGCGGCTGTGGACCGTTCGGTGGCCCGCCACGCGGCCGCTGCATGGCGCACTACTTCCCAGCCCGTACCATCGTCGGGGCCACCGTTCCGGTGACCGTCCGTGCACCCTTCATACCGCCGGAGTGCCGCGTGCGATTTCGCCTGACCCCGCAGGACACGAGTTTCTACGACATGTTCGCCCGATCCGCGGGGCACCTGGTCGACGGAAGCGCCCTGCTGACCCAGCTGGTCGGTGCGGACGCGGCCGGCCGTGAGGAGCTGGCCCGGCGGCTGCGTGACGCCGAGCACGCGGCGGACGAGTCGACCCACGAGCTGCTGCGCAAGGTGAACTCGTCGTTCATCACGCCCTTCGACCGGGAGGACATCTACACGCTGGCGTCCACCCTGGACGACTGCATGGACCTGATGGAGGCCGCGGCCGACCTGATCGTGCTGTACCAGCTCGGCACCCTGCCGAAGGGCGTCAGCAGCCAGGTCGAGGTGCTGGTCCGGATGTCCGAGCTGACCGCCGAGGCGATGCCCCGGCTGCGCTCCATGCAGGACCTCGCCGAGTACTGGATCGAGATCAACCGGCTCGAGAACCAGGCCGATCAGGAGTACCGGCGGCTGCTGGCGGAGCTGTTCAACGGCGACCTGAAGGCGACGGCGATCATGAAACTCAAGGAGGTCATCGACGAGCTCGAGGCCGCCGCCGACGCCTTCGAGAAGGTCGCCCACACGGTCGAGAGCATCGCCGTCAAGGAGTCCTGACGTCCGTGGAGCTGCTTGCGACGATCATCGTCATTGCCCTGGCGATGGGGTTCAACTACACCAACGGCTTCCATGACGCGGCGAACGCCATCGCGACGTCGGTGTCGACCCGCGCACTCACCCCCCGCGTGGCCCTGCTCATGGCTGCCGTCTGCAACCTGATCGGTGCCTTCTTCGGGACCAAGGTCGCGGCGACGGTGGGCAGCGGGATCATCGACCCGCCGCAGGGCATCGCCGGCCTGGTCATCTGCGCCGCCGCGCTGGTGGGCGCGACCGCCTGGAACCTGCTGACCTGGTGGTTCGGGCTGCCGTCGTCCTCGTCCCACGCGCTGATCGGCGGCCTCGGCGGTGCTGCGCTCGCCGCGAGCGCCACGGTGGAGTGGGCGGGCATCCTCGACAAGGTCGTCATCCCGATGGTGATCTCGCCGATCGTGGGCGTGATGCTCGGCTACCTCGTCATGGTCGCGATCCTGTGGCTGTTCCGGCGGACCCACCCGGGCCGCGCGTCCCGCGGCTTCCGGCATGCTCAGACCGTCTCGGCGGCAGCGATGGCCCTCGGGCACGGCCTGCAGGACGCCTCGAAGACGGCGGGCGTCGTGGTCCTGGCGCTCACCATCGGCGGGTTCCACACCGGCGACAGCATCCCGCTGTGGGTGCTCGCCATGTCGGCCGTCGTGATCTCGGCGGGGACCTACGCCGGCGGCTGGCGGATCATGCGCACCCTGGGCCGCCGGATCATCCACCTCGACCCGCCGCACGGCTTCGCCGCCGAGACCACCGCGGCGTCCATCCTCTACGTCGCCGGCGTCACCTTCGGCGCGCCGATCTCGACCACCCACACGATCACGTCGTCGATCATGGGGGTCGGCGCCACCAAGCGCCTGTCCGCGGTGCGCTGGGGCGTCGCCGGCAACATCGTGGGCGCCTGGGTGCTCACCTTCCCCGGCGCCGGCCTGGCTGCCGCCGCCTGCTACGGCGCGATCGCGCTCTTCCGCTGACCGCCCCGTGCTCCCGCGCAGCTCTTTGCGCGCGGTGTGCCGGTGTTCGGCAGGCTTGGGAGGCGTTTCGACCGGCAGACCGCGCGCAAAGGGCCGGGGCGGGGCTCAGCGGAGGTAGGCCGCCAGGTCGATAACGTCGGACGGCGACCGGCTGAGCCGTAGCTGTCCGGTGAAGCGGCGCAGGCCGCCGGTCGCCATGGCGGCGCGCACGCGCCGGGCCAGCCCGGATAGGTCGGGCCGCACGTCCCAGGTACCCCACCGGATCACGCCCAGCTGGGTGCCTCGCAGCCGGTCCTCGCGGACCTTCTCCCGGAGCAGAGCGGACCGGACGACCTCGGGATCCCGGCGCTGGACGAGGTCCAGGTCGTACTTGGTCCTCCCGTCGCACTCGCCGACCAGGCCGGCAGCGATCCACAGCGCATCGACGATGGCCACGAACTGGCCCTCGGCGTCGTACACGTACACCTGCGCGCAGGGCAGCGGGATCCCGCACTGCCACAGCGCCGCGAACGACTGCGACTCCAGCGGTGTCTCGCGGCGTGGGTCCAGCAGGGGGAGAGCCGCGCGCGCCCTGCCGACGTACGGCCAGCCGGCCTGGAAGCGCAGGGTCTCGTCGATCTGCGGCACGGTGGTCAGACGTCCGCGCAGGGCGCTGTCACCCACCGCCACGGCGTCGGTCAGCGTCTGGTGGCGCAGGCAGTCTGCCACCGTCCTCGTCTCCGCGGTCACCGCCAGCCCGTCCAGCAGCACCACGTCGTGCGGGCGCAGGCTGGCCACCTCCACGACCCGGTCGCGGCTGCGCCGCGCCGAACGGCCGAGGTCGCCGTCCGTCGTCCACACCGGTCCCAGGCCGGCAGACGGCAGCGGCAGGCCCCACGCCGCGGCTGCGCTCTCGTGGCTCACGACTCGTCCCCGGCCGATCGAGAGCAGCTCCGCCCGGGTAAGGAGCAGGTGCCGGGCCCGTGCGCCGAGGGCCGACCAGGTGTCGGCACGGCAGAAGACGCCCCGGCGCAGCCGAAGCCATCGCCCGGTGCGGATGCGGTGGGCGATCGCGTGGTGGGTCAGCCCGGCGCTGGCCGCCGTCCCGGCGCTGAAGACGTCGGGCAGAGGCGGGTCGGGCGGCACCGGTCCACGATGGCGGCTCCTGAGGTCGGCCCGGGCCGTCGACCGTCAACCTGTGGATGTCGGCGGGCGCACCCCCGCTGAGCCGCCTCGCCGCCGCCTTTGCGCGCCGAATGCCGGTGGGTTCGGCCGTCGAGGGCCTCCCCAACCGGCATAGCGCGCGCAAAGAGGGGGTGCGGCATGCACGGGAGCCGGAACGACGGGTGCCGCCCGCGGGGACGCTCAGCCGAAGCGGCCGGAGATGTAGTCCTCGGTGGCCCGCTCGCTGGGGTTGCTGAAGATCTTCTGGGTGGCGTCCATCTCGATCAGCCGGCCGGGCTTACCGGTGGCGGCGAGGTTGAAGAACGCCGTGCGGTCCGACACCCGGGACGCCTGCTGCATGTTGTGCGTCACGATCACGATCGTGTAGCGGTTCTTCAGCTGGCAGATGAGGTCCTCGATCGCCAGCGTCGAGATCGGGTCGAGCGCGGAGCACGGCTCGTCCATGAGCAGTACCTGCGGCTCCACCGCGATGGCTCGGGCGATGCACAGCCGCTGCTGCTGGCCGCCGGACAGCCCCGCGCCCGGCTTGTCCAGCCGGTCCTTGACCTCGGTCCAGAGGTTGGCGCCCCGCAGGGACGTCTCCACCGCCTCGGCGAGCCGCTTCTTGTTCCGGACGCCGTTCAGCCTCAGCCCGGACGCCACGTTGTCGAAGATCGACATGGTGGGGAACGGGTTCGGCCGCTGGAACACCATCCCGACCGTACGCCGGACCGCGACCGGGTCGACCGAGCTGGCGTACAGGTCCTGGTCGTCAAGCCCGACGTACCCTTCGACCCGACCGCCGGGGACGACCTCGTGCATCCGGTTCAGGGTCCGCAGGTACGTGGACTTGCCGCAGCCGGACGGCCCGATGAATGCCGTGACCGACCGCGGCTCGATGGTCATCGTGACGTCCTCGACCGCCTTGAAGGTGCCGTAGTAGACGTTCAGGTCCCGGACGTCGATCCGCTTGCCCATGACTGTGGTGTTCCTTACTTCCGGACGGAGCTGAAGTGGGCGACGACGCGCCCGAGGATGTTGAGTGCCATGACGAGGAGCACCAGCGTCAGGGCAGCGGCCCAGACCCGTTCGACCGCAGGCTGCAGCGCCTCGGTGCGGTCCTGGTTGATCATCGTGGGCAGCGCGGCCATGAAGCCGTGGAACAGGTCGGTGTTGATCGACTTCGAGTACGGGCCGAGGATCAGCAGCGGGGCGGTCTCGCCCATGACGCGGGCCAGCCCGAGCAGAACGCCGGTGACGATGCCGCTGAACGCGGTCGGCAGCACGATGCTCGAGATGGTGCGCCACTTCGGGACGCCCAGGGCGTAGGACGCCTCCCGCAGCTCGTTGGGCACCAGCTTCAGCATCTCCTCGGTCGACCGCACGACCACGGGGACCATCAGCAGCACCAGGGCGAACGAGACGGACACGCCGACGCGGTCGAGGCCGAACGTGGTCACCCACAGGGCGTAGATGAAGAGGGCCGCCACGATCGAGGGGATGCCGGTGAGGATGTCGACCATGAAGCTCACCGCCCGGGCCAGGCGGCCCCGACCGTACTCGACCAGGTAGATCGCGGTGAGGACGCCGATCGGCACCGAGATGAGCGCGGTGACGGCCGCCTGCAGCAGCGTGCCCAGAATGGCGTGGTACGCGCCGCCACCCTCGCGGCGCGAGGTGATGCCGCGCTGGGAGTTCAGCCACCACTGCTGGTCGAAGAGCAGCGTGAGGCCCTTGCTGAGCACCGTCCACAGGATCCAGACGAGCGGAACCACCGCGATGACGAACGCCAGGGTGACGAGCACGGTCGCCGCGAGGTTGGTGACCGACCGGCGTCCGGACGGCTTGGCCAGGCCCGCCGGGACGACGGTCAGGCGCTCGGGAGGGGCGAGGGCGGTCATTCGGTGAAGGCCTTCCTGCGCTCGATAACGATGCGGGCCACCGCGTTGACGGCGAAGGTCAGGAGGAACAGCACGAGGCCCGCGGCGATGAAGGCGCCGGTCTTGGCAGGGGTGTCGAACTCCGCGGCGTTGTTGGCGATGCGCGAGGCGAACGTCTCGCCGCCGTTGAACACCGAGAACGACCACGGTGCGCCGCCCGGCAGCGTGCTCAGGATGATGGTGACGGCGATGGTCTCGCCGAGCGCGCGGCCGAGGCCCAGCATCGACGCCGAGATGACGCCGGGCCGGCCGAACGGCAGCACCGCCGTGCGGATCATCTCCCAGCGCGTCGCACCAAGGGCGAGCGCGCCCTCCTTGTGCGCCACAGGCGTCTGGGCGAACACCTCGCGCGATAGTGCCGTGATGATCGGCAGGATCATGATGGCCAGCACGATCGAGACCAGCAGGATCGTCCCGGCCGACACGCTCGTGCTGCGGAACAGCGGGATCCAGCCGAGGGCGTGGGCCAGGGGGTCCTGCACGTGCTCGCGGTAAGGCTGCAGCAGCACCTTGGCGCCCCAGAGGCCGTAGACGATGGACGGGACGGCCGCGAGCAGGTCGATCAGGTAGGCGGCCGGTGTCGCCAGCCGCCGCGGTGCGTACTGGGTGATGAACAGCGCCACCCCGATGGCCACCGGCACGGCCAGGGCCATCGCGATGACCGAGCTGAGGAGAGTCACCCACAGCAGGTCGGCGATGCCGAAGCGGAGGGTGCCGCCGTCCACCGAGAACACGCGCGAGGTCACGAAGTTCGCCTGGTTCGCCGCCAGGGCCGGAGCCGCCCGGCTCAGCAGGAAGGCACCGACGAGCACCACCAGGCCGATGACCAGGATCCCGGCACCCTTGGCCGCGCCGGCCATCAACCGGTCGCCGAGGCGACCGGTCGACCCGCCGCCGGCCGGGGGCCCGCCCTGGTCGACCGTGTCGACGACGGACGCTCCGGTGATGGTGGACATTGGGGGCTCCTGAAGGGCAGCGCGGGTGGTCCTGGACGGCGCCGTGCCCCTTCCGCGACCGACGTCGGTCACGGAAGGGGCAGCGGTCGATCGGGTCGTGCTCAGCTGATGGCCTGGACGGCGGTCTCGACCTTCGTGCGGACCTCCTCGGGCAGCGGCGCGTAGCCGATGTCCTGCAGGCCCTGCTGCACCTCGGCGCTGGCGTAGTGGCCGAGGAACGCCTTCTCCACGGCCGTCTTGGTGGCATCCAGCCCCTTGCTGCAGACGATCTCGTAGGTCACCAGCACGATCGGGTAGGTGCCCGGTGCCTTGGTCGTGTAGTCCAGGGCGAGCTTCAGGTCGTTGCCCTCGCCCGCGGGATTGGCGGCCACCAGAGCCTTGCCCGCCGACTCGCCGGTGAGCTCCACGGGGCCGCCGCCGTTGTCGATCTGCGCGACACCGAGGTTGTTGTCCTTGGCGTAGGACCACTCGACGTAGGTGATGCCGCCCTCGGTCGACTTC
>DATFPQ010000087.1:0-17286 GCA_035264765.1 Actinomycetales bacterium | reverse complement strand
GACCTCAAGGCCCTGTCGCCGTGGAGCGAGCGGAAGCTGCTGCTGGCGCCCCGGTTCCAGTTCGCCAGCGTGGGTGTGCGCTCCGCGGTCGAGAACACCCTGCTCACCGTGGCCACCGGCACGCCGGTCGAGCAGGCGGCCGAGGAGGCCCAGAAGCTCGTTGACGAAGCGCGACCGAAGTGACCGACCGGGTCCGGGTCGCCGCGCGCGCGCGTCCCGACGCAGCCGGACGACTCGCTGCCGTTCCGCGGCCACGGCGCCGGCGCCTCGATCCGGCGCTCGGTCTGATGCTGGCGCCCGCCCTGGTGCTCTACGGGTGGTTCGTGCTGTGGCCGTCACTGCAGTCCCTGCGGTACTCCGTGACGGACTGGGACGGCGTCTCCCCCACCTACCGGATCGTCGGGCTGGACAACTACGAGCGGCTGCTCACGGCGGACACGATCTTCCGGCAGGCGGCGGGGAACAGCCTGAAGTTCATGCTCGCCGTGGTCGTGGTACAGACCGCGCTGTCGCTGGTCCTCGCGCTGGCGCTGCAACGCAACTCGCGCTCGTCCGTGTCGCTGCGCGCCCTGTACTTCTTCCCCACGATCCTTTCGTCGGTGTCGGTCGCCTTCGTGTGGTCGTTCGTCTACGACCCCACCCTCGGCCTGCTCAACTCGGCCCTCGAGGCGGTCGGGCTGACGTCCCTGCAGCAACCGTGGCTGGGCGACCAGCGGATGGCGATCTTCTATCTGGCGGTCGTCCAGATCTGGTTCCACGCGGGCCAGATGATGGTCGTGTTCATCGCCGGGCTGCAGCAGGTGCCGCAGGAGCTCTTCGACGCCGCGGACGTCGACGGGGCGAGCCGCTGGCAGCGGTTCCGGTTCGTGACGTTCCCCATGCTGCGGCCGACGATGGTGATCGTCGTCGCGTACACCACGATCCAGTCGTTCAAGGCCTTCGACCTGGTCTTCGCGAGCACGGGCGGCGGCCCGAACCACGCCACCGAGATCCTCTCGACGCTGATCTACACCACCGCCTTCCGAAGCTTCGCCTTCGGCTATGCGGCAGCGCAGTCGGTGATCTTCATGGTGCTGATAGCCGCGGTGACGTTCTTTCAGCAGCGCGCGGTGTCCTGGGCTGCTGGGGGCAAGGCGTGAGCTCGCACACGCGGTCCTCGCCGGCGAGCCGTCTGGGCCGTCGCGGCCTGCTCACCGTCTACGCCATCCTCATTGCCGTCCCGCTGGTCGTGGTGGTCGCCACCTCGCTCAAGTCGACTCCGCAGCTGTACGCCGACCCTGTCGGCCTGCCAAAGCCGCCGACCCTGGCCAACTTCGCGACACTGCTCACCGACAGCCGGATCGGCCGCAGCTTCCTGAACTCCGTGGTGGTCACCGCCTTCTCGGTGTCGATCACCCTGGCCGTCAGCAGCTGGGCCTCCTTCGCGATCTCGCGCATCAGGGGCTGGCTAGGGATCGCCCTCTTCGGGCTGTTCGCGGCGGGTCTGGCGGTCCCGGCCCAGGTGGCGATGATCCCGCAGTACGTGATCTTCCGGCAGCTCGGCCTGACCGACTCGCTGCTCGGCCTGGTCCTCATCAACATCGCCGTCACCTGCCCGGTCGCGGTGTTCATCATGACCGGCTTCTTCGCCACGCTCCCGCAGGAGCTCTTCGAGGCGGCGCGCATGGACGGAGCCTCGACCTGGCGGATCTACCGGTCCATCGCACTACCGCTGGCGCTGCCCTCGGTGGCGGCCGTCGCGATCTTCTTGTTCGTGATGCATTGGAACGACCTCCTCTACCCGCTGCTGTTCATCACCAGCCCGGACCACGAAACGTTGCCGAAGACCCTCTTGGACTTCCGGGGCGAGTACACGACGAACTACACCCTGCTGTTCGCCGGAGTCCTCATCGCCAGCGCCCCCATGGTCGTGGCGTACGTCGCGCTCCAGCGCTACTTCATCGCGGGGCTCACCGCCGGCGCTACCAAGGGCTGAGCGGTCCCTGGCCATCGCCTCAGCGCCAGCCGAGCTCGGGCGCCACGTGGCGCAGCACGCTCTCGAGAAGATGCGAGTTGTAGTCGACGCCGAGCTGGTTGGGGATCGTGAGAAGGAGGGAGTCCGCGGCTGCGATCGCCCCGTCCTCGGCGAGCTCCTTGACGAGCCGGTCCGGCTCGCCGGCGTACGTCTTGCCGAAGCGGGCGGTGCCGCCGTCCAGGTAACCGACTTGGTCCTGACTACCGGCCTCGCGACCGAAGTAGGCACGATCCTGGTCGCTGACCACCGGGAAGATGCTGCGGCTGACCGAGACTCGCGGCTCACGTTGGTGGCCAGCAGCCTTCCAGGCGTCCCGGAACCGCTCGATCTGTTCGGCCTGGAGCCGGTGGAACGGCACGCCCGTGTCCTCGGTGAGCAGCGTTGAGCTCATCAGGTTCATGCCGTGCTCCGCCGCCCACTCGGCAGTTCGGCGGGAACCGGCGCCCCACCAGATGCGGTGACCAAGCCCCGGCGAATGGGGCTCGACCCGTAACAGGCCGGGCGGGTTGGGAAACATGGGCCGGGGATTGGGCTGCGCGAAACCCTTGCCCTTGAGCACCTCGAGGAACACCCGCGTGTGCTCACGGGCCAGGTCCGCGTGGTCGGAGCCCTCGGCCGGCACGTAGCCGAAGTACCGAAATCCGTCGATGACCTGCTCCGGTGAACCCCGGCTGACGCCCAGCTGCAGCCGGCCCCCCGAGATCAGGTCAGCCGCACCCGCGTCCTCGGCCATGTAGAGCGGGTTCTCGTAGCGCATGTCGATCACACCGGTGCCGAGCTCGATCCGGCTCGTTCTGGCCCCGATCGCCGCAAGCAGCGGGAAGGGGGAGGACAGCTGGCGCGCGAAGTGATGCACCCGGAAGTACGCACCGTCGGCCCCTAGCTCTTCGGCCGCGACCGCGAGCTCGATGGACTGCAGCAGCGCGTCGGAGGCCGACCGAGTCTGCGACTGCGGCGACGGCGTCCAGTGCCCGAACGACAAGAACCCGATTTTCTTCACGGCTGATGCAACAACGGCCACCGGGAACGGCTTCCTCGGGTACTGCGATGGGGTGGGTGGACCATCACCTGCTGCAGCCACCACGTCTTACTGGAGCATCATGACTTGCGGTCCGGTCTGCGGGACGGCGACCCTCAGACCTATGACCACATCGCACGGGCGCAGCGGGTTCTCCGCGAGCGGCGCCGGTAGACCGAGCAGAAGGCGATCGGGAAGCCACTCCACGTGGACCGCGCGGACACGCTGCTTGCGAACGGGTCCGGATCTGGTTCGCTCGCGCGGCGCGAGGTCATCATGACGACGTCCACCCAGGAGGGCCTGGATCTGGTCACGCGCTTGGGCGGAGCCGAGCACGGCCTGGCCGTGGTCGTGACCCTGCGCCGGGACGGGGAGCCGAGTACCAGCGTGGTCAACGCCGGGGTGCTAAGGCACCCGGTCAGCGGGCAGCCGGTGGTGGGCTTCGTCGCCCAGGGCGGAACCGCGAAGCTCGCCAACCTGCGCCGGCACCCGCGAGCGACGCTGGTCTTCCGTGCGGGCTGGGCGTGGGTGGCCGTCGCCGGCCCCGTGGACCTGGCGGGACCGGACGACCCGCTGCCCGGCCTGGACGCCGGCGCCCTGCCACGGCTGCTGCGCGAGATCTTCCACGCGGCGGGCGGGACTCACGACGACCTCGACGAGTACGACCGGGTCATGGCCGCGGAGCGCCGCGCCGCCGTCCTCGTGCAGCCCGAGCGGTTCTCGACGAACCCGACCGATGGCCGCTCCACGGCTGGTGCTTGACGGCGGCCCTCGGGCCAGCCGGTACGGGCTGGGCGAGTGCTGTCTCGCACGGAACCGCCGACGCGACGTAGTTACGTTGCTGCAATGCTTGTTGGTTACCCGCCAGGCGCCTTCCTGGGGGAAAACGCCCAGGAGAAGACGGCGGTCAACCACGGTCCGCCGCAAGCGGCCTCCCCTCTAGCGTCGTAACCGGAGAAGGCAGGCAGCGTCGGCAACTGAGGAGCCGGGATGATCAGCGCCAGATCCCTCACCAAGCGGTACGGGACAGTCGTGGCCGTCGACGGGCTGAGCTTCGACGTCCCGCCGGGCGCCATCACCGGCTTCCTCGGCCCGAACGGCGCGGGCAAGTCGAGCACGCTGCGGATGATCCTCGGGCTCGACCGCCCGGACGCCGGATCGGCACGGATCGACGGCCGCCCCTACGCCGCCCTGCGATGGCCGATGCGTGCGGTCGGGGCGCTGCTGGAGGCCCGGGCGTTCCACCCCGGCCGCACCGCCTACTCGCATCTGGCGGCCATGGCCGCCGGCGGCGGCCTCCCCCGGTCACGTGTGGATGACGTGCTCGGGGTGGTCGGGCTCGCCGACGTTGCCGGCAGACGCGCCGGGTCCTTCTCGCTGGGCATGAGCCAGCGGCTTGGCATCGCCGCTGCGCTGCTCGGGGATCCGGCGGTGCTGTTGCTCGACGAGCCGACGAACGGCCTGGACCCCGAGGGGGTGGTGTGGGTCCGACAGCTCATGAGGTCGCTGACTGCCGAGGGGCGGACCGTGCTGCTGTCCAGCCATCTGATCAGCGAGGTGTCGATCGTCGCGGACCACGTGGTGGTCATCGGGCGAGGCCGGCTGCTGGCCGACGGCTCCATCGCCGAGCTGACCGCTGACGGGAAGTCCTTGGAGGAGGTCTTCTTCGGCCTGACTGCCGACAGGGGCCGCGACGGCCGCGGGCGACCCAACGTCGGTCGACACCAAAAGGGGCGGCAGCTGTGACCGGTCGTGCAGCCACCGGGCGAGGCCGCCGTCAGCGACGTCCGGCGGGCAGCTACGGCGTGGGGGACGCCGTGCGCATGGAGTGGATCAAGCTGCGCAGCCTGCGCTCGACACTGTGGGCCCTCATGCTGGTCGTGGTCGGCATGGTAGGCATCGGTGTGGCCACCATGGCGAACACCCGGCCCCCCTCGACCGACGCCGCGCGCAGCCTTTTCGACCCTACGAACAACGTGCTCGCCGGCGTGGCCCTGGGCCAGCTCGTCATCGGCGTGCTGGGGGTTCTGGCGGTGAGCGCCGAGTACTCCTCGGGCACCATCCGCTCGACGTTTGCCGCGATCCCCAGGCGACCCATGGTCCTCGCCGCGAAGGCGGCCGTGTTCGCCGTCGTTCTGCTCATCACCGGAGAGGCCGTGTGCTTCGCGACCTTCTTCGCCGGGCGCGCGGCGCTAGCCGACGATGTGCCGGCCCCCGCGCTCGAGGAGCCCGGAGTGCTACGGGCCGTGGTGCTGACTGGGGCGTACCTCGCGCAGATCGGACTGATCGGCATCGGCCTGGGCGCCATCGCGCGCCACACCGCCGGGGCGATCGGCGCGCTCGTCGCCGTCACGTTCGTGCTGCCGCTTATCGCTGTGGGACTCACCGGCACCACGGTGGCGAAGTTCTTCCCCACCTTGATCGTTGCGAACTCGATCGCCGTCGCCAAGCCCGTCTCCGACACCCTGGCGCCCTGGACGGGCTTCTGTGTGCTGTGCCTGTACACGTTGGCAGCACTGGGCGTCGGCGGTTGGCTGCTCAACCGGCGGGACGCGTGAGCGGGCACGTCCGGCAGGCCCGGAGCGTGCTCGGCGCCCTGGCCCGGGCGCCCTTCAGCCGCCGAGCGGGCGCCGAGGCGTCCTACTGCCTGCTCGGCCTCCCGCTCGCCGTGGCCGGCTTCGTCCTCGTCCTCGTACCGCTCCTCCTCGGTGCGGTTCTTGCTCTCTCGCTGATCGGCGCGGTCCTCGGACTCCTGCTGGTCCTGGTGGCGACCGGCCTGGCCCGGGCCTTCGCCGGCGCTAACCGCCGCCTCGCTAGGCGCTTGCTCGGCGACGACCTTCCGGAACCGCCGACGGCTCGGCCCGGCGGGGGGATGCTCGCCGGCCTCGACGCCCGCCTCCGCGATGCGGCGAGCTGGCGTTCGGTGGCATACGCGCTGGCGAAGTTGCCTGCTGCAGCGCTGGGCGCGTATGCGCTGGGCTGGTGGGTGACCGCACTCTTCGACCTCACCGCCCCGCTTCGTTGGACCCTGCTCAGCCTGCAGGTCTCGGTGCCTACCCGAGGCGTCCCTGTCATCACCCCGCTGCCGTTCGGCTCGCCCCACGCGGATTCGTTCGCGGAGACCTTCTGGGCCGCCGCTATCGGGGCGGCGACCCTTGCGGGTGCTCCGTGGTTCACCCGGGGTGCGGTAGCCGTGGACCGCTGGCTCCGCAGGGCGCTCCTCGGAGCCGGCCCGCTCGCGCGGCGGGTACGCGACCTGGAGGAGACCTGGGCGATCGCTGTCGACGACGCCGCGGCCCTGCTGCGTCGGTTGGAGCGTGACCTCCACGACGGCGCGCAGGTCCGGCTGGTTGCGCTGGCCATGAGCCTCGACATGGTCAAGGAGAAGATCAGCTGCGGCGGGCCGGCCACCGACACCGCCGACGTGCGCGCCCTCATCGAGACCTCGCACTCCCAAGCCGTCGAGGCCCTCGCCGAGCTGCGCAGCCTCGCCCGCGGCCTCCACCCGCCGTCGCTCGACGACGGCCTCGCCAACGCCCTCGCCACCTTGACCGCGGCTAGTCGTGTGCCGGTCGAGCTGGGGGTGGAGGTGTCGCGCCGCCCCACGCCGGCGATCGAGACCATCGCGTACTTCTGCGCTGCCGAGCTGCTGACGAATGTCATCAAGCACAGTGGGGCTGGGCGAGCCTCGATGACCGTGACCCAGGTGGGAGGCGGCCCCTTGCAACTGCGCGTGACCGACGACGGCTGCGGCGGCGCCCGCCTCATCGGCGGGGGCGGGCTCTCGGGTCTGTCGCAACGGGTCCGCACCGTTGACGGGAGCCTCGATGTGGCAAGCCCCGTGGGTGGCCCAACGGCCGTGACCGTCACCCTGCCCCTGCACGCGTGAGAGCGTGTGACGCGTGCGGGTGGTGATCGCAGAGGACGCCGCGCTGCTGCGGGAGCTGCTCGCCCAGATGCTCACGGGCCGCGGCCATGAGGTGAGCGCGGCTGTGCCCGACGCCGACGCCCTGCGTGTGGCGGTCGCCGAGAATCGACCAGACGTCGCGGTGGTGGACATCAGGATGCCACCGACCCACACGGACGAGGGGCTACGCGCCGCCATCGAGATCCGCCAGGAGCACCCCGGCACCGGCGTGCTGCTCTTCTCCCAACACATCGAGACCAAGTACGCCACCCGGCTGCTCGCGGCGGGCTCGGCGGGTGTCGGATACCTGCTCAAAGACCGGGTCGCCGATATCGCAGAGTTCACGGAGGCGCTGGTCCGGGTTGCGGGCGGCGGCACCGCCCTCGACCCGGACGTCGTCACGCAGCTGGCGGGGGCCAGCGGACGCAGCCACGACCTCGGGCTGCTGACGACCCGCGAACGCGACGTGCTGTCGCTGATGGCGCAAGGCCGCAGCAACGCCGCGATCGCCCAAGCCCTCGTGGTCTCGCTGGGTACCGTGGAGAAGCACGTGGCGGCCATCTTCGCCAAGCTCGGCCTGCCCGCGTCCGAGGATGACAACCGGCGCGTGCTCGCCGTGCTGCGCTATCTCGGGGGCTGACCTGGCGCTGCTCGGTCAGCGAATGACCAACCTGCGGGTTGGGCTGACGCCGGTCACGTGGTCAGCGTCTGCCGGCTTCACGACGCGGTAGTACTTCGTGCCGCCCGTTGTCGGCCTCACCGAGAAGCTGAACGTGCCCGCCGATGACAGTTTAGCCGAGCTAAGCGTGACCCACGCACCGTTGATGCGCTGCTGACGCTGCACGCGCTGGCCGGCGTGCGCCGGTGTCACCTTCCCGGAGACCCGCACCGTGCGGCCGACTCTGCTACTCGAGGATGACACCACGGCTGTGGTCTTGGCTGCGACCCGGACCGCGACGTCACGGCTGGCCGCAAGGTCGGCCGCGCCGCCGCGGAACCGCACTCCGTACTTGGCATTGGCCTTGGCCGCATGCCTGAACGCGTAGGTGCCATCCGAGGTCGTGGAAACTGTCCCGGCAAGCGACCACGCGCCCGAGCCGTACTTCACGTACACCAGAACGGGCCTGCCAGCAAGTGCCGCTCCCGTGGTTCGGGTCAGCTTGCCTCGTACCGTTGCCTTGGTGCCGTACGTCATGGTGGTCGGCGAGGCGACGGCGGTGAGGGATGTGGCGGCCTTCGTGGCAGTGGTCTTGGGTGTGACGGTCACGGACACCTCACGCGCGGAGGCGGCATAGTTGGTGTCCCCGTCGAAGCGGGCGGCGTACGTCTGGCTGCTGCCCGGGGTGTCCGTGATGGAGAAGGTCCCGGTGGCGCTGGTGGTGTGGGTGCTCAGCAGCGACCAGGTCGACGAGCCTTCCTTGCGGACGTACAGGCCTACCTGCCGGGCGGCCAGCGGCCTGTCACCGGCGGTCAGCTTGCCGGAAAGCGTGGTGATGGCTCCGGACGTCAACGACGCCGGGCTGGCCGACAGAGTCACGGCGGACGCCACCTGCTCTGACCTCCTGGCCGCGCCGTCTGCGATGAGCTCGGCGACCGCCGCGCGGATCTGCGGCAGCATCGGGTAGGCGCGGTTGCCCGGGCAGCTCTTGGTGGAGTAGTCGCGATGGCCGGAGATCACCGCCTTGGTGACCACCGTCCCGGCCGGGTACGTCGTCGCCGACCCACCGCCGGAGGTGTACGTCGTCGTGCCCTGCGGGTCGCGCCCGTACATGGCGAGCTTCCAGGCGAACACCTGCTCCACGGTCCGTAGCTGTGCCACGGTCGGGGCGACCAGGTCGTGGTTGCCGATCATCGACACGCCGAAAGTCCCGGTGTTGAACCCACCGGTGTGTGCCCCGATCACGGCGCGGTCCACGCCTCCGTATCGGCCCTCGTAGAGGGTGCCGTACTTGTCGACAAGGAAGTTGTAGCCGATGTCGCACCAACCCAAGGAGCGGGTGTGGTAGGCGTACATGGAGCGCATCACCGCGGGCGCTTCCGCGGCCGTGTAATTGTTGCCAGTCGCGGTGGTGTGCAGAACGCCGCCCTTGATCGTGGCGGCCGTGGAGGGCGTGCAGGTGCGATACGACTCGTTCGCGCCCCAGCCGGCCCGAGTGACGTATGTCGGGAGGGACACGGCGGCCTGCGCCTGCGAGCCGCCGATAGTCCGCGGCCCAACGGCAGCCGTCGCATCTGCGGCAGACGAGCCCGGGTCGATGAGGGACAGCTTCAGGTCACGCGGCTTCACGGAGGCGCCGTCAACGCGGACCTGTACGCCGTCGGACGGACCGACGTACAGGGGATCTGAGCCGGCGCGCTCGCCATCCGCCTCGGTGCCCGAGTCCGGCGCGCCGTTGCCCTCCACCTCGACCTCGGTCCACGCCGACCATCCCTTGCGGCTGTGCGTGCGGACCTGCACCGCGACGTCGGAGACGCGAGCGTCTGCGGCCCAGGTCACGCCGAGGGCGGAGAACGACGACGTCACCCTCTTGGGAGTCACCGCGACGGGAGTGCGCTTGATCTGCGCGGCGCGGGATCCCTTGTTGAGAGCGTCCCGACGCGCGGCCGCGGAATTACCGGCGGCGGCGACTGTCTCGGCCGGCTCGTCCTCCGGCGCCGGGGACTCGGCAAGCGCGGAAGAGTCGACACCGGCGAGGGCCAGCTGCTGGACGGATGCCGAGACCGGGTGTGCGGCCGCGGCCGGCAAGGTCACGGTCGGAAGGCCGATGAACGCGGGAGTAGCGAAGGACAGCAACAGCAGGGATGGGACGCGGCGCACGACGGACCCGCCTTCTCTTGAGACCAGGGAGCGGTAGACGCAGGGCTTCAGCGCACGGGCGCGCGCCCGTGACGACGCGCCGACGCGGCGTCCTCGCGGACGTTCGGTGTCAGTCGCAGGCCTACCCATGGTGTCTGCCTCGGCAGCCGGGGCAGCTCGCTTGAATGCCAGAACGAGCCGCAGTCACAGCCGCAGCCGACCACGGCCCCTCAACGCCGGTGGACAGCCGGGCATCACACGGTCGACAGTCTCGGTAGACAGTTCCATCGCAATCGGCCCCCACCGCATTGCTGCTGGTCAGGGGCCTGACCGTGATACCACCGCCGCCTCAAAGACGGTGCGCGCCCAAGGGACTCGAACCCCTGACCTGCTGACCCGTAGTGAGATATGCACCTGGTCGCCTAGGCGCCCACGACCTGGAAAGGCGCCGAGCCTACCACCCGAGGGCGTTGCGCGCTCTGGCGCAACGCTTGTACATCGATTTGCTTTACCGGGCCCAGCCAACTGAATCACTTGTCCTTCAGTGGGTATCAGACTTGCCCATCCGCTGGTGCGGCGGCCACGGACGCCTCGTGACCTGCACGCTTACCCCACGCGGCGCTGAGACCTGCGTCGACCGGTGTAGTCAGTCGCGCGGGAGCTGTTGGGTGGCGTCCGCGACTCCCCGTCGCATGTTCAGCTTCGGGCGGGCGCCCTCGCAGACGCTCTAGACGGTGATCGGCGGCTTCCAACCCCGCCGCCCTGCCTAGGCGCGGCGACGGATCGGGAACACGACGGGACGGCTGCGACCGCCACAACAGCTCGGTGCGAGACCCAGGTCACAGTTAGGACAGGCTTACCTCATACTGCAGGCATGCCCACCGCTCCAGCGCTGCCGCGTCGCGGCGACGTGCCGTTCGCCCTGGCTCTGGCCACCCACGGCGAGCGGGTGGCCGTGGTCACCCGGGACGGCGCGGTGACGTACCGGGAGCTCGCCGCGCGGGTAGAGGACGCCGCACGGCGGCTCGGCACCGGCCGCCGGCTCGTCCTGCTCGCGATGGCCAACGAGCTGGAGGCCGTAGTCACCTATCTCGCCGCGCTGTCCGCCGGTCATCCAGTGCTGCTGGCCCCCGGCGACAACCCGACCGCGCTGCGGGCGCTGCGAACCGCCTACGACCCCGATGTCGTGGTCAGCGCCGGGTCGGGCGGGTGGGAACTGGAGGAAACCCGGGCGGGGACGGCGCACCTGCTGCACCCGGACCTTGCCCTGCTGCTGAGCACCTCGGGGTCCACCGGCTCCCCCAAGCTGGTCCGGCTGTCCGCGCAGAACATCCAGGCCAACGCCGAGGCGATCGCGGCGTACCTGCCGATCCGCGAAACCGACCGCGCGGCGACCACGCTCCCACTGCACTACTGCTACGGACTCTCCGTCCTGAACAGCCACCTCCTGCGTGGCGCGGCCGTGGTGCTCACGGATCTGTCGGTTGTGGACCCGTGCTTCTGGGAGCTGTTCCGCCGCACCGGGGCCACGACGTTCGCCGGGGTTCCTTACACGTTCGACCTGCTAGACCGGGTCGGATTCGCCGACATGGACCTGCCGCAGCTGCGCTACGTCACGCAGGCTGGCGGCCGCCTCTCTCCGGAGCGGGTGCGCCGCTTCGCCGAGCTCGCTCGGCGAGCCGGCTGGGACCTGTTCGTGATGTACGGCCAGACCGAGGCGACCGCGCGGATGGCCTTCCTGCCGCCGGAGCTCGCCCACTGCGCGCCGCACGCTATCGGTGTGCCCGTGCCGGGCGGGTGGTTCACCCTGGAGCCAGTCACGGACGTCCCCGACCCCGACGTCGGGGAACTCGTCTACGCCGGGCCGAACGTCATGCTGGGGTACGCCAACACGCCCGCGGACCTGAGCCTGGGCCGCACCGTGGACGTGCTGCGCACGGGCGACCTGGCCCGCCGGGACGCCGACGGGCTGTACGAGGTGGTCGGCCGGCGCAGCCGGTTCGTCAAGGTGCTCGGGCTGCGGGTCGACCTCGACCGCGCGGAGGCGGTGCTGACCCGGCACGGGCTGACCACCTGCTGCGTCGGGCCGGACGACGAGGTGATCGTGGCCGTCGCGGACCGGGACCGACCCGGCGTCGAGGTGTCGACTGCGGATGCCGTGCGGCGGGTCGCGGCTCGTGAGCTCGGCCTGCCGCGCGGCGCCATCCGGGTGCTGACGCTCACGGAGCTGCCGCTCCTGGCCTCCGGCAAACCGGATGTGCAGGCGGTGGCCGAGCTGGCGCGGGCGGCAACCCGTCCCGCCGGCCGGCCGACCGCCCCGTCACCCGACCCCTCACCTGGGCGGTCGCCCGGTCACTTACGGGCGCGGTCACTCGGCCGGCCACCCGGCCGGCCACTGCGCCGGCCACTGCGCCGGTCACTGCGCCGGTCACTGCGCCGGTCACTCGGCCGGCCACTGGGCCGGTCATCCGGTCCGTCGAGCCCGCCGCTCGTCGACGCCGCCGCCTTGCGGGCGCTGTACGCCGAGCTGCTCGACCGGTCGGACGTCACGGACGACAGCACCTTCGTCGGCCTGGGCGGGGACTCGCTGTCCTACGTCGAGGTTTCCGTCCGGCTGGAGGAGCTGCTCGGACATCTGCCCGCGGGTTGGCACGTCACCCCGGTGGGGGATCTGGCGCCCCAGGACCGGCGCCGCCGGTGGGCCGTACGCACCGTCGAGACCAGCGTGCTGCTGCGCGCCGTCGCGATTGTGCTGGTCGTCGGCACGCACGCCCACCTGTTCACGCTGCCGGGCGCCGCGCATGTGCTGCTCGCCGTGGCCGGGTTCAACTTCGCCCGGTTCCAGCTGCTCGGCAGCGGTCGACGGCAGCAGCTGCGCCGGCGGCTGGCCGCGGTTGCCCGCATCGGGGTGCCAAGCGTGGCCTGGATCGGCGCCGTGGTCCTCTTGAGCGGCGACTACGGGGTCGCCAACGTGCTGTTGCTCGAAGCGGTCGTCGGCCAGCCGGGCTGGGGTCCGGACCGGCACTTCTGGTTCGTCGAGGTGCTGGTCTACCTGCTGGTCGGCGCGGCCGCCCTGCTCGCCGTCCCGTGGGCAGACCGGGCCCAGCGCCGATACCCGTTCGGGTTCGCCGCCGCGCTGCTCGGCGCGGGCCTGGCGACCCGGTTCGGCCTGATCGACCTCGGGGTGCCCAGCACCCGGCCCGCGCTGTGGCTGTTCGCACTGGGCTGGGCCGCCGCCAGCACCGCGCCCGCCCGCCGGTCGCTGCTGACGGTGGCGGCGGTGGCGGCCGTGCCCGGCTTCTTCGGCGACCCGCCGCGCGAGGCGGTCCTGCTCGCCGGCCTGCTGCTGCTCGTATGGGTCAGGGCATTGCCCTGCCCGGCCGGCCTCACCCGGGTGGCGTCCGTGCTGGCGAGTGCCTCGCTGTACGTCTACCTCACTCATTGGCAGGTGTTCCCCCTGCTCTGGGAGCGGTCCACCCTGGCTGCGGTCCTCGGCTCGCTGGCAAGCGGCGTTCTCTACTGGCAGCTCGTCTCCCGGGTCGCCCCCGGCGCAGCACTGCGACTCGCCCGTCTCCGCCGGATCCCGAGCAGGCCGTTCCGCCTACGGCTGACCTCGCCCACCCCGGCGGCGACACGACCGGCGCCGTAAAGGGCGGTCAGGAACGCATGGCGACGCCCTGACGCCAGTCGGACGCCGTTCCCAAGCGGCCACGCGGTGTCGGGGTCCTGCCGTGGTCGAGAGATGAGGACGTGTTCGGCGCTGTGGCCTGTGCTCGGGGTGCCGTTGGCGACGGCGCATCCTCGTCGCCAGGGTTGCTCGCAGCGTCGACAGGGGAACCGCGCGGTCACGGCCCCGCCTCGGATTCGCCGGCGGGGAGCATCACTGGTGCTTGGCTGCGGGAGCGGCTGCCGGGGAGCCGGCGGCGGTCGCGGGCACGCTTGTCCCATCGATGTCCGGAGCGGCCGCGGCTGCGGATCCTACGAGGACCCCTCCCAGCAGAAGGATTCCCAACCCGGCGAGGACGACGCTGAGCAAGGCGACCCTGAGGCTGATCGCGTCCGCAACGAGGCCGACGGCGGCGGGTGAGATGAGGAACCCGACGCGCAGCAGCCAGCTCACGATGGTGAGACCGACGCCATGCGGAAGGCCGGGCAGCTCGTCGGCCGTGTGCATGACCGCGGGGATGAGCGTCGCGACCCCGAGCCCGGCCAGCGCGAACCCGACAAGCGTCGTACCGACCGAGGGCACGGCGAGGGCCAGGCCCATGCCGAAAGCGATGGCGGCGCCACCGCTGCGGGCGACGCGGCGCTGGCCGAAGCGGTCGACGACGCGGTCGCCGGTCAGCCGGCCTGCGGTCATGGCCACCTGCAGAGCCACGAAGGCGAGACCTGCGGTCGCCGGACCTGCTCCGAGCTCGCCGCGCAGGTACAGCGCACCCCAGGACGAGCCGGCGTCCTCGACGAACGCACCGCACGCGGCGAGGGCTCCCAGGACCCCGAGCGGCAGCAGAGTGCGGGCCGCGATAGAACGCACCCGGGTGGCGGAGCCACTGGCGGGTCCACCGTCCGCTGCGTCGGTCGTCGTGACTCGCTCGGCGTCCTCCGGGCCGGGCAGCAGAAACCGGTAGGCGACCAAGGCCACAGCGCTGAAGACGGCCGCCGACAGGGCCAGATGCAGCGTCAGAGGTACCGACAGCCCGGCCGCAGCAGCGCCGAGCAGACCGCCGACGACGGCCCCGATGCTCCACAGACCGTGGAAGGCGTTGACGATGGAGCGCCCGTACGCGCGTTGCACCCGGAAGCCGTGGGCGTTCTGGGCGACGTCGACCACGGCGTCCAGGCCCCCCACGACCAGCATCACCAGGGCGAACACCAGCCAGGTTCCGGAAAGGGGCACGCCGAACACGGCGACCGCCAGGACGGCCAGGCCGAGCGCGGCGACCTTCGCCGAGCCGAGGCGCTGGATGAACGCGGGAGCGAGCAGCCCGGCCAGCAGGGCCCCGACCGGCATGGCGGCGATGCCGCTGCCCAGCTGGGCGTTGCTGAGGTTGAGGTGGTCCTTCACCTCGGGCAGGCGCGGGACCAGGTTGGCGTACAGCACCGCGTTCAGGAAGAAGACGATGGAGACGGCGGCGCGCGCGTGGCGGAGCCGGGGCTCGATGGCGGGAACGACGGGCGCGGACGGCATGAGGGGCGAGCTCCAGGAAGGTGTCGGCAGGTCGGCGACTGGTGGGGCAGGGGTGGCGTGATGGTGTGGGGAACGGACGGCGTGCGGTTCAGCGGGTGATGCGGTGCAGCGCGTGGCGGACCTGGTCCGGAGTCATCGGCTCGGTCGACAGCGCCTGATGCAGCACGAGGCCTTCGATGAGGGCGTCCAGCTCTCGCGCAGTGACGGGGTCGAAGTGCAGCTCAAGAGCGCGGCGGCTGCGCCGCATCCACGCCTCGGTGACCGCACGGAGCGCGGGTCTGCGCGCTGCTGCGACGTACAGCTCGACCGCCAGAACCAGCTCACGCGCTGAGCCGAGCAGGTCATGCGCGAGGTGAGTGGCCAGCGCATCGAGCGCCGCCTCCCGGCCGCGCGCCGCGCGCATGCGCTCCTCGAGCGCGTCGGCGACTGTCTCGGCCTGCACCGTGAACGCCGCTGTCAGCAGCTCGTCCAATGTGGAGAAGTGGTACGTCGTCGATCCAAGGGGCACGTCGGCGGCCCGCGCGATGGCCCGGTGCGACGCCCCCGCAACGCCGTGCTCGGCGATCACGTCGAGCGCAGTGGCGACCAGCCGGTCCCGCCGATCGGGATCATGGCGCCTGCGACGGCGGGTCGGGACCTGCTCTGCAGCCTCGTCGCTGACCGGCCCGGCGGCCACGGCCACCGACCCCTCCCTGGCTTCCACGGCGGTCATGCCTCCTCCACCGCGGCGACGGCCTCGTGGCGCGCAGCCGGTTCTTCGATGGCGCGGACGACGCGGGCCGGGTTGCCGACCGCGACGACGTTCGCCGGCAGGTCCTTGGTCACGACCGCACCGGCGCCCACAACGGTGTTCTCCCCGATCGACACGCCCGGGAGCACAATGACGCCACCGCCGAGCCACACGTTGTCGGCGATCGTGATCGGCCGAGCCGCCTCCCACTTGTCGCGGCGGGCTACCGGCTCGACTGGATGCAGAGGCGTCAACAGTTGCACGTTTGGCCCGATCTGGACGTCGTCGCCGATCGTGATCCGCGCGACGTCCAACGCCACGAGCCCCATGTTGACGAACGACCTGGCGCCGATGTGCACCTGCGACCCGTAGTCGTCATAGGCAGGTGGACGGATGACCGTGCCGTCGCCGAGCGAGCCGAGGAGCCGGCCCAGCAGGTGACGACGTAGCGGCTCCTGGCGAGCCGACGTCGTGTTGTAGGCAGCCATCAGATCCATCGCGGCCGCGTTCGCCTGGGCCAGCTCAGGATCGTCGGCGATGTAGAGGTCGCCGGTGAGCATCCGCTCGCGCATGCTTCGGGTGTCTCCAGCGTCAGGAGGAGGCATCATGTGGACGATCGTACAGATGATGCGGACGGCTGTCCATAACGGACCCCCCGCCACAGCCCGGGGGACGCTGGCTGCGAGCTCGAGCAGCGCCACGTCGACCGAGGCTCCGGCACTGGCAGACAGATGGGAGGGGGAGGGCCTCACCGGTGGCTGGGCGCAACGTGTTCTCCGCGGAAGCCGGCGAGCACCTCGGCGAGCACGGCGGCCTGGCTGTGCTCGACGTCCCGACTGGCGGTGAGCAGGACCACAGGGTGGTGAGCGGTCAGCTCAGCCAGCTCGGTGACGGCGTCGGCGCGTTCTGGCTCAGAGAGCTCCTGCCGGTATCGCCGTCGGAACTCCTCGAACCGCTCGGGGCGGTGGCCGTACCAGCGGCGCAGCTCTGTGGACGGGGCAACGTCCCTGCGCCACGAGTGCAGCGCCAGGTCGGCCTTCTTCACTCCCCGCGGCCGCACCCGGTCGACGAGCACGCGCAGCTCCTGGGGATCGTCGGCGGAGTCGTAGACGCGACCGGGCCGCACTCGGTCGCGTTGTCGGCGCGTGGCGTGAGTGCCGTGGGCGCGATGGGAGAGTTCCATGGTCCGGGCTCCTTGCCTGGTCCGTGAAGCAATGTCGGAAGCACCAGCACCAGTTTCTCAGGGTGCCACTGTGAGCGGATGCGCCCGGCGAGCCGAGCGGGCCCGGTGACGCCGCTAGCTCATGCGCGTAGCGGTCGAGCCGTGCCCTTCATGCGGTCAGGCGTGTGCGTCGAAGGTCGGGCCAGGACGGCTGGGTGCTAGTGTACGTATGACAACTGATGCTCCTTTCACTTTCTTGTCTTCCAAGTTATGGTGTCAGCATGGCGAGGAGGACACAGTTGAGGACGGCGGCCCTGGTCGCCCTCGTCGTGCTGGGTCTCTTGCTGACCGGCTCGGCTCGCGCCACCTCGCTGATGCAGAGTGGCGCCGTCGCGGCCGCCTCGGGCGACAAGATCTCTGCAACTGTGAGCCATCCGGTCCTGCCGCTCGCGCAGATGAGCCGGCTGCTT
>DATFPQ010000086.1:0-26832 GCA_035264765.1 Actinomycetales bacterium | reverse complement strand
GTTGCCGTCGCGGAGGGCGGCGCCGGGTTCGCTGCGGGCGGCGGTCCCGGCGTCGGCTGAGCCGCCCGGCCGGTCGGCCGGCCTCGGCGTCGGCTGAGCCGGCGCCCTGCCGGTCGGCCTGGCCTGCCGGTCGGCCTCAGTACCGCTTGACCGCGACGAGCAGCCCGTCGCCGACCGGCAGCAGGCAGGGCAGCAGCCGCTCGTCGTCACGCACCCGCTTGCCCAGCTCGCGGATCGCGGTGGTGGTCTCGTCGCGCTGCGCCGGGTCGGCCACCCGGTCGTGCCAGAGGGCGTTGTCGAACGCCACCGCGCCGCCGGGACGCAGCAGCCGCAGCGCCTGCTCGAGGTAGTCGTCGTACTCGGTCTTGGCGGCGTCGCCGAGCACCAGGTCGTAGGCGCCGTCCGTGAGGCGCGGCAGGACGTCCAGCGCCCGGCCGGTGATGACGCGGGTGCGGTTGCCCCGGATGCCGGCCTCGGCGAACGCCTCCCGGGCCGCACGCTGGTGCTCGGGCTCGATGTCGATCGTGGTCAGCACACCGTCCGCGGGCATGCCGCGCAGCAGCCACAGCCCGGACACTCCGGCGCCGGTGCCGATCTCCACCACCGACTTCGCCGGGAGCAGCGCGGCCAGCAGCCGCAGGGCAGCGCCCGCCCCCGTGCCGACCGGGACGCAGCCCAGCTCGTCGCCGCGGCTGCGCGCCCGCTCGAGGATGGGGTCCTCCTCGACGAAGGACTCGGCGTAGGCCCAGGTCGCGGGCTTCTGTGCGCTGATGACGGCCTCCTGGCTGGCGGTGGTGCGTCGAAGCCTAGTCGGCGGCCCGGAAACAGCGGCTCGGGAACGGCGTCGCCGTCCCGTCCGTTGGACAGTTACCGGGGCCGGTTGGCCAAATCGAGCGGGAACGAGGGACGATGGCAGCCACGCTTGACGCGGCGACGGTCGGAGGTGGGGCGGTGGACTGGACATCGCTCGAGCCTGCCGACGGCTCGCCGGGCGAGGCTCCTTGGACGCCGCCCAGCTGGGAGCAGGTCGTCCGTGAGCACTCCGGCCGGGTCTACCGGCTGGCCTACCGACTGACCGGGAACGTCCACGACGCCGAGGACCTCACCCAGGAGGTCTTCGTCCGCGTGTTCCGGAGCCTGTCCTCCTACAGCCCGGGGACCTTCGAGGGCTGGCTGCACCGGATCACGACGAACCTCTTCCTGGACGGCGTGCGGCGCAAGAAGCGGGTGCGGTTCGACCCACTCGCCGACGACGCCCACGACCGCGTGGCCGGCCGCGAGCCGGACCCCTCCCGGGTCTACGAGGACACCCACTTCGACGACGACGTCCAGGCGGCGCTCGACGCCCTGTCGCCGGAGTTCCGCGCCGCCGTCGTCCTGTGCGACATCGAGGGTCTCAGCTACGAGGAGGTCGCCGCGACCCTGGGCATCAAGCTCGGCACCGTGCGGTCGCGGATCCACCGGGGGCGTTCGCAGCTCCGCGAGGCGCTCGCCCACCGACGCCGGCCGGAGCGTCCCCTGCACGCGGCTGGAGGCGACGCAGCGGACGGCTCGGGGCAGGTGGGGCGATGATCAGGCGCGTGTCCCACGGTCCCTGCCTGGGCGAACGGGTGAGCGCGCTGGCCGACGGCTCGATGGCGCCGGACGCCGCGACCCGCGCACTGGCTCACGTCGCGTCCTGCCCGTCCTGCGCCTACGCGCTGGAGCTCGAGCGGCTCACGGTGCAGCGGCTGCGCTCGCTGCCGTCTCCCACGCCGTCGGGCGACCTCATGGTCGCCCTGCTGCGGCTCGGTGAGCCCGGCGGCCCGGTGCCGCTGCGACGGCGCCCGGTGCCGGGCAGCGCCCGTCCGGCCACCGCCGCCGTCGCGCCGCCGGCCGGGCGTGCCACGGCGGCCTGGCCGGGGACGTCCCGACCTCAGGGGAGCTCGCGTCCCGGTGGCCGGGTCCTGCGGGGCACGAGCACCGGCCGGGGCCGGATGCCGCGTCGCGCGGTGCTCGCTGCCGCTGGAGCCCTCGGCGTCGGTGTGCTGGCCATGGGCGGCGTGGGCCTGCGCGGGGTGCCGCTGCCGGGTGGCCCGGCCGCGCGTCCCCCGGTCGACCAGATCAGCGTTCAGCAGGCGCGCGTGCATGAGGCCGTTCTGCAGCAGATCAGGAGCCGGAACACCGGTCCGACCGGCGCGACCGCCACGGTGTCCCTGTGGAACCCCGGGACGACGACGGGCCCGGTGAGGGTCCGGCGTTAGCCCGGCCTGGAACACCGGTCCGACGCGGGAAGCACGGGGTCCCGCCGCAGGAAAAGCGATCCGCCCTGGGCTAGCCGCCCTGTCATGAGCGAGGATCGTCGTCAGGACGCGGCGCCGCAGGAGGTCTCGATGAGCGAACAGGACCGGCCCGGCGGAGACCGGGCCGCCGGCGACCAGCCGGCGCCGAGCTGGTGGGCGGGCGACGCCGGGTCGGGGGGTGCGTCCACCGGCGCCTCCAGTGGCGCCGCAAGTGGAGTGCCGCAGCCGGCCGACGCCGGATCCACGAGCGAGTCCACGACCTGGTCCAGCGCCGGCTCCACAACCGAGTCCAGCACCGAACCCACCACCGGACCCACCACCGGCTCCAGCACCGGAACCAGCGCCGCGCCGCCGGCACCGAGCGTCTGGGAGCAGACGAGCCCCTCTGACGACCCGACCATCCCCGTGCCCTCCCCCTGGCAGACCCCGGGTGACACCCTCGGCGGGTGGCCGGACGGCGACGACCCGGCGGGTCGGGCGTCGCGGCGCACCGGGCGCGTCCCGACCGGGCTCCTGGTGACCGGTGCCGTCCTCGTCGCCCTCGTCGCGGCGCTGCTCGGCGGCGCCGCAGGTGCCTGGTGGGCGGACCGGGGCACGTCGTCCGGGATCGACCGCTCGGCGTCCCTGCCGGTCCCGTCGCCGGGGTCCACCCGGCGGGCCTCCGGCACGGTGGCCGGCGTGGCGCAGCGGGTGCTCCCGAGCGTCGTGTCGATCAAGGTGCAGGGCGCCGACGGTGCGGGCACCGGCTCCGGCTTCGTCGTCCGGGAAGACGGTTACGTCGTCACCAACAACCACGTGGTCGAGGGGGCCCGCGAGTCCGGGGCGATCGTCGTGGTGTTCCCGGATGGCACGCAGGCCCGCGCCCGCGTGGTCGGCGCGGACGCGTCGTACGACCTGGCGGCGATCAAGGTCGAGCGCAAGGGGCTGCCCGCGCTCGCGTTCGGGGACTCCTCGACGGTGCTCGTCGGCGACGAGGTGATCGCCATCGGCGCGCCGCTGGGCCTCGACGGCACCGTGACCACGGGGATCGTGAGCGCGCTCAACCGTCCGGTGTCGGCCGGCGGCGGTGGGGACGCGCCCGCGTTCATCAACGCGATCCAGACCGACGCGGCGATCAACCCGGGCAACTCCGGGGGGCCGCTCGTCAACCTGGCCGGCGAGGTGATCGCGGTCAACTCGGCGATCGCCCGGGTGCCGGGGACGGCGTCGCTGGGTCAGTCCGGCAACATCGGGCTGGGTTTCGCGATTCCGAGCCAGCAGGCCCGTCGGACGGTGCAGCAGCTGATCCGCACCGGCAAGGCCGAGCACCCGGTGATCGGCGTGCTGCTGGACCGCTCCTACACGGGCCAGGGTGTGCGGATCGCGACGGCGGGGACCAACGGGCAGCGGCCGGTGACCCCGAACGGGCCGGCGGACAAGGCCGGCATCCGCGCGGGCGACGTCATCACCCGCTTCGACGGCCGACCGGTGACCGAGCCCGACCAGCTCGTCGTCGCGATCCGGGCCAAGGCGCCCGGCGACACGGTCGAGCTGACGGTGCGCACCGGAAGCCAGGTTCGAACGGTGCGGATGACGCTGGAGGCGGCCGTCGACTGACCTCTCGCGTGCGAGGATGGGGCCGTGTTCGACATCAACCCCGGTGAGCTGGTCATCCTGCTCATCGTGGCGATCGTGGTGATCGGACCCGAGCGGTTGCCCAAGTACGCCGCCGAGCTCGGGCGCCTGGTGCGCGACGTCCGGTCCTTCGCCCGCAACGCCCGCGAGCAGGTGCGATCCGAGATGGGCGAGGAGTTCGACGACGTCGACTGGGAGGCGCTGGACCCGCGCCGCTACGACCCCCGCCGGATCGTTCGCGAGGCGCTGCTGGAGGACGACGACGAGCCGCCGGCGCGCGAGCGGAAGCCCTCGGGCGCGACCCGCGCGGACGACATCCGCGCGGGGGGCGACACCGCCGACCGGGGACCCGTGGACCGGGGGCCAGCGTCCCCGTACGACGACGACGCCACCTGACGCGGGGGCCCTCAGCGCCGGGTGGGCGTAAGCCCCAGGGACCGCCCGGCCAGCCCACGGGCCCGCCGCGACAGGCCGCGCGCCACGCCCCGCAGGGCGACGGCGGCGGCGGAGTCAGGGTTGGACAGAACCACCGGGCTGCCGGAGTCGCCGCCCTCGCGCAGCGTGACGTCGATCGGCACCTGACCCAGCAGCGGCACGGTGGCGCCGACCGATCGGGTGAGAGAATCCGCGACGGCGCGGCCGCCGCCGCTGCCGAACAGCTCCATCCGGCTGCCGTCCGGCTGCTCCAGCCACGACATGTTCTCCACCACGCCGACCACCTGCTGGTGCGTCTGCAGGGCGATCGCGCCCGCCCGCTCGGCGACCTCGGCGGCCGCCTGCTGCGGCGTGGTCACGACAAGGATCTCGGCGCTGGGGATCAGCTGTGCCACCGAGATCGCGATGTCTCCGGTGCCCGGCGGCAGATCCAGCAGCAGGACGTCCAGGTCACCCCAGAACACGTCGGAGAGAAACTGTTGCAGGGCGCGGTGCAGCATCGGCCCGCGCCAGACGACCGGCTGGTTGCTGGGCAGGAACATCCCGATCGAGATGACCTTCACGTCGTACGCCACCGGCGGCAGGATCATGTCGTCGACCTGCGTCGGGCGCTGCGAGACGCCAAGCATGCGGGGCACCGAGAAGCCGTACACGTCGGCGTCCACGACGCCTACGCGCAGACCGTCGGCGGCCATGGCCACGGCGAGGTTCACCGTGACCGAGGACTTGCCGACGCCGCCCTTTCCGGACGCCACGGCGTACACGCGGGTCAGCGACCCGGGCCGGGCGAACGGCACCTCGCGCTCGGCCTGGCCACCACGCAGCTGCTCCTTGAGCGCCTTGCGCTGGGCCTCGTCCATGATCCCCATCGAGACGTCGACGCCGAGCACGCCGGCCACCCGGCCGACCTCCCGCGTGACGTCGCGGGTGATGGTCTCCTTCAGCGGACAGCCAGGCGTGGTCAGGTCGACGGTGACCGCGACCCGCCCGTCCGCGCCGACGGACACGTCGCGGACCATTCCCAGCTCGGTGATGGGCCGGCGGATCTCTGGGTCGTCGACCCGGGCGAGCGCCTCGCGGACCTGGTCGAGCGTGGGGAGCGGCATGCACCGATACTAGGTCGTCCCAGCGGAGTACCGAGTCGTGCCCAGGGCGAGACGCTCCGCGCGCCCTAGCATGGGCCCCGTGGCTCAGGGGACACAGCAGGGGACGCAGGAAGACGCGCCGGAGGGCACAGCGCCGGCGACACAGCGCGAGATGGAGCCGGGCCTGGCGCTCGGCAGGGAGCCGGAGGTCCGGACGACGGTGTCCGGGCATCGTCCACCAACTGAGCAGGAGCTCGGTGCGTGGCGGGCGTTCCTCCGAGCTCACGCCGGGGTCACCCGGCGGCTGGAGGAGGACCTGCTGCGTGAGCAGCGGTTGCCGCTGGCCATGTACGACGTACTGGTGCAGCTGGTCTGGGCCGGGGGGCGGCTGCGGATGACCGAGCTGGCCGACGCGGTGCTTCTCTCCCGCAGCGGCTTGACCCGGTTGGTCGACCGGATGGTCACCGCCGGCTACGTACGCCGCGAGCCCAGCCCCGGTGACGCCCGGGGGGTGTTCGCGGTGCTGACCGACACGGGGTTCGAGCGGCTGAAGGCCGCGTCGCCGACCCACCTGGGTGGCATCGGGACCTACGTCGTGGACCGGCTGGACCCGGAGGAGCTGATGGCGCTGGGGCGGGCCTGCGAGAAGCTGGCCTCACCCGAGCCGGCCTGACGTACCACCAGCCGGCTCAGCCCGCATCGCACCAGGGGCAGACCTTCCAGTCCGGCTCCAGCCGGCGCTCGCACTGGCCGCAGCGGTCGGTCGAGAGCCCGGTGCCGCACCAGGGGCAGCGCAGCATGCCCTTCTCGACGCCGCGGTCGCACGCCGGGCAGGCGTGCCCGGCCGCCGAGTCGGCGTGCGTGACGCGGACCGCCTCCTCGAAGGTGGTCTCCCCGCGCCTGGCCTTCTCCAGCGCGGAGGCACGCAGCGTCTGCATGCCGACGGCCCTGGCCTGGGCGCTCACGGCGGACTCGGTCGCCGAGGCCATGAGCACCTGGCGCATGTCGTCGTCGACCTCGAGCACCTCGTACACGGCGGTCCGGCCGCGGTACCCGGTGCCGCCGCAGTCCGGGCACCCGGCCCCGCGCAGCGGCGTGGCGTCCAGGATGTCGTCGATCCGCAGCCCGAGCAGCGCCAGCGTCCCGTCGTCCGGGATGTAGCCCTCGGCGCACGAGCCGCACGGCTTGCGGACCAGCCGCTGCGCCACGGCCGCGGTGAGCGAGGAGGCCACCAGGAAGGGCTCGACGCCCATGTCGACCAGGCGGGTCAGCGCCGCCACGGCCGAGTTGGTGTGCAGGGTCGTGAGCACGAGGTGCCCGGTGAGCGAGGCCTTCAGCGCCAGCTCGGCGGTCTGACCGTCGCGGACCTCGCCGAGCAGCACGATGTCGGGGTCCTGGCGCAGGATCGAGCGCAGGCCGGCCTCGAAGGTGAGCCCGGACCGCGGGTTGACCTGCACCTGGGTGATGCCGGGCAGCTGCACCTCGACCGGGTCCTCGAGCGTGACGATGTTCTTCTCCGGCGTCATCGTCTGGTGGATCGCGGCGTAGAGGGTGTTGGTCTTGCCCGAGCCGGTCGGTCCGGTGATCAGCACCAGGCCCTGGGGCACCGCCAGGGCCCGCTCGAAGACCTCGAGCTGGTGCGGCTCGAACCCGAGCGAGGACAGTGACGGGACGTCGTCTGCCCGGGTCAGCAGCCGGATGACGACCTTCTCGCCGTGCAGGGACGGCAGCGTGCTGACCCGCGTGTCGATCGCCTGGCCGTCGACCACGATCCGGCTCCGGCCGTCCTGGGGCACCCGCCGCTCGGCGATGTCGAGGCCGGACATGATCTTCACCCGGCTGACGACGGACGGCCCGATCCGGCGCGGGGCGGTCATGACGTCGCGTAGCAGTCCGTCGACGCGGTACCGGATCCGCAGGCTCTCCCGCTGCATCTCGATGTGGATGTCGGACGCGCGCAGCCGGGCGGCGTCGGACAGGACCTGGTTCACCAGCCGGACGACGGGGGCGTCGTCGATCGCGGTGACGGACGCCGCCTCCTCCGGCAGCCCCTCGTCGACCTCCTCGGCGACCATGCTGACCCCGGACGTGTCCTCGGACAGCGACCAGGCCCGAGCGAGATGGTCCTTGATCTGGGTGGCCGGGGCCACGACGACGAACAGCTCGGGGGCCCGGGTGTACATCCGGACGTCGTCCAGCGCCAGCACGTTGGTGGGGTCCGACGTCGCCACGACCAGCCCGCCGGAGGCGTGCCGGTCGAGCACCAGCACGCCGGTGCGATCCGCGACCGGCCGCGGGAGCAGCCGCACGACGTCCGGCGCGGGGACCACCCGGGACAGGTCGACGGCCTCCAGCCGCAGGTGCTGGGCCAGCGCCTCGGCCACCTCACGCTCGGTCGCGTAGCCGAGGTCGGCGACCACCTGGCCGAGCCGGCGGCGCGGGCCGTCCGTCGTCCCCTGGACCTCCAGGGCGTGCGCGAGCTCGGCCTCGGTGATCAGCTGCTCGTCGAGAAGCACCTCGCCGAGGCGTCGGCGCCCGGCGCGACCGGCCGACGCCACGCCGGGCGGCAGCGGGTGGGCGCGCTCGTGCAGCCCCTGTTCGTGCAGCATTCGGCCGGACATGGCCTCGGTATCGGCAGGTCCGCCGTTCCGGTGAAGTGTTTCTCAGGCGCTCGCCGGCGGCGCGGCGTCCAGCTCGTCCCCGTCCGGCTCTGCTAGCCGGTCCCGCTGCTCGAGCTCCTCCAGCAGGGTCCGCAGCTCCGACCGGACGAAGTCACGGGTCGCGACGTCACGCAGCGCGATCCGCAGCGAGGCGACCTCGCGGGTGAGGTACTCGGTGTCCGCCAGCGCCCGCTCGTCGCGCGCCCGGTCCTGCTCCGACACCACGCGGTCGCGGTCGGTCTGTCGGTTCTGGGCCAGCAGGATGAGCGGCGCGGCATAGGACGCCTGCAGCGACAGCAGCAGCGTCAGGAAGGTGAAGGTGTACGGGTCGAACCGTAGGGACGGCGGCACCAGGACGTTCCAGGCCAGCCACAGAGCGATGAACGCCGTCATGTAGACGAGGAACTTCGCCGTCCCCATGAACCGCGCGAACCGCTCGGAGAGCCGCCCGAAGGCCTCGGGGTCGACCTGCGGTCGGGTCAGCAGCGCGCGGCGTGCCTCGCGGGGCTGGTCGAGCCGCGTCGCGCGGGTACGCGGCTCACGTGCCACGGGAGCTCCCGGCCGCCGTGGCCCCGTGCGGGCCCTGCTCCTGCTGCTCCTCGTCGTCGTTCTCCCGCCAGTCCTCGGGCAGGATGTGGTCGAGGACGTCGTCCACCGTCACCGCTCCGAGCAGGTGCCCGTCCGCGTCGACCACCGGAGCGCCGACCAGGTTGTAGGTGGCCAGGAACCGCGTGACCTGCTCCAGCGTGGCGTCCGGGGGGAGCGGCTCGATGTCCTTGTCGACGATGCCGCCGATCGCACCGTGCGGTGGCTCGCGCAGCATCCGCTGGATGTGCACCAGGCCCAGGAACCGGCCGGTCGGGGTCTCCAGCGGCGGTCGGCAGACGAACACGTTGGAGGCCAGGGCGGGGCTGAGCTCCTCGCGGCGGACGACGGAAAGCGCCTCGGCGATGGTGGCGTCCGGCGCGAGGATCACCGGCTCGGTGGTCATCAGACCGCCCGCCGTGTTCTCGTCGTAGCTGAGCAGCCGGCGCAGCGGCTCGGACTCCTCGGGCTCCATCAGCTGCAGCAGGTGCTCGGCGGTGTCCGCGGGGAGCTCGGAGAGCAGGTCGGCCGCGTCGTCGGGCTGCATCGCCTCCAGGACGTCGGCGGCGCGCTCGTTCTGCAGGTGGGTGAGGATCTCGACCTGGTCGTCCTCGGGCAGCTCCTCCAGCACGTCGGCGAGCCTCTCGTCGTCGAGCGCGGCCGCGACCTCCAGCCGGCGCTTGGGCGACAGCTCGTGGACCAGGTCGGCGATGTCGGCGCTCTTCAGCGAGTCGAAGGTCGCGAGCAGGTTCGCGGCGCCCTGCCCGGTCGGGGCCAGGGACAGGCCGGTCACCTGGTCGGTGTTCACGACGAAGCTCTCGCCGCGCCGGCGCAGCCGCCCGGTCAGGCCCTTCGCCGCCGGGACCACTCGGCGCACGAAGACCTTCGACACCACCCAGTCGCGGGTCCGCTGTTGGCTGATCGCGACGTCCTCGACGACGACGTCGCCGCTGCCGTCGCGCATGGAGACGGTGCGGTCCAGCAGCTCTGCGAGCACCAGCGTCTCGGCGGGGCGCTGGACGAACCGGCGCAAGTTCACGACGCCGGTCATGATGACCTGGCCGCCGTCGATGCTGGTGACCCGAGACATCGGCAGGAACACCCGGCGCCGCCCGGGCACCTCCACGACCAGGCCGATCGCGAGCGGGGCCAGCCGTCCGGTGCGGAAGGTCACCACGACGTCGCGCACCCGGCCGACCTGGTCGCCCTGGGGGTCGAAGACCGCCAGGTTGGCCAGCCGTGCGACGTAGACACGCGTGGGTGCACCGCTCACCGCGTCAGGTTATCGCCGCCCGCGTGACCTGCCGCCGCGTGCGGCGCGCCACGCCCTACGGACAGGACCGATGCGCGGCTACTGCCTGAGTACGGGGTCTTCGGGGCGTTGGTCCTGTCGTGCGGGCGCGTGACCGCCTACCGCGCGCGCCCACGGCGGGGAAGTCGCCGCCGACGGCCCCGCAGGTGCCAGGGCCGCCAGCCGGACGTCGTGGCCGGCGTGGGCTGCGGCGGCGCGGCCCCGCTGCCGTCGTCGTAGTTCCCCGGCGCCTCGAGCGCCGCGCCGGCGGCGCGCAGCTCGGTGATCGGGTTGCGTCCGCGCCAGCGCTCGGGAAGCCGAGCCGGTGAGGTCGTCGCGTTCAGCCGGCTGGCCGCGAGCGCCCGCGCCGCCGGCTCCCAGCGGTCGTCGTCCTCCGCGAGCACGGCGGCGACCGCCGGGACCCGCAGCAGGCGCTGCCCGGTGTCCTTGCTCCGCAGCAGCAGCTCAACCGGACCGGTCAGCTCGGGGAGCTGCTGCTCGTCCGGGCCGCTGACCACGACCACCGCGCCGTCGTGCCAGACGTGCCAGGCCGGCCAGGACCGGTCCTGCCCCTCGGGGCGGATCCAGACCAACCCGCTCTTGGCGGCCGCCTCGGCGAGCAGCGCCGCCGGCACCGCGGCCTGGGCAGCGCCGCCCGCGTCGGCGGCGGTGCCCGTTCTGGCGTCCGTGCCTGCCCCCACGTCGGCGCCCGCGCTGGCGTCGGTGCCCTGGCTCACCCCGGCAGCGTCCCACAGCGGACCCGCTGGCACAGTGCGTCCCGTGCCCGAGGACCGCCACGACGCCGCCGCCATGACGCTGGCGCTGCTGGCCGTCGGGGTGGTCGCGATCTCGTTCTCCGGGCCCATCGCCGCCGCCACGGCGGCCCCGGCGCTCGCCGTCGCGTTCTGGCGCAACGCCCTGGGAACGGCCGTGGTCCTGCCCTGGGCGGCGACGCGGCGGCGCGCGGAGCTGGCCCGGATGCTCCGCAAAGAGCGTCGCGTGCTGGCGCGCGCCGTGGCTGCCGGACTGGTGCTGGCGGTGCACTTCGGGCTGTGGATCCCCAGCCTGCGGCTCACCAGCGTCACGGCCGCCACCGCACTGGTCACCACGGCGCCGCTGTTCACGATGATGGCGGATCGGCTGGGCGGACGGCGGGTGCCGCCTGCTGTCGTCGCCGGGGTGCTGACCTCGGTGGCCGGCGTGCTGGTCATCACCGGGGTCGACGCGAGCAGCTCGCCGCGGGCGCTCACTGGCGACCTGATGGCCCTTGGCGGGGGAGCCGCGGCCGCGGCGTACACGCTGCTGGGGGCGTCGGTACGGCGCACGGTCAGCACCGCCGGCTACACGAGCGTGGCCTATTCGGTCTGCGCCTTGGCGCTGCTGCCGGTGTGCCTGCTCGGCGGTGCGCCGCTGGCCGGCTACGCACCGCGCACCTGGGCCGAGCTCGCCGTCCTCACACTCACCGCCCAGCTGCTCGGGCACTCGCTGTTCAACCGCGCCCTGCGTTCTGTGGGAGCCACAACGGTGTCCCTGGTCGTCCTGCTCGAGGTGCCCGGCGCCACGCTGGTGACCTGGGCCTTCTGGGGCCAGGCACCGCCGCCCGCGACCCTGCCCGGCGCGGCGCTGCTGCTGGCCGGGCTGGCCGTCGTCGTCCGGGCGGGCGCCTCGTCCCGCCGTCGAGCCGCGGCCGAGCGCGGGGTGTCCGGGCCGGAGGTGCTCGACGTCACCCCGGTCTGACTCGCCCGGGGGCGCCGGTGCTCCGTCGGTCGAAGCGCGCGGTCGTCCCCGACCTGTCCAGACCCGTGCGTGGAACGGCCCTCGCAGGGACCGGATGTCCGCAGCTGTGCGGCGGCGCGGTTCTCGACGGGCAGGTGCGGCGGCCGGTCAATACGGTGGAGGAGCCTGCCGTGCGGGCAGGTACTCCCGACGCGGAAGGAATTCGGCCATGGCCAGCAGCTCCACCCCCCGCTACTCGATCCCGGGCCTGACGCCGGAGCAGGGCGCGGAGGTGGGCGCGATCCTGCAGGACCGGCTGAACGCCCTGAACGACCTCGCGCTGACGCTCAAGCACGTCCACTGGAACGTCGTGGGCCGCAACTTCATCGCGGTGCACGAGATGCTCGACCCGCAGATCGACGCGGTTCGCACGATGGTCGACGACGTCGCCGAGCGGATGGCCACGATGGGCGTGCCTCCGCTGGGCACGCCCGGAGTGATCGTCGAGCAGCGCTCCTGGGACGACTACTCGATAGCCAGGGCCACGACCCAGGAGCACCTCGGCGCGCTCGACGTCGTGTACGCCGGGGTCATCTCGGACCACCGCAAGGCGCAGGAGCGAACGGCCGACATCGACCCGGTGACCGAGGACCTGCTGATCGGGCAGCTCGCGGCGCTGGAGAAGTTCCACTGGTTCCTGCGCGCCCACCTGGAGAACGCGGGCGGGGAGCTCTCGACCGAGGGCGCCGGCGGTGAGCGAGACGCGGCCGACCAGGCCGCCGCGGCCAACGACCTGAACACGTGAAGAAAGGCGGGCACGGACCCGAGCGGTCGGGACGCCGTCGTGACAGGCTGACGGTACGGAGTCAAGGAGGAGAGCCATGGCGCGCACTGTCGGACCTGGGGGCGCCATGCGCCCTTCGCTGGACCTCGACTTTCCGCAGTCGCTCGGGTTGTTCGACCGGTACGAGGACGCTCAGCGAGCGGTGGACTACCTCTCGGACCACGAGTTCCCGGTGCAGAACTGCATGATCGTCGGCACCGAGCTGCGTCAGGTGGAGCGCGTCACCGGCCGGCTCACCTACGGGCGGGCCGCCATGGCTGGTGCCGCCTCTGGCGCCTGGATGGGTCTGTTCGTCGGCATCCTGCTCAGCCTGTTCAGCAACGGCAACAACGCCTTTGCCGCCGTCGTCACCGGCATCCTGTTCGGCGTCGTCTTCGGCATGGCGATGGGACTCGCGACCTACGCAGCCACCGGCGGGCGGCGGGACTTCACCTCGGTGACCCAGGTGGTCGCCACCCGCTACGAGGTGCTGGTCGAGCACAAGCTGCTGCTGCGCGCCCAGGAGCTGCTACAGCAGATGCCCGCCCGCTGACTCCCAGCGTCAACCCAGGTCACTCCAGCAGCGACTGCATCTCACCGCAGCACTGCATCTCACCGCAGCACTGCATCTCACCCCAGCAGCGGCTGCATCCAGGCCTCGACGGCGTCCGGGGTCCGGGGCAGCGCCGCGGACAGGTTCTCGTAGCCGTCCTCGGTCACCAGCACGTCGTCCTCGATGCGGACGCCGATGCCCCGCAGTTCCTCCGGCAGGCTGTGGTCGTCGGCCTTGAAGTACAGGCCCGGCTCCACGGTCAGCACCATCCCGGGCCGGAGCTCGGCCTCGAGGTACTGCTCCCGGCGGGCCTGGGCGCAGTCGTGGACGTCGATGCCGAGGTGGTGGCTGGTGCCGTGCACCATCCAGCGGCGGTGGTGGCCTCCGTCCTCGCCCAGCGACGTCTCGACGTCGACGGGCAGCAGGCCCCACTCGCCCAGGCGCTCGGCGATCACCCTGATGGCGGCGTCGTGGACGTCCTTGAACCGATTGCCGGGACGGACGGCGGCCATCCCGGCCTCCTGGGCGTCCAGGACCGCCTGGTAGACGCGACGCTGGACCTCGCTGAACCGACCGTTCACGGGCATCGTCCGGGTGACGTCGGCGGTGTACAGCGACTCGACCTCGACCCCGGCGTCGACCAGCAGCAGGTCTCCGTCGCGGACCTCACCGTCGTTGCGGATCCAGTGCAGCGTGCAGGCGTGGTCGCCGGCGGCCGCGATGGTCTCGTACCCCACACCGTTGCCGGCGTGCCTGGCCACTAGGCCGAACTGGCCCTCCACCCAGCGCTCGCCCCGGCCCTTGGCCACGGCGTCGCGCAGGCCGCGGACGATGGCCTCGAAGCCCTCGGCAGTGGCGGCGCAGGCCTGGCGCAGCTGCTCGACCTCCCACTCGTCCTTGGTGAGCCGCAGCTCGGAGAGGGTCGTCGCGAGCTCCTCGTCGGCCGCGACGTCGGCCTCCGTCTGGTCCTGCGCCGTCCGGTCCTGCTCCGTCCGGTCCTGCTCCGCCTGGTCGCGCGACTGCTCGTCCGCCGTCCCGGTGCGTGACTGGGCGCGCACCTCGTCGACCCGGGCGGTCACCGCCGGGTCGGCGTCGCGGAGCACCCGCACCTGGATCGTTCCGACATCCTTGCCGACCGCCTCGGACAGCTCGTCGAGGTGGCGTGCGGTGATCCCGAGCTCGGCCTCGATCTCCTCCAGGCTCGGCCGGACGCCCACCCACAGCTCGCCGTAGCGAGCGTCCGCGTAGAACTCCTGCGTGTCGCGGCCGGCACGGGGGCGGAAGTAGAGGACGGCCTCGTGGCCACCGCCCTCGAGCGGCTCAAGGACCAGCACGGAGTCCGGCTCGCGGTCGGCGCCCAGCCCGGTCAGGTGCGAGAAGGCGGAGTGCGGCCGGAAGGCGTAGTCGGTGTCGTTCGAGCGCACCTTCAGGCCGCCCGCGGGTAGCACGAGCCGCTCGCCCGGGTACGCCTTCGACACGGCCTCGCGGCGGGCGGCCGCGTACGGCGCCACCTCGGCCCGGTCCGGAACGGTGTCCGGCCGCGGCGCCCAGCCCTGGGCGATGAACTGCTTGAACGCGGCCGATGTGGGCCGCGTCCGGTGGTCGGTGGTCTTCGGCTGCTCCTCCATCACCGGACCATGGTGTCACCAACCGGCACCGGCGTGCGGCTTCGCTCCACAGGGACCGCCGCCGAGGGGAGCTGTGGACACGGCGACCTTCCCAGGCTGTGGATCCGGCAACCCGCGGTCAGCCGGCCAGCCAGCGCCTGCCGACCCGCTCCTCGACGGCCACCGCCGAGCGGATCGACGGCTCGACCGCCTTCTCCACCTTGCCGCCGATGAACGGCACGGACGCCTTGAGGTTGCCCTCGACCGACTCGACGACGCCCGCACCGGCCGGCCGCATGGTGATCGTGCCGTCCAGCCGCACCGGGGCGCCCTTGATCTCGACGACGATGGTCCCGTCCCGCGAGCCGTCCGCGGCCGCCGGCCCCCACGTGTCGACGCGAACCACCTGCACCGTGTCACCGACGAAGGTCCTGATGAAGTCCGGGAAGTCGTTGGTCGACAGCTCGCGGGTCGTGCGGATCGTCGCGCCGTCCCCCAGCTGGTCGACCGAGACCTCGTGGTTGACCGCGCCGGTCGCCCGGCACACCTCCTCCTGGAAGCCGCGGTCCAGCAGCATGGCGAACGTGGTCGCCGGGTCGGAGGCGTACTCGATCTGCGCGGTGACCTTCACGTCGTTCTCCTGGGGGCGGCTCGGCGTCGATGTCCGGTCGACTCGGTGTCGTGCGGCCGGGTCGAGGCTCGGTGTCGACGCGGCGTCGCTGCCACCGTAACGGCCTCCCGGCCGCACCCCTCGATGAACCGCCCGGGAACGGTTCGGCACCGCGTGACCGGAAGGTAGGGTCGGCTGCGGCCCGCAACGGCGCGGGTTCTTGCGATGCGAGGTCGAAGGGTCGTCGAACGATCATGGCGCAGTCGCCGACGAGATCCAGGGAGCAGCTGCTCGAGAAGGCGGCCGCACTGGCCGGCCGGGACGACCGCACCGAGGCGGCGGCGCTGCTCGCGCGCTACTACTTGCACGTCCCCGACGAGGACCTGCTCGCCCGGCGGCCGGAGGACCTGCTGGGCGCCTGGACCAGCCACCTGGAGGTGGCGGAGGTGCGGCCCAAGGGCACGGCTGACGTCCGGGTCCGCACCCCCACCGTGGACGAGCACGGCTGGTCGATCGGCCACACCGTCGTCGAGGTGGTCACCGACGACATGCCGTTCCTGGTCGACTCGGTCAGCGCGGAGCTGTCCCGCCTCCAGCGCGCCCTGCACCTGGTGATCCACCCCCAGCTGGTGGTGCGACGTGACCCGACCGGCCGGCTGCTGGAGGTTCTCGACCGCTCCGGTACGGACCCCGGTGAGCTGCCCTACGACGGCTGCGTCGAGTCCTGGATGCACCTGGAGATCGACCGGGAGAGCGAGCCGGGTCAGCTCGACATGCTGGCCAAGTCACTGCACCGGGTGCTGGACGACGTGCGGGACGCGGTCGAGGACTGGCCGAAGATGCGCGCGACGGCGCAGCGGCTGGCGGCCGAGCTGGACGAGCCGCCGCTGGGGGTCGACCGGCCGCAGGTTCAGGAGGCGCAGCGCCTGCTCCGCTGGCTCGGGGACGGCAACTTCACCTTCATCGGCTACCGCGAGTACGAGCTCAGTGACGCCGACGCGGGCAGTCCCGACGTCGAGACCGGCGAGGTGCTGCGGGCGCTCCCCGGCACCGGCCTGGGGGTGCTCCGCTACGACCAGCGGGTCTCGTCGGGAAGCTTCCGCCGGCTGCCGGTGCAGGTGCGGGCCCGCGCCCGCGAGCCCCGGGTGCTGGTGCTCACCAAGGCCAACTCCCGTTCGACCGTGCACCGGCCGGCGTACCTGGACTACGTCGGCGTCAAGCGGTTCGCCCCGGACGGCACGGTTGTGGGGGAGCGGCGGTTCCTCGGCCTGTTCACCTCCGCCGCGTACACGGAGAGCGTCACCCGCGTGCCGGTCATCGACCGCAAGGTCGAGCAGGTGCTCACCCGGTCCGGCTTCCCGCCGGAGAGCCACTCGGGCAAGGACCTGCTGGAGATCCTGGAGACCTACCCGCGGGACGAGCTCTTCCAGACCGACGTCGACGACCTCTACGACATCGCGACCAGCGTGCTGTACCTGCAGGAGCGCCGGCGGACCCGGCTGTTCCTGCGCCGGGACGACTACGGCCGCTTCATGTCGTGCCTGATCTACCTGCCGCGCGACCGGTACACGACCCAGATGCGGCTGCGCATGGAGGACATCCTGCGCGAGGCGTTCGACGCCGAGAGCGTCGACTACACGACCCGGGTGTCGGAGTCGGTGCTGGCCCGGCTCCACTTCGTCGTCCGGGTGCCACGGGGGACCGTCGTCCCGGACGTCGACGCCGACGAGCTCGAGGAGCGGCTGGTCGCGGCCACGCGCACCTGGGACGAGGACCTCGCCGACTCGCTGCTCCTGGAGTTCGGCGAGGAGGAGGCCGCCCGGCTGCTCGCGCTGTACGGCCGCAGCTTCCCCGAGGCCTACAAGGAGGACTTCCCGGCCAGGGTCGCCGTCGCGGACCTGCGTCACGTGGTCGGGCTCGAGACGCTGGACGAGTTCGCCGACCCCGCGATGAACCTGTACCAGGAGCCGGGCCGGCCGCCCGAGGAGCGACGCTTCAAGCTCTACCGCACCCAGTCCCTGTCGCTGACGCGGGTGCTTCCGGCCTTCAGCAACCTTGGCGTCGAGGTCGTGGACGAGCGGCCGTACCAGCTCGAGCTGGCGGACGGCCGCAGGGTGCATGTCTACGACTTCGGGCTGCGCTACCGCGGAGGCGCCGGGTGGTGGCGCGAGCGCGCCGAGCTGGCGCGCGCGGTGTTCCAGGAGGCCTTCGCGGCGGTGTGGTGCGGGCACGCGGACAACGACGGGTTCAACGCCCTCGTGCTCGCGGCGGGTCTGAGCTGGCGCCAGGTGGGGGTGCTTCGGGCGTACACGACGTACCTGCGGCAGACCGGGCTGACCTTCAGCCAGGCGTACGTCGAGCAGTGTCTGATCGGCAACGTCCGGGTGGCCCGGCTGCTGGTCACGCTGTTCCAGGCCCGGTTCGACCCGGACCGGTTCGACAGCGAGGCGGACTCCGACGCGCGACGCGAGACCTGCGACGCGCTGGTGGAGGAGATCAAGGGGGCGCTGGACGACGTCGCCAGCCTCGACCACGACCGAATCCTGCGGGCGCTCCTGGGATTGGTGCGGGCCACCCTGCGAACCAGCTGGTACCAGACCGACGAGCACGGCCGGCCCCGCACGTACACCAGCTTCAAGCTGGATCCGCAGGCCGTGCCCCACCTGCCGGCCCCGCGGCCGGCGTACGAGATGTGGGTGTACTCCCCTCGTGTCGAGGGCGTGCACCTGCGGTTCGGCCGGGTCGCCCGCGGCGGGCTGCGCTGGAGCGACCGGCGCGAGGACTTCCGGACCGAGGTGCTCGGACTGGTCAAGGCCCAGATGGTCAAGAACGCGGTGATCGTGCCGACCGGCGCCAAGGGCGGCTTCGTCGCCAAGCGACTGCCCGACCCCGCCGACCGGGAGGCGTTCCTGGCCGAGGGCGTGGGGTCGTACCGCACCTTCGTGTCGGCGATGCTCGACGTCACCGACGACCTGGAGGGCACCGGGGCGGCCGCGCGCGTGGTGCCGCCGCCGCGCGTCGTCCGGCACGACGGGGACGATCCCTACCTGGTGGTTGCCGCCGACAAGGGCACGGCAACCTTCAGCGACATCGCGAACGACGTCGCGGAGTCCTACGGCTTCTGGCTCGGGGACGCCTTCGCCTCGGGAGGGTCGGCCGGGTACGACCACAAGGCGATGGGGATCACGGCGCGGGGGGCGTGGGAGTCGGTCAAGCGGCACTTCCGCGAGCTGGGCGTCGACACGCAGACCCAGGACTTCACCGTCGTGGGCGTCGGCGACATGAGCGGGGACGTCTTCGGCAACGGGATGCTGCTGTCCGAGCACATCAGGCTGGTCGCGGCCTTCGACCATCGGCACGTGTTCGTGGACCCGGCGCCGGACCCGGCCACGTCGTACGCAGAGCGCCGCCGGCTGTTCGATTTGCCGCGCTCGTCGTGGGACGACTACGACCGCTCGCTGCTCAGCCAGGGTGGCGGCATCTACCCCCGCTCCGCCAAGTCGGTGTCGCTGTCGGCCGCCGCGAGCGCGGCCCTCGGGCTGGGGGACGCACCGCACTCCCTGACGCCGGCCCAGCTGATGCAGGCGATCCTGCGGGCACCGGTCGACCTGCTCTGGAACGGCGGGATCGGCACGTACGTCCGCGCGTCCGGCGAGAGCGACGCCAGCGTGGGCGACCGCGCGAACGACGCGATCCGCGTCGCCGGCGACGAGCTGCGCTGCCGCGTGGTGGGGGAGGGCGGCAACCTCGGGCTGACCCAGCTCGGCCGGATCGAGGCCGCGCTGCACGGCGTCCGGGTCAACACCGACGCGATCGACAACTCGGCCGGCGTGGACACCTCCGACCACGAGGTCAACATCAAGATCCTGCTGAACGCCGTCGTGGCGGACGGGGACCTGACCGTCAAGCAGCGCAACGCCCTGCTCGCCGAGATGACCGACGACGTGGCGCATCTGGTGCTGCGGGACAACTACGAGCAGAACGTCCTGCTCGGCAACGCTCGCGAGCAGGCGCACGCCATGCTGCCGGTGCACCGGCGGCTGATCCGCTCGCTGGAGAAGCGCGGCCGGCTGGACCGCCGGCTGGAGTTCCTCCCGTCCGACGCCCAGATCGCCCGGCGGCACGACGAGGGCCTAGGGCTCACGTCGCCGGAGTTCTCGGTGCTGGTGGCCTACGCCAAGCTCGACCTGACCGATGCCCTGCTCGCCAGCGACCTGCCGGACGACCCGTGGTTCCGGCGGACGCTGGCCGAGTACTTCCCGGACGAGCTGGTGAAGCGGTACGGCGACCGGCTGCACGAGCACCCCCTCCGGCGGGAGATTATCGTGACCTCGCTCGCCAACAGCATCGTCAACCGCGGTGGCATCACCTTCGCCTTCCGGGCTCAGGAGGAGACCGCGGCCACCCCGGTGCAGGTGGCTCGCGCCTTCGTGGTGGCGCGCGAGGTGCTCGGCCTGCGCGAGTTCGTGGCCGAGATCGAGGCGCTGGACAACAAGGTGCCGACCCGCGCCCAGACCGCGCTGTACCTGGAGTTCCGCCGGCTGCTCGACCGCGCCGTGCGCTGGTGGCTGCAGGCCAGGCCGCCGATCCTGGACGTCGCCGCCGAGATCGAGCGGTTCCGCACGGTCGTCGGCGTTCTGCGGGGGCAGGTGCCGCTGCTGCTCGTCGGCAACGAGCGCCGTCGGCTGGAGCGCCGGACGGCCGAGCTTTGCGCGCTCGGCGTCCCCGACGACCTCGCGGTACGCGCCGCCGCCATGCTGGACACCTACTCGCTGCTCGACGTCACCGAGATCGCCACCTCCACCGGTACGCCGGCCGAAGGGGTCGCGCCGGTGTACTTCCAGATCTCCGAGCGGTTCGGCGTCGACGCCATGCTTGGCCTGATCACCCGGCTGCCGCGTGACGACCGGTGGGACGCTCTGGCCCGTGCGGCGCTGCGCTTCGACCTGTACGCCGCGCTGGAGCAGCTGACCGTCGCGGTGCTGCAGGGCACCGACGGCGGGCAGGAGCCGTCCCAGCGGGTGGATGCGTGGGAGGCGGCCAACCGGGAGACGCTGCGACGGGTGCGCGACATGGTCGCGGAGGTGGAGCAGCTGGACCAGCCGGGGATCGCGGCGCTGTCGGTCGCGCTGCGGGGGCTGCGCGGCGTGGTCCGCAGCGCGGGGTGACCCCGGTCCCCGCTGCGGGTACCGACTCCACTCCGCGGGGCCCTACTAGGCTCGTCGGGTGCCGACGCTCAACGACCTGGTCCAGGACCGCACCCGGCTCGGTGACGCGGACGTCGAGTGGCTGCGGCAGCTCGTCGGCGACTGGCAGCTGCTGTCGGACCTGTCCTTCGCGGATCTGGTGCTGTGGGTGGCGGCCGACGCCGGCTGGCTGGCGGTCGCCCACGTGCGCCCCACCACCGGCGGCACGGTGTTCTTCGACGACGTGGTCGGCACCGAGGTCGAGCGCGGAAAGCGGGTGCAGCTCGACAAGGCGTTCGACCAGGCGGTGATCTGCCGCGAGCGCGACCCGGAGTGGAGCGAGGACGTCCCGATCCGAGAGGAGACGATCCCCGTCGTCCGGGCCGGCCGGACGATCGCCGTCCTGTCGCGGCATACGGACTTGTCCACCATGCGCACGCCGAGCCGGCTCGAGGTCACGTACATGGCGTGCGCCGACGCGCTGGCCTTGATGGTCTCCGAGGGCTCGTTCCCGGTCGCCGGGGCGCCGACGGGGTCACGCCGCGGCGCCCCTCGGGTCGGCGACGGGCTGATCCGGCTCGACGTCGACGGCGTAGTCGTCTACGCCAGCCCGAACGCGGTGTCGGCCTTCCACCGGCTCGGGCACGGTCGCGACCTGATCGGCCAGTCGCTCGCCGAGGTCACGACGCCGCTCGTGCGTACTCGCGGCGTGGTCGACGAGGGGCTGCCGCTGGTGCTCACCGGCCGGGCGCCGTGGCGCTGCGACGTCGACGGGGCCGGCACCACGCTGTCGCTTCGGGCCATCCCGCTGGTCCGGGAGGGCCAGCGGACGGGCGCGTTGCTGCTCCTGCGCGACGTCACCGAGCTACGCCGGCGCGAGCGCGAGCTGCTGAGCAAGGACGCGATGATCCGCGAGATCCACCACCGGGTGAAGAACAACCTGCAGACCGTGGCGGCGCTGCTGCGGCTGCAGGCCCGGCGGCTGGACGGCGGTCCGGCCCGGGCGGCGCTCGACGAGGCGGTGCGTCGCGTCGGGGCGATCGCGCTGGTGCACGAGACGCTGTCGACCGGCTACGACGAGACGGTGAACTTCGACGAGGTGGCCGTGCGCGGGCTATCCACCCTGGTGGAGGTGGCGAGCCGGTCAGGGTCGGTGCGCGCCGAGCACAGCGGCCGGTTCGGGCGGCTGCGCGCGGAGGACGCCACCGCCCTGTCGCTCGTGCTCACCGAGCTCGTGCAGAACGCGGTCGAGCACGGCTTCGACGGCCGCGACGGCGTGGTGTCGGTCCATGCCGAACGGCGGAACGAGGGCGATCCGGCCGCCGACCGTTTGGACGTCGTGGTGAGCGACGACGGCGCCGGGCTGCCGGAGGGCGCCACGGCGCCGAGCGGAGGCCTGGGCGCGCAGATCGTGCGCTCGCTCGTGGGGGAGCTGCGCGGCACGATCCAGTGGCACCGCCGGAAGGGGGGCGGCACCCAGGTGGAGCTGCGGCTGCGTCCGCGGGCACTGGGCTGAGGCGGTCCGGTGTCGCACTGAACGTGGGACCCGCCGTCCTGATCTGGCAGCCGGACGTCCTGGAGTTGGGAGCCGCGTTGTCGTGGGCCTGGGGGAGCGCCGTTGTCTTGGAGTTCGGGAGCCTCGTTGTCTCGGAGCTGGGGAGCCGTCGTCCTGGAAGTGGCAGCGCCGGCGTCCTCGACCTGAGAGCCGGCGTCCGCCCGGAAGCCGACATGCAGACGCCCCGGCCGCTGCGCTGGGGCCGGGGCGTCGGTTGCTCGGTGCGAGCAGGTGCTGCCGGTGCGTCAGACGGCTCGACGGGCCCGTGCATTGCGACGCTTGAGAGCGCGTCGCTCGTCCTCGGACAGGCCGCCCCAGACGCCGGCGTCCTGGCCGGACTCCAGCGCCCACTTCAGGCAGGTGTCCATGACGGGGCACCTGCGACAGACGGCCTTGGCCTCCTCGATCTGCAACAGGGCGGGGCCGGTGTTGCCGATCGGGAAGAACAGCTCGGGATCCTCGTCGAGGCAGGCAGCGCGGTGGCGCCAGTCCATCGGGATCGGTCTCCTTCGTGATTCTCAGAGGTTCTGGGTGCCGAGCGCGCCTACGCTTGTGAAGCGGTTCACGAGCAACCCGCACGTGCAACGTCCTGGTTACCCGCGGTGTTCCAGCCAAACATCTGCAGGGCACCTTCCACAAGAGAAAAGACGTGATCAATATGTGACGGTCGATGAGGTGTCCGTCACACAGGGTTGCCGCAAGGGGGCACTCCGGCAACTCGAGGACGGATCGGGCGGCTCTGGGTACCACATCGACGGCGGCTACGGTGAGGGCGTGGACTCCTCCGCCGCCGACGACACGTCGGTCGACCAGCGGCCGTGGCGCCGACTAGGGGCTGGGCTGGCGGTGCTGGAGGCGCTGCCCGCCCTCGGCCTGGCCGCCCTCTACCTGGGCGAGCTCGTCACCTCGCGCGCGACGGTGGTGCGGAACGCGGCGATGCTCGCCGTCCTCCTGGGCGCGGTCGGTGTCGGCCTGCTGTTCGTGGCGCGCGGCCTGCTGGCGGGTCGCCGCTGGGCGCGGTCCCCGGCCGTGACCTGGCAGATCCTGCTGCTGGCTGTGGCCTGGTACGTCGTGTCGTCCGGTCACCTGGTGGCCGGCCTTGGCGTGGCGGCGGTGGCGGTCCTGACCGCGGTTGCCGCGATGCGTGGTACGCCGGTCGAGTACTGACCAGCCCTCCGATGTGAGCGGCTGCAGGTGCGGCCTGCGCGGCTGTGGGTGCAGCCTGCGGGCGCGGCCTGCGCAGCTGCGGGTCCGGCCTTCGCGCCTTCGGGTCTGGCCTGCGCTCCCTGCGGGTCCGGACTGCGCGACTGTGGGTGCAGCGGACGTGGTCAGCCGGCGCGACGATCCGTTCGCCGACGCTGCGGCTGAGGGGTGGCGGGATGCGGCGTGGGCGGAGGCGGGGTCGCGGCGGGCTGCGCCGCGCCCGAAGTCTGAGCCGCGGCGCGTTGCTGCGCCGAGGGACGCTGGCTCGCTGGCCGGTCAGTGGCCCGACGCGAGCGGTCGTTCGGTGCAGGCTCGCCGGCGTCGGTCAGACACTGCTGCAGGCGCCCAATGGTGCGCGAGAGCAGCCGGGAGACGTGCATCTGCGAGATGCCGAGCTCCTCGGCGATCTGCGCCTGGCTCAGCCCGCGGAAGTAGCGCAGGGCCAAGATCCGCTTGTCACGCGCCGGCAGGCCGCGAAGCACCGGACGCAGCGACTCCCGGTCGACAACCTCCTCGAGGGCGGTGTCGACGGTGACCAGGGCACTGTCGACCTCGGCCTGGCCCTCCGGGCGCTCGAGCGGCACCGCGGCGTAGGCGCGTTGCGCTTCCAGCCCCTCCAGCACGGCCTCCTCCTCCAGGCCAAGGGCCTGGGCCAGCTCGGCCACCGTGGGGGAGCGCCCCAGGCGCTGGGCGAGGTCCGCTCTGGCGGCGCTGGTGCGGGCTTGGAGCTCCTGCAGGCGCCGGGGCACCCGCACCGCCCAGGCTCGATCGCGGAAGTGCCGCCGGATCTCACCGAGGATGTTGGGCGTGGCGTAGCTCGCCAGCCCGGTGCCACGGGTGAGGTCAAACCGGTCCACGGCGTGGATCAGCCCGATGGTGCCGACCTGGACGAGGTCGTCCAGGGGCTCGCCCAGGTCGCGGTAGCGCTGAGCCAGCACGCGGACCAGGGGCAGATGCGACTCGACGACGTGCTGCCGCAGCCTCACCCGCTCCGGGTCGTCGGGACCCAGCCGCTGCAGCCGCTCGAGCGCCTCGCGGATGAGCGCCGACTCCGCGCACGCCGGCATTGACGACACGTCGTCCTCGATGTGCGCAGCCGTGACGTTGTCCTGTGCCGCATCCGGCCCGGAATCGCACCGCCAGGGTTGCTCCCCTGGCACATCGTGCCGTGCTGACTCCTGCTGTGCTTGCGCCTGCCACGGGGTGTCTCGCCGGTCCGCTTCCTGCCATGTCGGCTGTTCGCCTGCCAGTGGCGACTGTGGTGTCTGGGGTGCCGTTACGTGGGCGGCTGGCTCTTGCCCTGGCGCTGGCTGTTGCCTTGCCTCCCGTCGCGGCGCGGGAGGTGCGGCCGGTTGCTGTCGTGCCGGCTCTGCGGCTGCCGCATCCTGGCCTGCCGGCTCCTGACGTGCCGCCGGGACTGCGCTGCCGGTGACACGTGCACCCTCGCCGCCGTGGCTGCGGGTCTCCGCCAGGTCCCCGGGGCCACTGGGCCGTCGGGTCGCGGCGCCCGGCACGGCCGGGCTCATCGCGGGGCCTTCACGTCCACGACCCTGTCCCTCCTCGCACGCTGACACGCAGCCAGGTGGACGGTTCGGTGTCGTGATCGCGGTTCTCTCCGGTGGCCAGCGAGTCGACGAGCGCGTCGAGCACCGCCCAGGCGAACGCGGACGGGTCGGGCAGTGGGACCAGGGGCCCGCTGATGACGACGGTGAGCGCGTCGTCCTCAAGGGTGAACAGGCAGCGGATCTCTGCCTCGTCCTCCTCGACCGCGTCCTCGGCCGATCGGTGGTGGAGCAGGAGGGCGCAGGCCTCATCGACCGCGATCCGGAGGTCCTCGATCCGGTCCAAAGTGAGGTCGGCGCGGGCTGCGAGGCCGGCGGCTGCGGTCCGGACGACCGCCACGTAGGCCGGGTGAGCGGGGACCGCCAGCTCCACGACGTCAAGGGCTGCGTCGGCCAGCTCCGGTTCGGTGGTCGTCATGGGTGCACCGCCCTTCGCCCCTGTCGGCCGTCCGCTGCGTGCGGCGCCGCCCCGTCCATGGTGACCCGAAGCGGGTGACCCGTCCACGCGAGGGCCCGGCGGTTCATACCCCGAGTCTTAGGGGTGGGACTAGTACCTCGTGCCCGGCCGCCGCGCTGATCGGTCACACTACGCGCTCTGTCATAGCCGGTGCGTAACGAACGCCGAGAAAAAGTGGAAGAAACGCCTCGGCCAGCCCTGCAACCGCTCATGGCCTACCTAACGCAGCCAGCGCGTCGCCGTCGAGCCGGTACACGGTCCAGCCGTCCTGAGGGCTCGCGCCCAGCGACCGGTAGAACTCGATCGACGGGGTGTTCCAGTCGAGGACCCACCACTCCACTCGTCCGTAGCCGCGCTCGACCGCGATCTGGGCGAGCCGGGTCAGCAGGGCCTTGCCCAGGCCGCTGCCGCGCCGGTCGGGGCTGACGTAGAGGTCCTCCAGCCAGATGCCGTGCCGACCCAGCCAGGTCGAGAACGTGACGTACCAGACGGCCATGCCCACCACTCGAGGTCCATCCGGCGTCTCGGCCTCGGCGACCAGGGCGTGGCTGCGCGCGGCGCTGGCGTCGGCGGGGAAGAGGGCCGCGCGGAAGTGCTCCTCGGTCGCCTCGACCTCGTGCACGGCGCGCTCGTACTCGGCCAGCTCCCGGACCAGCTCCACCAGTCGGGGGACGTCGGTGGGCAGCGCGTCCCGGACCGACAGCAGCGCGTGAGCCATGTTGTGACGTTAACCGGTGCGCCCGCGGCGAATGGAACCCGAGGGTCTGCAGGCGTCCAGACCGGGGTTGACCGGGGTCGTACCGTGCCAAGCGGACCCGTACACCGTCGCCTTCATGGGCAGCGGGTCTGGCTGCCGGCCGTTTGGTCCGGATAGTGGTCCGACTGTCCATCCGTCTCACCGTCCGTCTCACCGTCCGTATCACCGTCCGTATCACCGTCCCTCTGCCTTGCCGTTCGCCCTCGGCGTTCGTCCCGACTCTTGGAGTGCCATGCCTCTCCGGTCGTCCTGGCCTCGACGTCCCGCACCCTCACGAGTCATCGGTTCCGGTCTGACGGTCCTGCTCGCCGCGACGGGCTTGCTCGCCGCTGGCTCCGCCTCCGCCGTGGCGCCGCAGCCGGACGCGCCGCAGTCGGCCGTGGCTAACGTCCTGCGGCACGTCGCTCGGTCCGACGTTCCAGGCCCTGCGGAGCGGGCGGCGGCCGGGTCGGCCGCGGGCACGCGGGTGGCGCCGCCGTCGGCGCATCGCGGTGGAGCACTCGCCCCGAGCCAACAGATCACGGTGAAGGCGCCTGGTTCGGCCCCGACGGGGAGTCGCGTGAAGATGACCGGCACGGTGTCACCCGCCCGTTCCGGACTCCAGGTGCGGGTCCAGCGCCGTTACGGTGGGAGCTGGCACACCGTGGCCACGACCCGCCTGACGGCGAAGGGCACCTGGGTCGCCACGCTACGGACCCCGTCCGCGCGGGGATGGCTGCGCTACCGGGCCGCGGCCTCGCGCAACGGGACACTTGCGGCGCGGACCGTGCAGGCACGGCGGCTGGACAACTACACGCAGCACAGCTACGTGGTCGTCAAGCGAGGCAAGATCACCGTGTCGATGAAGGACT
>DATFPQ010000085.1:0-5176 GCA_035264765.1 Actinomycetales bacterium | reverse complement strand
GTCCGTGGTCAGCGCCGCCGACGCCAACCGCAGGGCGCTGGCCCGCCGCGCCGCGCCCGGCCCCGAGGCGACCCGACGGATCATCCGCCGAACCGCCGCCCGGTACGGCGTCGACCCCGCACTTGCCCTCGCCGTCGGCTTCCAGGAATCGAGCTGGAACCACCGAGCGGTGTCGCCGGCCAACGCGCTGGGCGTGATGCAGGTCATCCCTGCATCCGGGCGGTGGGCCTCCGATCTGGTCGGCCGGCGGCTCAACCTGCTCGACGTCGAGGACAACGTCACCGCCGGCGTCGTGATCCTGAAGTCGCTGCTGCGCAGCGCGGACAGCCGCGAGCAGGCGATCGCCGGCTACTACCAGGGACTGCGGTCGGTGCGTCAGCAGGGCATGTTCGCGGACACCGCCGTGTACGTACGCCGGGTGGAGCGGCTGGCGCAGCGGCTCGGCTGAGGCGTCCGGCCGCTTGCCCGGGCCGCCACCGCTTGCCCGGGCCGGCGCAGCGCCACCCCCGCCGCAGCGCCACCGGCGCCGCACCCTCCGGTGCCCGCGCGCCGCGAGACCAGGGTCCTCGCGCCGCCCGTAGAATCGCCGGGTGGGCGCGCGGGTGGCAGACCCCCTCGTCGGGCAGCTGCTCGACGGGCGCTACGCCGTGCAGGCGCGGATCGCTCGCGGTGGGATGGCCACCGTCTACCTCGCGATCGACCAGCGGCTGGACCGCAAGGTCGCGCTGAAGGTCATGCACGGCAACCTCGCGGACGACGACGAGTTCCTGCAGCGGTTCATCCGGGAGGCCCGCTCCGCCGCCAGGCTGACCCACCCCGGTGTGGTCCACGTCTACGACCAGGGCGAGCACGACGGGGTGGCGTTCCTCGCGATGGAGTACGTGCCCGGACGCACCCTGCGCGACCTGATGCGCGAGCGCGGCACCCTCAGCCCGCGCGAGGCGCTCGACGTGATGGAGCCCGTGCTGGACGCGCTCGGCGCCGCCCACGCCGCCGGGCTGGTGCACCGGGACGTCAAGCCCGAGAACGTCCTGCTGGCGGACGACGGGCGGCTCAAGGTCGCGGACTTCGGTCTTGCGCGGGCCGTCAACAGCGCCACCACCAGCCAGACCGGCCTGCTGCTCGGCACCGTCGCCTACCTGGCGCCCGAGCAGGTCGAGCGCGGCCTGGCGGACGCGCGCAGCGACGTGTACGCCGCGGGTGTCCTGCTGTTCGAGATGCTCACCGGCACCAAGCCGTTCGAGGGTGAGACGGCGGTACAGGTCGCCTTCCAGCACGTCACCAGCGAGGTCCCCGCGCCGTCCTCGCGGGCGCCCGGCATCCCGCGGGCGATGGACGAGCTGGTCGCGGAGGCCGCCGCCCGCGACCCGCAGCAGCGCCCCGCGGACGCCCGCGAGCTGCTCATGCTGGTCCGCGAGACGCGCCACCGGATGAGTGCCGCCGACCTGGACTCCCGTGCAGCGCTGCCCGCGGGCCAATCGAAGAACGCCGCTGCGGGAGTTGCAGCGGGGGCCCACACCGAGACCGCGGCCGGCGCCGCAACGGACACCCACGCGCTGGCCGCCCAGGACCCCACCGGCGCCACCGGAGCCACAAGCGCCGATCGGCTTGACGGTGCCACCGTGGCCTTCGACACCCGCGACCTGCCGGCACCGCCGACCCCACGCGGTCCACGCCGCCGCGGCCGCTGGGCCCTGGTCGCGGTCCTGGTGCTGGCGGTGCTGCTCGGCGTCGGGGCCTGGTACGTCGGCGCGGGCCCGGGGGCCTTCACCACCGTGCCGCGCGTCTCGGGCCTGACCGAGGCGCAGGCCGAGCAGGCGCTGCAGGCCCGAGGGCTTGACCCCGACCTCACCACCGCCTTCGACGAGGCCGTGCCCAGCGGCAACGTCGTGCGGGCGGACCCGACCGAGGGCTCACGACTGCGGAAGAACGGCACGGTGACGCTCGTCGTCTCCAAGGGCCAGGAGCGGTACGCCGTCCCGAAGCTGACCGGACGCACGCAGTCGGCCGCGCGTAAGGCGCTGGAGAACGAGCGGCTCGACGTCGGGGACGTCCGGCGCGCCTACGACGAGGACGTCCCGGAGGGCGAGGTCGTCTCGGCGTCGGTCGGCCCCGGCACCCTGGTGCGCCGCGGCACCGACGTCGACCTCGTCGTGAGCCGGGGCCCGCGCCCGATCCCGGTGCGGTCGTACGTCGGCAAGCCGGGCGAGGAGGCCAGCACGGCGCTCACCCGTGCCGGCTTCAAGGTCACCCGCACCGAGCAGTTCAGTGACACGGTCGACAAGGGCGACGTCGTCAGCCAGTCGCCGTCGGCCGGCACGGGCAGGCGTGGGACGACCGTACGGCTGGTCGTCTCCAAGGGCCCGCGTCTCGTCACCGTGCCGAGCGTCGTCGGCCAACAGCTCGACGCGGCGACCCGCGTGCTACAGGAGCAGGGCTTCTCGGTGGCGACCGAGAAGGTGCTCGGCGGGTTCTTCGGCACGGTCCGCGCTCAGGACCCCCAGCCCGGTGCGCGCGTGCCGGCCGGCTCGATGATTACGCTGACGGTGGTTTGAGCGCGTGACCGAGCCCGTCGTCCGGCCCGGCTTCCCCGCTGCGCCGCCACGCGGCGACTCGCGCCGCACTACCGCCACGGCGGCGGCCGGCCTGGTCGCCGTGACCGCCGTGTGGGGCAGCACGTTCGTCCTGATCAAGGACGTCGTCGCCACCATGCCGGTGGCCGACTTCCTGGCCGTGCGTTTCGCAGTGGCGGCGGCGGTCATGCTCGTCCTCTTCTGGCGGCCACTGCGCCGGCTCGGCCGACCGCACGTCCGGCAGGGACTCGCGCTCGGCGCCGTCTACGGCGCGGCCCAGGTGCTGCAGACCCTGGGGCTTGCGGTCACGCCCGCCGCGGTCAGCGGGTTCATCACCGGCATGTACGTCGTCCTGACGCCGGTGATCGCCGCCGTGGTGCTGCGCCACCGCCCACCGTCCACGACCTGGCTGGCGGTGGCGATGTCGGCCGGTGGCCTGGCGCTGCTCGCGCTGCGCGGCTTCTCGGTGGGCACTGGCGAGCTGCTCGTGCTGGCCTGCGCGGCGCTCTACGCAATTCACATTGTCGGGCTGGGCGCCTGGTCGGACGCTCGAGACGCGGTCGGCCTGGCCACGATGCAGATGGTCGCCATCGCGGGGCTGTGCACGCTTGCGGCGTTGCCCGGCGGCGTCACGCTTCCCGCATCGGGCGCCGCATGGGCCGCCGTCCTGTACACGGCCGTGGTCGCCGGCGCGGGCACCCTCGTCGTGCAGACCTGGGCGCAGGCCCACCTGTCGTCCACCCGGGCCGCGATCATCATGACGATGGAGCCGGTGTTCGCGGCGCTGTTCGCGGTCCTGCTCGGCGGGGAGCACCTGACCTGGCGGATGCTCGGCGGCGGGCTGCTCGTCCTCGCTGCCATGTACGTCGTCGAGCTCACTCCCGCCCGCAGCGGCGCCGGTGAGCCGCACCCGGCGGCCGCGGTCGCCGACCCGCCGACCGTCCGCGAGCGGACCTGATCCCGCCACCGGATACCGGCCAGGTGACGGAATCGGGTCCGTTCGAAGGGCCAGCGATCTAGCGGCTTCGGGGCGGACGTTGGCAGGATGAGCCGCTCGACGAGAGGAGCGCACCATGCCGCAGTACAAGGTCGTGGAACTGAGAGAGGGCCTGCTCGGGGGCAAGATGTCCGGCGAAAAGCTGGAGAAGGTGCTCAACGAGCACGGTCAGCAGGGCTGGACGCTCAAGGCGATCACCGCCGTCGAGGTCAAGGGCCGGGTTGGTCCTGGCGGGGTCGAGGGCGTACTGGTGACGTTCGAGCGGCCCTGACCCACGACGTCCGTTCGCTCATTATGGGGTAGGGGTGCGTCCATGAACCCCTCCTGGGTCCGGTGACGTCCGGCCCCGCTCTTCGGCGCCCGCGTGGATCCGGGACGAGGCGAGGGCCCGGACGGCGCCGATCCGGGGTGCGTACGCGCCGGCACCAGAGGGGTGCGTTTGACGTAAGCATCGTTTCTCTCTTTCTCGAACGATAAGTGCTGTTTATCAACCCTTTGCTACCCCGGGCGAGGAGCGTGTCAGGTACCCGCCACCGCGGGACCATTGACCGCTGTTGACATACTTAGAACGATGAATGCAGCGCGGTTCGCCCTCGGGACATTCCCACAGCAGGGCGTCCCTTTTCGGCGCGCTGGCAGTACAACCCTTTACTGCCAACAATTCTTTACTGACGGGACTTCCGATGAAGCGAGTGCTTGTCCTGATCTTCGCCCCCCTGCTGTTCCTGTTCGTGACGGCGCAACCGGCTCAGGCGGACTCACCGCACTTTGTCCGGGCGAGTGCGGAACTGAGTGGTACGAACCTGGTGGTCTCTTTCAAGGAGGCCGGGCTGGGGACGAACCAGCTCACCACGTACGTTGCTTCCGCGGACGCGACCGCAACGTACGTCTGCGTCAACCGCGGCGGGGCCAACCCGAGCGCAGCGAACAAGACCAGCGTCACCGAGCCGGTCACCGCGACCGGAACCTTCCCCTCCGGCAAGAACGGTCAGGTGACAGCCTCTCTCACGATCAGGGCGCCGGGCGCAGGGAGCTTCTCCTGCCCGCCGGGGCAGAGCCTAGAGCTCGCCCAGGTGACGTACAGCAACGTCGCGATCACCGATACGACCAACAACGTCACCGAGTCGATCCCCGGGACGTTCGCCACGGGATGCCTGCTCCCGAACGTTCGGGGCGCCTGCTGACGAGAGCGTCTTGACCGACAAGGGCCGGGTCCCCTCGAGGGGCGCGGCCCCTGTCCGCTCACTCCTGGTAGGCGTACCGCTCCTCACGCCACGGATCGCCGTGGGCGTGGTAGCCCCGCTCCTCCCAGAACCCCCGCCCCGGCTCGGTGAGGTACTCGATCGCCCGCACCCACTTCGGGCCCTTCCAGGCGTACAGGTGCGGGACGACGAGGCGCAGCGGGTAGCCGTGCTCGGGCGTGAGCGGCTCGCCGCCGTGGTGCGTCGCCAGGATCGCCCGCGGCGAGGCGAGGTCCTCCATCCGCAGGCTGGCCGAGTAGCCGAACTCGGCCCAGACCATGACGTCCTCGACGTCGTCCCGCGGCGGGAACAGGTCGAGCAGCGTGCGCGCGGCGACGCCGTCCCACACGTTGTCCGGGACCGTC
>DATFPQ010000084.1:0-7338 GCA_035264765.1 Actinomycetales bacterium | reverse complement strand
TCGTCAACATCAACCCGGGTGGGATCGCCGGCGGCTCGGCGGCGCAGTACTTCGTCGGGGACTTCGACGGCAAGCGTTTCACGGCGGACGACGACGGGTCGTACACGCCGCCCACCGGTGCAGTGGTGCAGGGGTTCGAGCAGGCCGGGTACGGGTCGTGGACCGTGAGCGGCAAGGCCTTCGGGACCGGGCCGGCGTTCGGCTCGCTCCCGGGCCAGTCCGATGTGGCCGGGGTCGAGGGCCGTGGTCACGCCAGCAGCTTCCACGACGGCGATGCGTCGACGGGCCTGCTCACCTCGCCGACGTTCACGGTCAGCACGCCGTACCTCAACTTCAAGGTCGGAGGCGGTCGGCACCCGCACGACCCCGACGCGGCGCTCGACCCGCCGACCCCCACGGGCACGGTGCTCGCCGACTTCGAGGGCCCGGACTACGGCGCCTGGCAGGCGACCGGAGAGGCCTTCGGCGCCGGGCCGGCGGCCGGCCGCCTCGGTGACCAGCTGGAGGTCTCCGGCTGGCTGGGCAAGGGACTGGTCAACACGTTCCTGCGCAGCGAGCGGACCGGCGGGAACGGCGACTCCACCGTGGGGACGCTGACCTCGCCGAGCTTCCCGATCTCCAAGGACCACATCAACTTCCTGATCGGCGGTGGCAACCACCCCATGAGCTCGGACGCCCCCACGGCGGTGGAGCTCGTCGTCGACGGCAGGGTCGTCCGCAGTGCCACGGGCAAGGACTCGGAGGCGTTGAACTGGGCGTCCTGGGACGTCCAGGAGCTCGCCGGCAAGACGGCGCAGATCCGGGTCCTCGACCAGAACACGGGTGGGTGGGGGCACATCCTGCTCGACCAGGTGCTGCTGTCGGACACCGCGGCGCATGCACGCTCGACCGAGACGTCGGTGAACCTGCTGGTCGGCGGCAGGGTCGTCCAGAGCGCCACCGGATCTGACAGTGAGAGCCTCGACTGGGCCTCCTTCGACCTGCGCCCGTACGTTGGCCAGCCGGCCCGAGTGCAGATCGTCGACCGGAACACGGCCGGGTGGGGACACATCCTCGCCGACCAGTTCGTCGCTGCGAAGTCGCCCGCCCTGTCGACCGTGCAGCGCGCCTCCTGGGTCGACTTCGGCAAGGACTACTACGCCGCCGTGTCGTGGGAGAACGTGCCCAACGGCAAGCGGTACATGATCGGCTGGATGAACAACTGGCAGTACGGCGGGAGCATCCCGACGTCCCCGTGGCGAAGCGCGATGAGCGTCCCGCGCGAGATGGGGCTGCGCACCATCGACGGCAGGATCCGGCTGGTGCAGCGGCCGGTGCGGACGCTTCAGTCGCTGCGCACGGGACGGCCGGTCACAGCTAGGAGGGTGCCACTGCATCCGGGGTCGGTGCCGCTGGCGGACGGCAAGGCGCTCGACATCCAGGCAACGTTCTCGGTCAGGGGCGCCGACCGGGTCGGCCTCGAAGTCCGCGCCGGCAGCGGCCAGCGCACCACGGTGGGTTACGACGTCACGTCGCAGGAGGTGTACGTCGACCGGCGCGCGTCGGGGGACGTCGGCTTCAGCGGGGACTTCCCAGGCGTTCAGCGCGCTCCGCTGCCCATGAAGAACGGCAAGGTCCACCTGCGGGTCCTCGTCGACTGGTCCTCGGTCGAGGTGTTCGGCGGCCGGTCCGGCCAGGCCGTCATCACTGACCAGGTGTTCCCCGCCCCCTCGGCCCGGGCCGTCCGGGCCTTCACCGCCGGGGGCTCGGCGCGGCTCGACCGGCTGAGGGTATGGCGCATGGGCTCTTACCGGCGGTGACCGACAGCCGACGGTGACCGACAGCCGGCGTGGGGCCTCCGGACTCCACGCCGGCTGCCGTCGTCCCCGCGTGGCCGAGCCGCGGTCAGCCGCCGTGGTGGACGGCTTCCACGTTGTGGCCGTCGAGGTCGCGCACGAACACGCCGTAGTAGCCGGTGTGGTACTCCGGCCACTCGCGCGGCGCGTGCAACACCTCCGCGCCCGCCGCCACGGCGGCAAGGTGCACCGCGTCGACCGCGTCGCGGTCGGGAGCCCGGAGCGCCAGGTGCAGCTCCCGGGCCTCCGGACCGGCCGCCGGACTGAGCCAGAAATCGGGGTTGCCGTCGGAACCGGCCAGCCCGACGACGAATCCGGAGCTGTGCGGGAACCGCAGCACCTCGTGGAGGCCGATCGGGGCGAACGCACGCAGGTAGAAGGCGAGGGACGCCTCGACGTCCGCGACCTGCACACCGACGTGGTCGATCATGGGCGAAGGCTAGCCGCGACCGGCGACGTTCGTCAGCCCCCGCCACACCCATCCGGCCGGCCGGTGCCGACCCGTGGCGACGTACTCCGCGGCGGCGTCGACCACCATCGTCGTCTCCATCTCGCGCCGCGCGGACGGCTGGCCCGCGAGGAGCAGCTCGTCACCGGCGCACAGCACGGTGTCGTCCGGCGGAGCCAGCACAGCGTCGCCGTGGCGCTGGAGGATCAGCGGCACCGCCTCCAGCCGCTGGTCCCGTTCGTCCGGATCCCGCAGCAGGTCCGCCAGGCTCACGTCTCCGCTGTGGAGCCAGTGCATCAGAGCGGGAGCCTCCTCAGGGGTGAGCCGCACCTTCCACAGCGCCTGCAGGTGCCGGCCGCACTCGCGCGTCAGCCGCTCGATCAACGCGGCCGCCCAGGCCTCGCCACGGCTCGGCATCTCCTGCAGGAACCGCCAGAGCAACGGCGTGCTCAGCTGCGCGTAGACCTCGTGCGCGATGACCTCGGTGGGCACGAGCAGCGAGTCGATCGACATGGCTGCGAACAGCGGTGCGCTGGCGGGCTGGTTCTGCCGAGCCGCCACGTACAGGTCAGGGTTGAGCCGGACGGCGGCGGCCACCAGCGACAGGTTGGTCGTGTCGTTGTCCGTGCCGGCGACGAAGCCGACCGCGTGCTGGACGTCGGCGCGCGCCAGCACGCTCGGCTCGGAGCCGTCGCCCACGACAATCGACGGGTCCTTCCCCGCGTCCGCCGTGGGGTCGATCACCGTCACCTCCAGCCCCTCCGCACGCAGGTCGTGGGTGAGCTCGCGGCCGAACCGCCCGTAGCCGCAGACCACCCAGCGACCCGCTGCGGGTGGCTGGCCGCGCGGCGGCAGGTCGGCGCCGAGCCCGCTCTCCAGCCAGGTCAGCAGCTGGTAGCAGGTGGGTGCACGCAGCGCCAGCCGCAGCTGGTCGCCGAAGCTGTCGAACGGGTTGACCACGCTGGGGCTGCCGAATGCCCGCATCCGCTCCTCGATCGCCACCGACACGGTGCGGGCGACCACCGGCAGGTCCGGGCGCAGCAGGGCGGCGGACATCGTCACGGCCAGGTTCACCTCGTCGTCGTCGGTGAGCGCCACGACTCCCTCGCACTGCGTGTGGTTCAGCCCAGCCACACCCAGGTGGCCGGGGTTGCGCGCGTCCCCCACCAGCCCCGGCACGTCGGCGCGGTACGGGTCCAGGTCGAGGGCGTTGATGCGGTCCTCGGAAACGTCAAGGACCACGAACCGCCGGCCGAGCGCGTCGAACGAGCGTCCCAGCAGCTCGCCCGTCCTGCCGTAGCCGGCGATCAGCAGAAAGGGCTCCCGCAGCCGGGCGACCTTGCGGCTGAACCGCTGCAGCGCGACGGCGTCCCGGAACGCCCGGTCCTGCAACAGGGCCAGCAGTGAGCCGATCGCATAGGCCCAGCCGATGACCGTGAGGTAGATGGCGACGATGACCCACATGCGCTGGGCATCGGTGAAGGCGTCCGGCAGCTCACCGAACCCGATCGTGGTCGCGGTGAAGCTCATGAAGTAAAAGGCGTGGAAGAACCCCATCCGGGTGCTGTTCCCATCGGCGTCCTGGCCGGGGATCAGCGTCAGCCCGAGCACGCTGACGGCGAAGATGAGGATCAGCACGATGAGCGGGGCGCGCATCCGGCGCAGGACCAGGAAGATGGACGCGGAGGCCTGGGCTGCCGAGACCATGGGCATCCGCCGCCGGCCGCGGTCCTGCGGCGGGTAGTCGGGGCCGAAGATCCGGCGCCATAGGACCAGCAGGGGGTTCGACATCCCGGCCGTCCCTCACCGACGGTGGAACGACACGGTCTCGACGACGAGCAGCACCACCGAGACGATGTTGGCCAGCAGCGCCCCGCCGGACAAGGACACCACGCTGGCCATGGAATGTGCCGTCAAACCGCCGGCGATCTGGGACGCGGACGCCCACACCAGGGCGGCCGCGTTGAGCTGCAGATCCGCCACCAGGCTGGTCGCGAGGTGGACGGCACCGATCTGGGTGCGGTCGCCGAACTTCAGCACGGTCGCGATCAGGTTCACCACCACGGCCGCGAACAGCTCATAGACGTTGTGCAGCGCCGGGTTCGCGATATCACCGATGAAGAATCCGAAGTTCAGCGTCGCGGCCAGCACGACGAAGAACCCGAAGACCACCTTCTCCAGGTTCATCAACACTCCACGGTCCGGGGACGCCTACCCGCTGATCAAGGCACGGGAGGGCAGTCGGCGCAAGCGCACCGCACCCGGACTTGCGGCCCGCTCAGCGGGCGGTCAGCTCAGCCGAGGGCCCGCTCAGCCGGTGGTCGGCTGCCTGCTGAGGGACGGCTCCCGCGGTTTCGGCGCCGACGGCCGGTCGCGTTTGGCCTCGTACATCAGCCGGTCAGCCTCGGCCAGCGCGGTCTCGGCGTCAGTGTGGCCGGTGAGCAGCAGCGGCCCGACACTCGCCCCGACGTCGACCTGATCGTCCCCGGTGTCGTAGGGCGCGGTGAGCACCTCGAACACACGGCGCCGCAGGGCTTCGTCCGCCCCAGGCTCGTCGATCTCCGCGCAGACGACGAACTCGTCGCCGGAGAGCCGGGCCACGGTGTCGCCGGCGCGCACCGCACCCGCCAGCCGTTGGGCCACCTGGCGCAGCACCTCGTCACCGGCGGCATGGCCGTACGCGTCATTGACGGCCTTGAACCGGTCCAGGTCGACGAACAGCACGAGCACGCCAGTGCAGCCGCGGCCGATCCGGGTCAGGGCTTGACCCAGCCGGTCGAGCAGCAGCAACCGGTTCGGCAGTGCGGTCAGCCCGTCATGGGTGGCCAGGTGTGCCAGGTGCGCCTCCCGGCGGGTGCGCTCGGTGACGTCGCACGCCATCACGTAGACGCCAAGGCGGTCGCCGACCGCAATGGTGCGGTCCACCGACTCCACCCGCACCAGCGCCCCGTCGGGCCGCACGATGGTCCACTCCGCCGAACCGGCGAGCTCATGACCCGCCAGCAGCTGTTCGGTCCGGTGCCGAACCTGCATCAGCGAGTCGGGATGCACCACGTCTGGGAGGCGCAGCCCCACGCCTTGGCCCGGGCCTACGCCGAGGAACTCCTCGGCGCTTCGGTTGACGTAGACCACCGTGTCGTCCACGTGCACCAGGACGGCGAGCGGTGCCGCCTGAATCATGTCCTCGTAGGGCACCTCGCCCCCGGCACTGTCCATCCGCACCTCTCCTTGAGATCCGTCGGTCCCGTCCGCCCGCATTCCCAGGCCCGAAGGCCGCGGCTAGCTGTGGCGCGTGGGGACGTCCGAGGCTCCGTCCGGAGAACGCTACGTCAGTGCGCCGCCTCGTACGCGTCGAGGACGCGCTGGGCGATGCGGCCACGGCCGCTGATCTGGTGCCCGTTCGCCCGCGCCCACTCCTTGATCGCCTTGGTCTGCTCGGGGTCGCGCTTGCCGGAGCGGGGAGCGCCGGAGCGACCGTTGCCGACCGAACGGCCGCGGCCGCCGCCGACCCGTCGGCCGTTGGCGATATAGACCTGCACGGCCTCTCGAAGCTGCTTCGCGTGCTCTTTGGTCACGTCGATCTGGTAGGTCGTGCCGTCCAGGGCGAACGTCACCGTCTCGCCGTGGTTATCCGTGATCTGGGTCCCGTCGATGTCGTCAACAAGCTGAACGACCGTGCGCTGTGCCATGTTCGTCCTGTCCCTGTTCAGCCGTTATGGGATATCCATCCAATCACAGCGGCGTCCCAGGCGGTCAACATCGACACGCTTGTGACGACCATTGCAGGGGCAATGGCGAGTGGGCTGTCGGAGAAACCATTGCGCCATTTACGCCGCGCCTCCGAACTAGTGGCGCGTCGCTTAAGTTGCTTAGCGGTGTGGTGAGATGATTGGGTGATGCGCGCTGCTGCTTTGGACCTGCGGGACGGCGACCGGGCCGAGTTGTCCGCGTGGGTGCGGTCCAGTGCGATCCGGGCGGGGTTGGCGCAGCGGGCTCGGATCGTGCTGTTGGCAGCTGACGGGCTTGCCCATGCGGAGATCGCGCGTCGGGTGGGGGTGTCGGCGCCGACGGTGCTGCTGTGGCGGCGCCGTTACCAACGCAGCGGGGTCGCGGGACTGACCGATGCGCCCCGCTCGGGACGGCCGCGAACGATCGACGCCCGCAAGATCATCGAGGCGACGCTGACACCGCCGCCGAAGCGGCTGGGGGTGACGCACTGGTCGTCCCGCCTGCTGGCCAACCGGCTCAAGATCGACCACGCCACGGTCGCGCGGGCCTGGAGGGCGTACGGGGTGCAACCCTGGCGCTGTCAGACCTTCAAGTTCTCCACCGACCCCGAGCTGGCCGCGAAGGTCACCGACGTGGTGGGGCTGTACCTGGCCCCGCCGGAGAACGCGGTGGTGCTGTGCGTCGACGAGAAGTCCCAGATCCAGGCGCTGGATCGGACCGCACCGATGCTGCCCATGCAGCCCGGGCTGCCCGAGCGGCGCACCCACGACTACGTCCGCAACGGCACCACGACGCTGTTCGCCGCGCTGGAGATTGCCACCGGCGCCGTCACCGGAACCTGCCTGCCGCGGCACAGACACCAGGAGTTCCTCCGGTTCTTGCGCCAGGTCGCCCGCGCCTACCCCGAGCGCGAGCTACACCTGGTGATGGACAACTACGCCGCGCACAAGCGCGTCGAAGTCCGGGAATGGCTGGCCGCGAACCCGCGGATCCACGTCCACTTCACCCCGACGTCCGGGTCATGGCTGAACCTGGTCGAGGTCTGGTTCAGCATCATCGAACGCCAAGCCATCCGCCGCGGCACCTTCCGCTCCGTCCGCGAGCTCATGATCAAGATCCGGTGGTTCATCTCCGGCTGGAACCACCGCAAGCACCCGTTCATCTGGACCAAGCCCGCCAACGAAATCCTCGACAAGATCCACCGCAAACGTAAACACGTCTCAACGACACGCCACTAGGTGTGTTCCGCGTTAGGTTGTGATGAGCTGGGGTAGGCGCGAGAACCTCGAAATGATATGGGTGACCTTGGTCTGCGGCCTTCAACAG
>DATFPQ010000083.1:0-3431 GCA_035264765.1 Actinomycetales bacterium | reverse complement strand
CGTCCCGGTGTCGGCGCCGACCGGCTCGTTGCTCACCCGCGCCGCCCGGCGTGACCTGCTGCAGGACGACGTGAACGAGGCGCTGCTGATGCGGCCCGGCCAGCACCTGACCCGGTCCCTGGTCTACGTCGACGCCGAGGGAGTCGACGGCGCGGTCGGCGGGCTCGCCGCGTTCATCGGCGGGACGTCGACACGGCTGCGCCGCTGGCAGACCGGCTTCGTCCGGTCCTACGCGCTGAGCATGCTGGCAGGCGTCGTCGCCCTCCTCGTAGCCGTGGCGGTGATCTCCTGATGCAGAACTTCCCGTGGCTGACGACGGTCGGCCTGGTGCCGCTGGTCGGTGCCGTCGTCGTCGCGCTGCTGCCGCGGACCATGGCGGCCGCGGCCAAGGCGGTCGCCCTCGCGGTGTCGGTGCTCACCCTCGGGCTGGTCATCGCGATGGCGCTGGCGTTCGACTCCGGCAGCGACCAGCAGTTCCAGCTGACCGAGACGCATGGGTGGATCCCGCAGTTCGGCGTGAGCTACGCCGTCGGGGTCGACGGCATCGCGCTGGTGCTGATCGCCCTGGCCGCCGTCCTCACGCCGGTATGCATCCTGGCGGCCTGGCACGACGTCCCCGAGGTGGGACGCCGCGAGCAGAACTACTTCGCGCTGCTGCTGGTGCTGGAGACGATGATGGTGGGCGTCTTCGCGGCCACCGACGTGTTCCTGTTCTACGTGTTCTTCGAGGCCATGCTGGTCCCGGTCTACTTCCTAATCGGGTCCTTCGGCGGGGCACAGCGGCAGTACGCCGCGCTGAAGTTCCTGCTCTACTCGCTGGCCGGCGGGCTGGTCATGCTGGTCGCCGTCATCGCGCTGTACTTCTACGGCCCTGGCGGGTCGGACGGCTTCCTGCTGTCCAACCTGATCGGGCTGGACCTGAACCCGGCCGCCGAGCGGCTGATGTTCCTGGGCTTCTTCTTCGCGTTCGCGGTGAAGGCGCCGATGTTCCCGGTGCACACGTGGCTGCCGGACGCCGCCGCGGCCGCGCCGCCCCCCGTCGCGGTGCTCCTGGTCGGCGTCCTGGACAAGGTCGGCACGTTCGGCATGATCCGGTTCTGCCTGCCGATCTTCCCCGACGCCGCCAAGTGGGCCACGCCGGTGGTGCTCGTCCTCGCCCTGGTCTCGATCGTGTACGGCGCGCTGCTGGCCATCGGGCAGACGGACGTCCTGCGGCTGATCGCCTACACCTCGATCTCGCACTTCGGCTTCATCGTCCTCGGCATCTTCGCCATGACCTCGCCCGGACAGTCCGGCTCGACGCTGTACATGGTCAACCACGGCTTCTCCACCGCCGCGCTGTTCCTGGTCGCCGCCATGCTCATCCGCCGGCGCGGGTCCAGCCGGATCCCCGACTACGGAGGTTGGCAGCGGGTCACACCGCTGGTCGCGGGCGCGTTCCTGGTCGCCGGCCTGTCCGGCCTCGCGCTGCCCGGCCTGTCGAGCTTCGTGAGCGAGTTCCTCGTCCTGGTCGGCACGTTCGCGCGCTATCCGGTCGCGGGCGTCGTGGCGACGGTCGGCATCATCCTGGCGGCCATCTACATCCTGCTCATGTACCAGCGGATGATGACCGGCCCGCGTCCGGAGTCGGCGGCCGGTACCCGTGACCTCACCGGCCGGGAGGCCTGGGTGGTGGCGCCGCTGATCGCCCTGATCCTGGCCCTCGGCGTCTTCCCGAAGCCGGTGCTCGACGTCATCGACCCGGCCGTGCAGCGGACCATGACCCAGATCGGCGTCACCGACCCCGCTCCGCGGGCCGGCACGCCGGCAGCCGAAGGAGCCTCGAAGTGACGATGCAGACGGTGGGGGAGCTGAGCGCGCCCTCGGTGTCGTACCACCTGGTGCTGCCGATGCTCGTCGTCTTCGGGGCCGGCCTGGTCTCGGTTCTCGTGGAGGCGTTCGCGCCGCGGCGGTTGCGGTTCGGCCTGCAGGTCGCCGTGACGCTGCTCGGCCTGCTCGGCGGCTTCGTGGCCGTCGTCCTCGCCGCCGACGACCGCAAGGCGTCCACGGCCGCCAAGGCGGTCGTGGTGGACGGCCCGACGCTGTTCCTGCAGGGCACGATCCTGCTGCTCGCGGTGCTCGGCGTCCTGACGATGGCCGAGCGGTTCGCGGGCAACGAGGGCGACGCCTTCACCTCCCAGGCGGCCAGCGTCCCCGGCTCCGCGTACGAGGCCGCGACGGCACGCGCGGGCTGGGTGCAGAGCGAGGTGTTCCCTCTCACCCTGTTCGCGGTCGGCGGCATGATGCTGTTCCCCGCCGCAGGGGACCTGCTGACCATGTTCGTGGCGCTCGAGGTTCTCTCGCTCCCGCTGTACCTCATGTGCGGGCTGGCCCGCCGCCGGCGGCTGCTGTCGCAGGAGGCGGCCCTGAAGTACTTCCTGCTCGGCTCCTTCTCGTCGGCCTTCTTCCTGTTCGGCTCCGCGCTGCTGTTCGGGTTCTCGGGCTCCCTGTACCTCGGTGACATCGCCGCCTCCATCGCAAGCCGCACCGACGCCGACCCGCTGCTGCTCGTCGGTATCGCGATGGTGGCGGTCGGGCTGCTGTTCAAGGTGGCCGCGGTCCCGTTCCACTCCTGGACGCCGGACGTGTACCAGGGCGCGCCGACGCCGGTCACCGGGTTCATGGCGGCCTGCACCAAGGTGGCCGCCTTCGGCGCGATGCTCCGGGTCTTCTACGTCGGCATCGAGGGCGCCCGCTGGGACTGGCAGCCGCTGATCTGGGTCGTCGCGATCCTCACGATGGTGATCGGCTCGGTGCTCGCGATCACCCAGACCGACGTCAAGCGGCTGCTGGCCTACTCCTCGATCGCGCACGCGGGGTTCATCCTGGTCGGCGTCCTGGCTTTCGACCGCTCCGGCCTGTCCGGCTCGCTGTTCTACCTGGCGGCGTACGGGTTCACCACGATCGGCGCGTTCGCGGTGATCACGCTCGTGCGTGACAGCGCCGGGGAGGCCACTCATCTGTCCCAGTGGGCCGGCCTGGCCCGCCGCTCCCCGATCGTGGCCGCGGTGTTCAGCCTGTTCCTGATCAGCTTCGCCGGCATCCCGTTGACGTCGGGGTTCACCGGCAAGTTCGCCGTGTTCTCCGCGGCCATCGGGCACGGTGGCACCTGGCTGGCGGTCGTCGGCGTCCTGTCCAGCGCGGTGGCGGCCTTCTTCTACGTGCGGGTCATCGTGCTGATGTACTTCTCCGAGCCGGCGGGCGACGCGACGGTGGTGGCCGCGCCGAGCATGTTCACCACGCTGGCCATCGCCATCGGCGCCCTGGTGACCGTCCTGCTCGGGGTGCTGCCCGGGCCGGTGCTCGACCTGGCCTCCCGATCCTCGCTGTTCCTGCCGTGACGTGGACAATGGCCGCATGAGCGTTGGAGCGGACGCCTTCGGGCTGCCTCT
>DATFPQ010000082.1:0-5692 GCA_035264765.1 Actinomycetales bacterium | reverse complement strand
GGCCCGCAACCGTGCCTTCGCGGTCTACGCCGCGATGTCCGGGGCGGGCGCCGCCATCGGGCTGATCCTCGGTGGCGTCCTGACCGAGGCCTCCTGGCGCTGGACCTTCTTCATCAACGTGCCGATCGGCGTGCTGGTCGTGCTCGCCGCCCCGCGCGTGCTGGCGGAGTCTCCCCGCGAGCAGGGGAGCTTCGACGTCCCGGGTGCCATCACGGCGACCGGCGGCCTGGTGTCCCTCGTCTACGGCCTGACCCACGCGGCGACGACGTCGTGGGGCAACACCACCACGATCACCACGATCACCGCCGGCGTCGTGCTGCTCGCCGTCTTCCTGGCGATCGAGTCCCGGTCTGGGCACGCCTTGATGCCGTTCCGCATTCTGGCCAACCGCACCCGCGCGGTCAGCTACGTCGTCATGCTCATCGTCGGGGCCGGCATGTTCGCGATGTTCTACTTCCTCGGCCTGTACATCCAGCAGGTGCTCGGCTACAGCTCGCTGCGCGCCGGCTTCGCGTTCCTGCCGTTCAGCGTCGGCATCGTCGCCGCCGCTCAGATCGCCTCGGCGCTCGTGTCCCGCGTGGACCCGCGCTGGATCGCCGGCGTCGGCGGCGTGGCCGCGGCTGGGGGCATGCTCGGCATGGCCCAGCTCGAGGTGGGCTCCTCGTACCTGACCGGGCTGCTGCCGTGGATCCTGCTGCTGTCGGTCGGCATGGGCCTGACCTTCGTGCCGCTGACGCTGACGGCGGTGAGCGGCATCGCCCGGGAGGACTCCGGCGTGGGCTCGGCGGTGCTCAACACCATGCAGCAGGTGGGCGGCTCCCTCGGGCTGGCCACGCTGAGCACCGTCGCCGTCGCCGCGGCGAAGGACCGCGGTGCCGAGCTCGGTGCGGCCCTGCAGGCCAAGGCCGCGGCGGCCGGCTCGTCGGCCGGCGCCACCCCGGAGCAGCTGGCCGCGCTGAGGCAGCAGGTGGCGCTGCAGACGCAGACTCACGGGTACACCCAGGCGTTCCTGGTGGGCGCCGTGTTGGTGCTCCTCGGCGCCGTCATCGTGCTCGTCGGGTTGAACATCCGGCACGAGGACCTGGCCACCGACGGGGAGCCCGCCGCGCACCTGGGCTGACCTGTAGTTCCCCCCACGCCTCGCAACGAGGAAACGGCGCACGCTGACGCGTGCGCCGTTTCCTCGTTCGGGGTGGTGGCGTGCCTCGCGGCGTACCGCCAGGCCCGTCGTCGATCAGCCCACCCGGTGCAGCCAGCGGACGGGAGCGCCGTCGCCGGCGTACCGGAACGGCTCCAGCTCGGCGTCCCAGGCCCGGCCGAGCACCCGGTCGAGCTCCTCGGTCAGCGCCCGCCCGTCCCCGCCGGACGCCGCCACCGCCGCCCGCACGCGGTCCTCGTGCAGCAGCACGTCGCCGTGGACGCCGACCACCGCGTGGTGCACGCCGAGCGCGGGCGTGTGGCTCCAGCGGGCACCGTCCGCGCCGGCGCTCGGCTCCTCGGTGACCTCGTAACGCAGCCGGTCCCATCCCCGCAGCGCGGAGGCCAGGCGGGCGCCGGTGCCCGCCGGTCCCTGCCAGGACAGCTCCGTGCGCAGGCTGCCGGGCTCGGCCGGCTGGCCGGTCCAGTCCAGGTGCAGGCGCACGCCAAGAACCGCGCCGGCGGCCCACTCCACGTGGGGGCACAGCGCGGGCGGCGCGGAGTGCACGAAGACGACACCGCGCGTCGTCGCTGAAGACATCGCCGACCTCCTGTGGCTCCGAGGGACGTCTTCCCCAACGACCTCGGCGCCCCGGGTGGTCGAGCGCCATCGGCGCGACGACTCCAGCGGGTAGCGACAGTGTGCCGCACCGCGACCGCCCGCACCAGCCCGCCACCCCGTCATCGCCGCTACCGAGCACCCCGGCGTCACGCACCACTCCTTCGGCGGAATCCGTCCCGAGGCCTCAGCAAGCGCACGCCCTTGGCCGATGAGCCGGGTGAACCGGTGCACCAGCACCCGAGCGCGACGAGGAGCGGGCATGGACCAGCGCGAGCTGCTGATGGCAGAGGCATACGACGAGGGCGTGGTCTCCGAGGTCATCCGGCCGGCCGCCATCGTGCCGGAGGAGGCCGCCCGCGCGGTCCTGGTCGAGCTGGCGCTGCGCGACGTCGAGAACGGTGGCGTGTGGCAATCCGAGCCGCAGCTGTGGAGCCTGTACGACCGGCCGTGGCACGGCTACGACAACCCCGCGGGCGCCGAGCTGATCGGGACCATCCAGGTCGCCTACGGCACGCCCACGAAGTACGAGATCACCATCTACCGGGTGACCGTCACCCGGTTCGGGGTCGACCACGGCTGGACGGTGTCGTCCCTCACCGACGCCGCACTCGGCTTCGGTGGGCTGACCCTCGCCGAGTGCCCCCGCGCGACGCTCGCCGCGCCGCCCCGGCCGTTTCGCTTCTGACCCCGCCGCGGTCACTCGGCGTCTCGGTCGGCGCTCGGCGTGCACCAGACCGACACGTGGCTGCGGCTCTCGCCGGTGAACGGCTCGCGGGTCCACCCGCTCCACCGCTCGCGCAGGCTCATCCCGGCGAGGTGTGCCATCAGGTCGAGCTCGGACGGCCACACGTACCGGTGCGGACTCGAGAAGGTCTTGAGCCGGCCGTCGATGTCCCAATAGTGGTGCGAGTACGCGATCTGTGATCCGACGTCGTACTCCTCGAAGCCCAGGTGGTCCGGGGTCGCGGTGAAGACATGGACCGTCTCGCCGGGCGGCAGCCGGCGCAGCTCGGGGACGTAGTTCTCGACGACGAAGCAGCCGCCCGGCACGAGGTGCGCGGCCACGTTGCGGAAGCACTGCACCTGCTCGGCCTGAGCGGTGAGGTTCGTGATCGTGTTCCGCACCAGGTAGGCCAGGGGAAACTGCCCGCTCACGGTCGCAGCGGCGAAGTCGCCGATCGTCACGCCGATGCCTTCTCCGCCCGGCTGAGCCCGCAGGCGGTTCACCATCGCCTGCGACGCCTCGATGCCGTGCACGGGAATGCCCCGACGGCTCAGCGGCAGCGCGATGCGGCCAGTGCCGATCCCCAGCTCCAGAGCCGGCCCGCCGTCGGCCAGCGCGGCCAGGAAGCTCACCGCCGGGTCGACCACCGCGGGGTCGAACAGCTCCGGCCACAGGCGCTCGTACCGTTCAGCGATCCACTCGTCGAACTGCTCGCCCGCCACGGGGTCGAGCCTGACCTCGACGACCCTCGCGGCGCCACCGGTTACCCGGCGGGCCGAAGGCCTCCCACGCGGTACGCGCCGGATCGTGGCAACGAGCGTCGTCTCCGCGATGCTCGTTGCCACGATGACGTCGATCCGGCGCGAGCCGACCACAGTCCGGGCCAGCCGGTGGGACGCCGGTCCGGCGTCCCACTGCTCAGACCAGCTGGCGCAGCTGTCCGAACCAAGCGAGCGCCGCCAGGTGCGCGAGCTGGACGCTGATGTCCGCGTCCTCGTCCTCGCCGGCGACGTGCGCGAACACCTCGGTGATGATGTCGCCCAGCGGACCGCTGCGGGTGAGCACGGCGTGGCGGATCTCGTCCGAGGCGCCGATCGCGTCCAGCAGCTCGTCGGCGAGCACGCCGCCGAGGTCAACGAGGCTGGACACCAGGCCGGCGAGGAAGGCCGCGCCCGCGGCGGCCCGGTGCCGGCCGCTGGCGACGATCTCGCAGGCTCGAGCCCGCACCAGGACCTCCGCGGCGGTGAGCGGGTTCTCGCCGGGGGCGTGGGCCATGAGCATGAGGGCGACCCAGCCGGACAGCGCCTTGGGCCCCACCATCACCACGGCCTGGCGGACCGAGCTGATCTCGCGTCCGGCGCCGACCGCGGCGCTGTTGGCCATCCGCAGCGTCCGGACGACGAGCGCGGCGTCCGCCGTGACGAGGGACTCGATCTCGCGCAGGTCCGGCTCGTCCTGGGCCAGCAGCGCGATGAGCTGCAGGCAGACCACCCGGTGGGGTGACAGGTCCATGGACTGCTGCTCGGCCGGCCGGGCGAACCAGTAGCCCTGGAACAGGTCGAAGCCGGCGTCCACGCACCGCTGGAACGTCGCGGCGTCCTCGACCTTCTCGGCGACGACGACGGCTCCCCCGGCGTGCAGCCGGGCCACCAGCGGCTCGTACCGCTCGGCGGGCGTCGCGAGGACGTCGATCTTCACGAACCGGGCGATGGGCACCAGCCGCTCGGCCGAGGAGCCCTCCACGAAGTCGTCCAGCGCGATGTCGTAGCCGAGGGCGCGGAGCGCGGCGACGCGGGCGACCGTGGCCTCGTCCACCTCGACCTCCTCGAGGACCTCGAGCACGGTGGCCTGCGGGGGTGCCAGCTCGAGCACGCGGTCGTGGAGCATGCCGGTACCCACGTTGACGAAGAGCGGGCGACCGCCGCCGAGCGTGGACCAGCCGATGTCGCAGGCCGCGCCGACGAGCACACCCGCGGTCGCACGGTCGCCGTCGTGGTTCGCGCCGGCCGGGCCGGGGCCACGGAACAGCAGCTCGTAGCCGTACGCCCTGCCGTGGCGGTCAACGATGGGCTGGCGGGCCAGAGCCGTGGGGGATGCCTGGCGGGGCCGGGTGAGCAGTCCGCGGGACTCGGTCGTCGACGTCACACCGGAACTATCGGCATCCGAGGGGCGGTTCTTGAGCGGGTGGCGCGGTCCTCGGGCCCCCCGATCCGCCCGCTGTCGGTTATCCGCCGATTGTCGGCCCGCTGCCGCGGCGTCCCTCGACGGCCTGCCGGAGCGCGGCCACGGCCTCGTCGCTGCTCGCCGTCGCGGCCCGGTTGGCGGCGCTGACGGCGTCGTGCACCTCCTGGCGGTGCACCTTCACCTCGCGGGGCGCGTCCACGCCGAGGCGCACGACGTCGCCCTTGACCTCCAGGACGCGCAGGACGATGTCGTCCCCGATGACGAGGCTCTGCCCGATCCGGCGCGTCAGTACCAGCACCGCTCCAGCATAGGTGCCGAACCGGCTGCTAGGCCCGCAGGCGCTCCAGGCAGGGCGCGGCCCAGGTGCCCAGCGTGGCGGGGACGGCGTCCAGCCAGGACACCGGGTGTCCGAGCTCGAGCAGCCGCAGTGGCACGGTCGTGCCCGACACGTCGAAGGCCGCCAGGTCGTCGATGCGGCGCCCGGCGCCGGCCAGGGTCTCGAGCCAGTCGCGGGTGGCGTCGGCGTCCCGCGTGGCGTCGACCACGGCGGTGAGCGGTCCGGAGCCGAGCAGTGCGGCGAGCCGGCCCGCGGCCCGACCCTCCTGTCGGGTGGAGCCGGCGCCGAGCACCACGACGGCGGCGCCGTGGCGACCGCAGCGCTCCGCGGCCGCCACCAGCAGGTCGGCTACGACGAGCTCGTCGTCGTCCAGGTCCACCACGAGCAGGCACTGGCGGGGCAGGCCGGTCTCGGCGAGCAGCCGCCGGGCCACGGCCCGGGCCGGACCGACCGGCCCCACCAGCACCGCCGTGCCCCGCAGGTCGGTGGGCGCCGACACGGCCACGTCGGACAGCAGGTCCAACAGCACGGTCCGCGGGTCCGCGGACGCCGCGTGGACGGGGCTGTCCGGGGACAGGCCGAGCGCGACGAGCGCCTCCGGAGCCGCGGTCGCCGGCGCGGCCCGGCGGTGTGAGGCCCGTCGGCGACTCGACGGCTCCACCGCGTCGGCAGCCGGCTGGGGGGCGGG
>DATFPQ010000081.1:0-29593 GCA_035264765.1 Actinomycetales bacterium | reverse complement strand
CCCGGACGTCGGCGCGCCCGCGGGGTCCGGGGCGGGTGCGCGCAGGTGCCGCACGGGGCCGACCACCACACCCGGTGACGCCCCCACTCCCCGCAGGTGCGCGTCGTCCCCGCCCGCCTTCCTGGACCCGTTCTGACCGCGAGTATCCGCGTCAGCGCCAGAGGGTGGGGCGGGGGGCGGACCGCCCGGCGTCTCGTCGAAGTCGCGCGCCGCGAGTGCGACGAGCCGCCGCACCGCCTCGTCGGCGTCCGGCCCGGCCGCGGCGACGTCGAGCCGGTGACCCCGCAGTGCTCCCAGCAGCGCGATCTGGGTCGGGCTGGTGCCCGCGGCCGGGCCGGCACCGGTGTCCAGGTTGGTCAGGGTGACCCGGGCATCCAGGCCGCGGAGCTCGCCGACCAGCCGGGCGACCGGTCGGGCGTGCAGTCCGTGCTCGGTCGTGACCTGGATCTGCGCGGACGACGACCCGGCCGGGAGGGCGGAGTCGTCCAGCGGTGCCGTGGGAGCGGCGTCCGCGAGGGCCGAGTCGCCCAGCGGTGCCCCGGCGGGAGGCTGCCCGAGCTGTGCCCGCTTGGCCGCCAGCCCGGCTACCGCCTCGGCGGCGACGTCCGGGGCGGACGCACCGCCGGCGGCGCTCACCACGGCCGCCACCAGCCCCTCGACGAGCGGCGCGGGTGACAGGGTGACCCGGTCACGCAGACCCGCGTCCTCGGCGAGGTCGAGCGCGAGCTCGGCGCTGAGAACCGCGCTGCCCAGGTCCATCAGCACCACGACGCCGGCCGGCCCGTCGACCTGCTCGATCGCGTCCTTGATCGCCATGGCATCGGTGCCGAGCGTGCCGGCGTCCAGGCCCGCGGCCACAGCGATGCGCGGCCCCTCGCCGTGCACCATCTGCCCGGCCAGCTCGACGGCCGCCTGCGCCAGCGGACGGCTGTGCGACACCACCACCAGCCCGACCAGCGGGTCGAGCGACGGGGGCGTCATCCCAGCGCGGTGACGGCGGCGGCGACGAGCATCGCGACGCTCGTGGCGCCGGGGTCCTGGTGGCCGACGCTGCGCTCGCCGAGGTAGCTCGCCCGACCCTTGCGGGCCTGCAATGGTGTCGTGGCGTCCCGGCCGCGCTCGGCCGCGTCTCGGGCCGAAGCCAGCGCCTGGGGCAGCGCGGCGCCGTCGGCGAGCGCGGTGTCCATCGCGTCCACCGCCGGCGCGAGCGCGTCCAGCATGGTCTTGTCGCCGAGCTCGGCCCTCCCGCGCGCCGCGACGCCGTCCAGGCCCGCCCGCAGCGCGGCCGCCAGCTGCTCCGGCGGGACGGCGTCGTTCTCGCCCAGCGCCACGCCCATGCGCAGGAACAGCGTGCCGTAGAGCGGTCCGCTGGCACCGCCGACCGTCGACACGAGCGTGGTGCCGACCTTCTTCAGCAGGGCACCGGCCGTCGCCGGCGCCGCCTCGTCCAGGGCCGCGACGGCGGCGGTCAGGCCGCGGTCCATGTTCGTGCCGTGGTCGGCGTCGCCGATCGCCGAGTCGAGCTCGGTGAGGTGGTCGCGCTCCTCGTGCACCGCGCGGGCGAACTCGCGCAGCCAGGCCACCAGGTCGGCGGTCGTGATCGCGTCCGGCACGTCACGCACCCCAGCGCAGACCCGGCGTGGCGACGGGTGCGTCCCACAGGCCCAGCAGCTCGTCGTCCAGGCGGAGCAGCGTCACCGAGGCCCCGGCCATGTCCAGGGAGGTTATGTACGGCCCCACCAGCGAGCGGGCCACCGGGATGCCGCGCCCGTCCAGGATGCGGGCGACCTCGTGGTACAGCAGGTACAGCTCGAGCAGGGGGGTCGCGCCCAGCCCGTTGACGAAGGCCAGGACCGGCGTGCCGGACTCGAACGGCAGGTCCTCCAGGACCGGGTCGAGCAGCATCCGGGCGATGTCCCGTGCCGGCGCGAGCGGCACGCGCTCGCGGCCAGGCTCGCCGTGGATGCCGACGCCCAGCTCCATGGCGTCGTCCGGCAGGTCGAACGTCGGGTGGCCCACGGAAGGGACCGTGCACGAGGTCAGGGCCAGCCCCATGCTGCGGGCGTTGTCGTTCACCGCGCGGGCGATGCGCTCCACCTCGTCCAGCGAACGGCCCGCCTCGGCGGCCGCACCGGCGATCTTCTCCAGCAGGACGGTGGCGCCGACACCGCGGCGTCCGGCGGTCCAGGTGCTGTCGCGCACCGCGACGTCGTCGTCCACGACGACCGCTCGGACCTCGGTTCCGCTCTCGGCGGCGGCCAGCTCGGCGGCCATCTCGAAGTTCATGACGTCGCCGGTGTAGTTCTTCACCACGTGCAGGATGCCGGCCCCGCCGTCGACCAGGGCGGTGGCGGTCTGGACCTGGTCGGGGGTCGGGGAGGTGAAGACCTCACCGGCGCACGCGGCGTCGAGCATGCCGAGGCCGACGAAGCCGCCGTGCAGCGGCTCGTGCCCGGACCCGCCGCCGCTGACCAGACCGACCTTGCCCCGCCGAGGCGCGTCGGCGCGGTAGACGACCCGGTGCGGGTGGTCGACCCGCAGCTGCGGGTGCGCGGCCTCGATGCCCAGCAGCGCCTCGGCAACGACGTCCTGCGGGTCGTTGAGAACCTTCTTCATCGGCGGACCTCCACGCGGATCGGCCCGCACGCGGCCGCGTGCACGCCCGCGGCGAACGTATCCCGGCCCGCCGTCGGTAGACAATGATCAGCCGCCCGGGCATGCAGCGAGGGGTGCCCGGAGCCGGGCACCCCTCGCCGGGGGAGGACTAGCGGGCCCGCGTGATCCGCAGGACCTGCCCCGTGTTGCCGGTCAGTAGACCGGTGGTGTTGCCGAGCACGTACAGCTCGCCCTTGCGGTCCTGGACGAAGCCGTTGACGGCGATGCCGGGGTCGTTCATCGACTCCACCCGGCGACCGTCGTTGACGAACAGCCGACCCAGCGGCTGGGCGAAGCCGCGCGAGTAGTCACCGAAGACGTAGTGACCGCGCAGCGCCCGGACGTCCCGGCCGCGGTAGAGGTAGCCGCCGACGACCGCGATGCCGTTGCAGTTGGCCGCCGTGGCACCGGGGCTGCCGCACCGCACGCCGCCGGGCGCGGTGTGGTCGTACTCCAGCACGGGGTCGACCAGGCCCGCGGGCCGTCCCGGCGAGCGGGCGAATACGCGCCCAGGGTTGTCGACACCCAGGCCCCGGAAGATGAAGGTGCCCTCCTTGACCGGCCAGCCGTAGTTGCGGCCGCGACGCACCAGGTCGACCTCTTCGATGTCGTTCTGTCCCACGTCACCGACGATCAGCGCGCCGGTGCGGCGGTCGAAGGAGAACCGGTAGGGGTTGCGGAACCCGAGCGCCCAGATCTCGTCGGCTCCCTGACGTCCCACGAACGGGTTGCTGCGCGGGATGCCGTATCGGCCGTTCGCCGAGTTCCGGCCGTGCGGGTCGATCCGAAGGATCTTGCCGAGCACGTTGCGCGGGGCGAGGCTCTGCGCGTTGCCCCCGGGAACGTGCCCCGGACCCTCGTCGTCCGCGGCGCCGCCGTCGCCCACCGAGATGTACAGCATCCGGTCGCGCCCGAACGCGAGCTCGCCGCCGTTGTGGTTGAACTGCGGCTTGTCGATCCGCATCAGCACCCGCCGGGACGCCGGGTTCACCGTCAGGTGCTTGGCCCAGCGGTTGCGGACCGTCCAGCGGGTGATGACGGCCTGGCCGCCGCCCGGCCGGACGCCCGGCTGGGTGGTGAAGTCCGCGGGCGCGGTCGGGTCCTCGTTGGTGAAGGTGTACAGGAAGCCGTTGTGCCGGAAGCCGGGGTCGAAGGCCAGGCCGAGCAGCCCGCGCTCGTCGTACGGCACCCGGACGACCTTGCCGAGGTCGGACACCATCAGGCTAGTGAGGTCGGCGACCAGCCACTTCGAGGACCGGCCACGCAGGTCGACGCCCCAGATCCTGCCGATCTGGTCGGTCACGTACAGGTGCTTGTGGTCCCCGCGGGGTGCGGTGCCGCCGGTGGGCGACACCATCCCGGTGGCGACCGGCCGCAGCCCCACCCGGATGCCGCTGTCGGGGATGGCCTGGGGGATCGGGTCGTCCAGCGGTTGGGGCGCCGCAGCGGCGACCGACGGCGCGGTCGGCGCGACGAGGGCGGCGACCGCGACCATGGTCAAGGCAAGAGCTCTGGGACCTCGCATGGGCATTCCTCTGCTCGGGTGCGCGCGGGCGCGCGCGATCGGTCCTTGCAGCGGGGAGTACGGCGGCGACGGCTCTCGGGTTCACCCCCTTTCCTGTGCCTTTCCCGGGCCCACCTGCTGCACCAGAGCCGCGATGCTCCACCGGGGCCGCTGACGGGAGCTGTTCGGGCGGGCGCCACGGAGCATGCCGGTTCAAGTGGGGGACGCCGGTGAGCGGCGGAGTGGTGGGACGGCGGAGTGGTGGGACGGCACTCGCGGTGCGAGGTTATGGACCCATGAGCCGCACCCCACCAGGTCCCCAGGTCGTCGTCGTCACCGGAGCCAGCGGCGGCATCGGCCGCGCGACGGCACGCGCCTTCGCCGCTCGGGGCGCGCAGGTCGCGCTGATCGCCCGCGGCCGCACCGGGCTGGAGGCAGCGGCCGAGGACGTGCGCCGCGCCGGAGGGACGCCGCTCGTGCTTCCGGTCGACGTCGCCGACGCCGACTCGGTGGAGGCCGCCGCCGAGCGGGTCGAGACCGACCTCGGACCCATCGACGTCTGGGTCAACGCCGCGTTCACGTCGGTGTTCGCCCGCTTCGAGGAGATCTCGGCCGCGGAGTTCCGGCGGGTCACCGAGGTGACCTACCTCGGGTTCGTGCACGGGACCATGGCCGCACTGCGACGGATGCGCCCGCGCGACCGCGGCGTCATCGTGCAGATCGGGTCCTCGCTGGCCTACCGCGGCATCCCGTTGCAGAGCGCCTACTGCGGCGCCAAGCACGCCATCCAGGGGTTCACGGAGTCCCTGCGCTGCGAGCTGCTGCACGAGTGCAGCGGCGTCCGGGTCACGATGGTGCAGCTGCCGGCCGTCAACACGCCCCAGTTCAGCTGGGTGCTGTCGCGGCTGCCGAAGCAGGCGCAGCCGGTGCCGCCGATCTACCAGCCGGAGGTGGCGGCTCGAGGCATCCTCTACGCCGCCGACCATCCGAACCGGCGCGAGTACTGGGTCGGTGGCTCCACCATGGGGACCATCGCCGCGAACGCCGTCGTCCCCGGGCTGCTGGACCGGTACCTCGCCCGGACGGGGTACTCCTCGCAGCAGGCGGACCACCCCCGCGACCCGGACCAGCCGGCCAACCTCTGGGAGCCGGCCGACGGCGAAGGGGGCCGCGACTTCGGGGCGCACGGCATCTTCGACGACCAGTCGACCGACCGCAGCGCGCAGCTGTGGGCGTCCCAGCACCACGGAGTTCTGGGGGCCGTGGCGGCGGGGGCGGCGGCGGTGGTCGCGTCGGCGGTGGCCCGCCGCTCGCGCTGACCTCGGTTCGCCGCTTGCGCTGACGTCCGTCCGCCGTACGCGCTGACCTCGGTCGACCGGTCCGGGTTGGGCACGGCACCGGCTGGGTAGGACCGGGACGCCAGACCCCACTGACATCGGGAGACCGGAATGCTCCGCAAGACCTACGCCGTTATCGCCGCACTGGCGATGGCCGCGCTCGCCGCCTGCGGTGGCGGCTCGTCGACCGGGACGTCGAGTGGCGGGTCGTCCGGTGGCGGGTCCGGCCAGACCCTCAAAGTGGGCACGGAGGGCACCTACAAGCCGTTCACCTTCCACGACCCGAAGACCAACAAGCTCACCGGCTACGACGTCGAGGTGGTCACGGCGGTGGCCGCCAAGCTCGGCCGCTCGGTCCAGTTCTCCGAGAGCACATTCGACGCCATCTTCGCGGGACTGGATGCCAGCCGCTACGACGTCGTGGCGAACCAGATCTCGGTGAACCCGGAGCGCCAGGCGAAGTACGCGTTCTCCGAGCCGTACACCGTCTCCGAGGGCGTCGTCGTCACCCGGGCGGACGACACGTCGGTCAACTCGATCGCCGACGTCCAAGGGAAGACGTCGGCGCAGTCGACAACCAGCAACTTCGCGGCGACGGCGCGCGAGGCCGGAGCGAAGGTCGAAGCGGTGGAGGGCTTCACCCAGGCCGTCGCGCTGCTGAAGCAGAAGCGGGTCGACATCACCATCAACGACAACCTCGCCGTGCTGGACTACCTGAAGACGACCGGCGACAAGGGGATCAAGATCGCGGCGAAGACCGGGGACCGGACCGAGCAGGCCTTCGCCTTCCGTAATGACAGCGAACTGCCGCCCCAGTTCGACAAGGCGCTCGCCCAGCTGCGCGCCGATGGCACGCTGGCCAAGATCTCCCAGAAGTGGTTCGCCGAGGACGTCTCCAAGCCCGCGGCGAGCTGACGGTGCTCGACCAGGCGACCCTTCAGCTGCTCCGCGACTCGCTGCGCCCGCTGCTCGAGGGGACGCTCCAAGGAACCATCCCGCTGACGGTGATCAGCTTCGTCCTGGGGCTGGTGCTGGCGTTGGTCATCGCGCTGATGCGGCTTTCGCCCGTTGCGCCGCTCCAGGCCGCGGCCCGCGCGTACGTGTCCGTGATCCGTGGCACGCCGCTGCTGCTGCAGCTGTTCATCATCTACTACGGGCTGCCGTCGCTCGGCCTGACCATCAACTCCTTCCCGAGCGCCGTCATCGCCTTCACGCTGAACGTCGGCGGTTACGCGTCCGAGATCGTTCGGGCGGCAATCCTTGCCGTACCCCGCGGGCAGTGGGAGGCGGCGGCCACGGTGGGCATGAACGACGCGACGACGTTGCGCCGGATCGTGCTGCCGCAGGCAAGCCGGGTGGCCGTGCCGCCGCTGTCGAACACGCTGATCGCGCTCGTCAAGGACACGTCCCTCGCCTCGACCATCCAGGTGACCGAGCTGCTCCGAAAGGCTCAGGAGGCGGCGGCCCCGACGTACCAGTTCTTCGCCCTGTACAGCCTCGCGGCCGTGTACTACTGGGTGATCTGCCTGGCGCTGTCGTTCACTCAGTCGCGCCTGGAGACGCGTCTCGACCGGTACGTCGCCGTATGACCCGCGCCGACAAGGGAGGGCCGGTGGACCTGCTGAGCGTCGAGGGGCTGAAGAAGTCGTTCGGCGACAACCATGTACTGCGCGGGGTTGATCTGGCAGTCCCCGAGGGCTCGGTTACGGTGCTCATCGGGCCGTCCGGATCGGGCAAGACAACCGTGCTGCGCTCGCTGAACGCCCTGGAGGTGCCGGACGCAGGGACGGTGCGGATCGGTGATGTCACCGTGGACTTCTCCCGGCCGGTCGACCGCGGCGCGCGCATGCGGCTGCGCGCCCAGAGCGGCATGGTCTTCCAAGGCCACAACTTGTTCCCGCACCTCACCGTACTCGGGAACGTGATGGAGGGACCGGTCGTCGTGCAGCGCCGGCCGCGGGAGGAGGTACGCCAGGAGGCGATCGGCCTGCTGCAGCGGGTGGGCCTGGCCGAGAAAGCTGAGCAGTACCCGTACCAGCTCTCCGGCGGCCAGCAGCAGCGGGTCGGCATCGCGCGGGCGCTGGCCATCCGGCCACGGCTGATGCTGTTCGACGAGCCGACGTCGGCGCTCGATCCCGAGCTGGTCGGGGAGGTCCTCGGCGTGATGAAAGACCTCGCAGCCGACGGCTGGACCATGGTCGTCGTCACGCACGAGATGCGGTTCGCCCGGCAGGTCGCCGACCAGGTCGTCTTCCTGGACGGTGGCGTGGTGGCCGAGTGCGGCGCACCGGCCCAGGTCCTCGGCGCACCCCGGGAGGAGCGCACGCAGCGGTTCCTGCACCGGATCCTCGACCCGTTGTGACGGCGCACGCCGCCACCTCGGCGCAGCCGCCGAGCTTCAGCGCGCCTGCCGTGCGTCAGCGCGCCCGCGGTGTGTCAGGGGCCTGCGTGCGTCAGCGCGCGCAGGTTATGCAGCGCGTCGCGGCGGGACGCACCAGCAGCCGCTGGGCCGCGATGGAGCCGCCGCAGGACGCGCAGATCCCGTACTCGTCGGCGTCCAGTCGAGCCACGGCGGCGTCCAGCTCGGCGAGCCGGCGCTCGGCCTGGTCCAGCAGGGCGGCGACCTGAGCCCTCTCGAACGCCAACGTGGCGCCCTCCGGGTCGTGCTCGTCGTCGGTCGACACCGACTGCGCGGCCTCGACCAAGCGGTCGAAGTCCCGGCGCAGGGCCAGCCGGCGCTCGGCGGTGTCGCGGCGCAACGCTCGCAGCTGGTCAGCGACGTCGATGGGGCGGTCGGTCACGTCCGTACCAACGCGGCGGACGGCGGCCGGCATCCCGGTGGCTCGAGATGCCCGAGCGGCCGTCGCGCGGCAGGCTGGCGGCATGACACAAGGCACCGACGACGACGCGCCGAAGACCGGCGCCGACAAGGCCGCCGAGGACGCGGCGTCGGCCCTGACCGGCGTGGCCGCGCACCCCTACACCGGCGAGCCGGAGGAGCCGGCCCGGGACGAGCCGGACGACGACCCGGAGCGTCCGGACGCCGAGCCCCCCGGCACCAGCCGCTGAGCCACCGGGGCGGCCGCGACGGCCTCCGCGTCCTCGGCGCCCTGCCGGGTACCTTGGCGCCGCACGGCCCTTGCGCCCCATCCGGAAAGCCGCCACCTGGCAGGTACCCGTTGGCGCAGCGGAAGCGGCTCAGCTGACCCGGACGGCCTCGCCCGCACGCTCGACGACGTCCCCCCGGCGCAGCTGGCGACCACGCCGTGTCTCCACCTCACCGTTGACCCGTACCTCACCTGCGGCAAGCACGGTCTTGGCATCCGCGCCGGTGTCGACCAACCCGGCGAGCTTCAGCAGCTGGCCGAGCCGGATGCCGTCCTCGGTGATGCTGACGTCACGCACGCCGTCATCGTCCCAGCAGCCGTCCTTCCACCGCACCGCCCGCCGCCCGAAGTCGTTGCCGCAGGCGTCGAAACAGCGGGATGGTCGTGAATCGCAGCCCTTTCGCGCTTCGAGTGATGTGACAACGGACGTCGGGCGCTGTGGTCACCCGGCCGGGTGGTCCGGTCCAAGCAGCCGCAGGACGTCGTCGTGCAGGGCCCCGTTGGTAGCCACCGCGCTTGCCCCCCAGGGGCCGGGACGGCCGTCCAGTGAGGTGAATCGTCCCCCGGCCTCGGTGACGATGGGCACCAGGGCGGCCATGTCGTGGACGGCGAGGTCCGGCTCGCAGGCCACGTCGGCGGCGCCCTCGGCGACAAGCATGTACGACCAGAAGTCGCCGTACGCGCGCGTGCGCCAGCAGCGTCGGGTGAGGTCGAGGAAACCGTGCAGCCGGTCCTGTTGCTCCCAGCCGTCGAGGCTGGAGTAGGACAGCGACGCGTCCTGCAGCCGGGCGACGCCGGACACGGCCAGCCGCCGCGCGGACGACAGGCTGCGGCCGGTGAACGCTCCCGACCCCGTTGCGGCCCACCAGCGCCGCTGCAGCGCAGGCGCCGACACCACGCCCAGTACGGGCTGGTCGCCGTCCACGAGCGCGATGAGCGTCGCCCACACGGGGACGCCGCGGACGAAGTTCTTCGTGCCGTCGATCGGGTCGACCACCCAGCGCCGCGGGCCGTGCCCGGTCGTCGCCAGCTCCTCGCCCACGACGGCGTCGCGGGGCCGGGTCCGCTTGAGCTGCGACCGCACGAGCTCCTCCGCCGCCAGGTCGGCGTCGGTAACCGGCGTCAGGTCTGGCTTGGTGTTGACCCGCAGGTCGGCGGCCCGGAAGCGGTCCAGCGTGAGCCCGTCAACCTGGTCGGCGATGACGTGCGCGAGGCGAAGGTCGTCGTCGTAGGTCGGCACCTGTGCAACCTATCGTTCTCACAACGTCCAGGTTGTTCCCAGCCTACGGTGGTGCGATCTTCTCCCGTTGGACAAGCGCCGGAGGCCCTCGTGCTCGACACCTTCCGTGGTTTGCCCACTCACGTCCTGCTGCTGCACGCGACCGTCGTGCTGGTACCCCTGGCGTGCGTGGTCACGGTCGCGGTTGCCTTCTGGCCCCGCGTCAGGACACTGGCCGCCTGGCCCGTGGTCGGCCTGAACGCGGTCATGGTCGCCATGGTCTGGCTGACCGCCCAGGCCGGGCAGCGGCTAGCGGCCAGGATCGGTGCAAGTGGGCTGGTCGCCGACCACGCCGCCATCGGGAGCAACATGATCTGGTTCGCGCTGGCACTGCTCGTGTCGTCCGTCCTGGTCGCCCTGCTCCACGCGCGAGGCGGGGCCGCCCGGCTGGGGACCGGTGTGCTGTCGGCCGTGGTGGCGCTCGCCACCGTGGTCTGGGTCGTCCGCGTCGGCGAGTCCGGCGCGATCGCGGTGTGGAAGGACGTCGTCGCGAACACGACCGCGGGCGGCTGAGCGGGTCGGGCTGCGGCTGCTCGGGCGGGGCTGCTCGGGCGGGGCTGCTCGGGCGGGGCTGCTCGGGCGGGGGCTGCTCGGGCGGGGGGTGGTCGGCCTAGCGGCTAATCGGCCGAGCCGGATCGCGCGCGCAGCACGCGGCGCAGGGAGTCCAGCCGGGATCGGCCGGCCGGACCGGCGTGTCCCGCCTGGACCCAGGCATCGAGCGCGCAGTCCGGCTCGTCGTGGGTACACCCGCGAGGGCACTCCTCGGTGCCGGGCTCGAGGTCCGGGAAGGCGTTGATGATCCGGGCCAGGTCGATGTGTGCGAGGCCGAACGAGCGCACGCCGGGGGTATCGATGACCCAGCCGGCGCGGTGCGGCAGCCGTAGCGCCACGGCCGACGTCGACGTGTGGCGGCCCCGGCCGGTGACCTCGTTGACCGAGCCGATGGAGCGCCCGGCCCCCGGCACCAACGCGTTGACGAGCGTGGACTTGCCGACGCCGGAGTGCCCGACGAGCACGCTGCGTCGCGACTCCAAGCGCTGGCGGACGGCGTCAAGCCCGACGACGGACCCGTCCGGGCGCAGGTGCGTGACGACGTACGGGACGTCCAGCGGCGCGTAGCTGCCGAGGAACGGCGCCGGGTCGGCCAGGTCGGCCTTGGTCAGGATGAGCAGTGGCTTCAGCCCGGCGTCGTACGCCGCGACCAGGCACCGGTCCACCATCCGCGGCCGCGGCTCGGGGTCGGCGAGCGCGGTCACGACCGCCAGTTGGTCGGCGTTTGCGACGACGACCCGCTCGTAAGGGTCGGTGTCGTCGGCGGTCCGGCGCAGCACCGTCCGGCGGTCCTCGACCCGCACGATCCGGGCGAGCGCGTCGTTGCTGCCGGAGGTCTCGCCCACCAGGGCCACCTCGTCGCCCACGACGATGCCCTTGCGCCCCAGCTCCCGGGCCTTCATGGCAACGACCGTGCGTTCGTCCAGGCCCGAGCCGACGAGCGTGGTGTAGCGGCCGCGGTCGACCCCTACGACAAAGCCGAGCTCGGCGTCCTCGTGCCTGGGGCGCTCCTTGGTACGGGGCCGTGTTCCTCGCCGTGAGGGTCGAACCCGCACGTCGCTCTCGTCGTAGTGGCTCGCCGGCCGGCGGGTCACCGAGCGGCCTCCTCGGGGGCGTCCGGACGCCCGGGTTGCGCGCCAGCCAACAACGCGAGCCAGCGCTCGGGGAAGTTCGGCAGCGTCTTCGCGGTCGTCGCCACGTTCTCGACGACCACGCCGTCGACCGCCAGGCCGACGACGGCGCCCGCCATCGCCATCCGGTGGTCGTCGTACGTACGGAACAAGCCGCCGTGCAGCGGCACTGGGCGGATCGCCAGCCCGTCCTCCGTCTCAGAGACGTCGCCGCCAAGCCGGCCGAGCTCGGTCGCGAGCGCCGCCAATCGGTCGGTCTCGTGGCCGCGGAGATGCGCGACGCCACGGATCCGGGAGGGGGAGTCGGCCAGGGCGGCGAGGGCCGTGACCACCGGCGTCAGCTCGCCGACGTCGTGCAGGTCGAGGTCGACGCCCGCGATGCCCGCCCCGCCGGTGACCGTGAGGCCGTCGTCGTCGCGGACCACCGTGGCTGCCATCGCGGCCAGCACGTCGCGCAGCGCATCACCGGCCTGCGTCGTCCGGAGCGGCCAGCCCGGAACCCGGACGGTCCCGCCAGTCACCAGGGCCGCCGCCAGGAAGGGTGCGGCGGTCGACAGGTCGGGCTCGACCTCGACGTCGACGGCACGCACCGCCCCGGGCTCGACGGTCCATCGGTCAGGGACGTCGTCGTGCACCGCGACGCCGTAACGCCGCAGCACCTCGACGGTCATGTCGACGTGCGGCTGGCTGGGCACCGGCGGGCCTTCGTGGCGCACCGTCACGCCGCCGTCGTAGCGCGCGCCGGCCAGGAGCAGCCCAGACACGAACTGACTGGACGCAGAGGCGTCGATGGTCACCTCGCCGCCGGGCACGCTGCCCCGCCCCCGCACGGTGAACGGCAGCCCGCCGCGCCCTCCGTCGTCGATCTCCACGCCCAGCGCGCGCAGCCCCTCGACCACCGGCCGCACCGGCCGCTCGCGCATCCTGGCGTCGCCGTCGAAGCGGACGTCGCCGTTCGCGAGGGCAGCGGCACCGGGCAGGAACCGCAGCACCGTTCCCGCCAGCCCGGTGTCGACGTCCACGTCCCCGCGCAGCGGCCCGGGGGTCACCAGCCAGTCGTCGCCGTCGTCAACCACGTCGACACCGAGGGCACGCAGCGCCGCGGCCATCAGCAGGGTGTCCCGCGAACGCAGCGGGGCGCCGATACGGCTCGGGCCGTCCGCGAGCGCCGCCAGCAGCAGCAACCGGTTGGTCAGAGACTTGCTGCCCGGCACGCGCACGGTCGCGTCGACCGGCGCCGCGCAGCGGGGAGCCGGCCAGTCCGCCGGGGCGATGCTGTGGGCAGGGAAAGCGACCATGGGGCCAGTCTCCCCGGTCGCCGTCCCGCGCGTCGAACCGGCGCCGGTCCACGCGTCACCGCGGCGGCGGGCCAATGCCGCCCCGCGCGTAGGGCTGGAAGAGGCACGCCGTGCGCGGCCGCGGCGTGGGTTTGCGCTGGATCGGCGCGATCGTGGCAACGAGCCTCGTCGGCGCAACACTCGTTGCCACGGTCACGCGGATCGTGCTCAACATTCCTGATGCGGCTCCGGCGCGGTGGCTAAGGGCGCGGTCAGGCGCAGCGACGTCCCAGCGGTCCCGCCCTGTGCCGCTCGCTCAGCGGAACGGCAGCGCGCCGCCAACCGCGTGCTTGGCCAGCCTGGCCTCGCGGCGGGCGGCCTTGGCCGCACCCTTGGCCTCCTTGCGGGCCAGCGCCGCGCTGCGCTTGGTGTCCTTTGCGGCGCGGCGCGCGCGCCAGCCCAGACCAGGCTTGCCCTCGGTGTCGACCGCGGCGAGCAGCACCCCGCCGAGGAGGCCGGCGTTCTTGAGGAAGTGCAGCAGCTGCTGCTTGCGCTGCGCGGGGTCCTTGACCTCCCAGAACGGGTGGCCGGCCAGCGTCGTCGGGACGATCGTGAGCGCCAGCACGGTCGCGGACAGCCGCGGGAACCGACCCATCGCGAGGAGCGCCCCGGCACCGGCCATCGCCGCGCCGTTGGCGCGCACGAGCAGCTCCGGGTCGTTCGGCAGGCCGACCTGTGCGGCGTACTTCTCGATCACAGGGGCCGCCATCTTGGCGCGGGGTTCGGGGTGGCGGTAGGCGTCCACACCCCCGCTGACGAACGTCGCGGCGAGCAGCGGACGGGCGATGCGGCGTACGACAGACATGGAACCTCCCGGTCGTGGACGAGGCCATCCTGCCGAGCCGCCGACCGCGGCGCGACCCGGGGACGTGGGCAACCGGCTCATGCCGTTCCGGAGGCGGTCTTGCGGGCCCGCCCGGCGGTGCGGTAGCCCGGTGGACGGGGCGGCCGACCGAGGCCGCCGTCAGCACCGACCCGGGAGGTTCGTGCCGTGAAAGCCCGGATCCACGTCATCACGTTGGGGGTCAGCGACCTCGAACGCGCCCTGGGCTTCTACCAGGGGCTCGGCCTGTCGTCCCCCGGCATCATCGGCACCGAGTTTCCCGGCGACGAGCAGACGCCGGCGGGCGCTGCGGCGATGTTCTCCCTCGACGACGGGCTCGTCCTGGCGATCTACCCCCGGTCCGAGCTGGCGAAGGACGCGGGCGTGCTGCCCGACCGGTTGAGCGGGTCCGGACACAGCCTCGGCCACATCGTCGAGCGTCGTGAGGACGTCGACCGGCTGCTCGATGAGGCGGCCCGGGCCGGTGCGACCGTGCTGGGCGCGCCGCACCACCGGCCATGGGGCATCTACTCCGGATACTTCAGCGACCCGGACGGTCACCTGTGGGAGGTCGTCTACTTCCCGCCGTCGACCGAAGCGGAGGCGGGCACTTAGGCGGGCGCGCACCTAGGGCTGGCCCGGGGGGCGGGCGCCTACGGCGGCACGGAGTCGCCTCGGCCCCGAGGCTCCCCGCGGAGAACCCGCCGATAAATGTCTTGAGCCTGGCCGGTCCGCCCCCGAGGCTTGGAGGCCGTTCGTCCTGCCCCGGGAGCTGCCTGCATGCATCTGATCCGAGACCTGTGGGCGACGTCCGCGCCGCGCAGCGCCGCCGTCGCCCTGCTCATCGTGCTGGGAGCGGCAGGCCAGGCCGGAGCTGCGGCGGTGACCGGGGCGGTCCTGGTGGACCGCTCCCGTGCCGCGTTCGCGCTGCTGGTCGTTGCCCTGGTCGCAGCGGTGGGTGCGGACCTGATCGTCGGGCTGCTCGCCGCGCGCCTCACCGCGGACTGGTCCGCCGGCGTCCGGCGCAGGCTGTGCCGGGTCGCGCTGGGACAGGACGTCCCCACGCTCGAGCAGACGCCGGTCGGTGAGCTGCTCGACCGGATCGACAACGACGTGTACCAGGTCGCCACGGAGCTGCGGCAGAGCGGCGTGCGGATGGTGAGCTCGGCGGCCGCCAGCCTACTGGCGACCCTGACAGCGTTCTTCGTGTGGTGGCCGGCCGGATTGGTCATGGCGGCGCTGTCCGCGGTGCTCGCGCTCGGGCTCGCCGGGAGGGTGCGGCGCATCTCCGTCGCACGGGAGCGCGAGGAGGAGGCGTGGTCGGACCTTGCCGCCGTCATGGAGGAGTCGGTCCACGGCCAGGACGACGTCCGGACCAGCCTGGGGCAGGCGTACGTCCTGCGGCTCTATGCCCGGCGGGCCAGCGAGGTGCTCAGCCGGGCGGCCGCCGTCTTCACCGCATCGGCCACGGTGGGCGTCATCGCCTCGACCGTCGTCCGGGTCGGGATCGCGCTGCTCGTCGCCGGCGGCGCGTGGGCGCTCGCGACCGACCGCATCGACGCGGCTCGGCTCACCGCCGTGTGGCTGCTTGCCCTGGCGTACGGCGCCACGGTCGAGCACATGAGCCGGATGGTGTCCGAGCTCCAGTACGGCCTCGGCGCGTGGCAGCGGGTGCAGCTCCTGCTGGCCGCACCGCAGGAGGAGCTAGGTGGCCGCCCCGCCACGGACGGCGACCTCACGGTCCGCGGTCTGACCTTCACCTACCGGGATGCGGACGGCGACGGTGGTGTCCCGGTACCGGCGTTGCGGGACGTCTCCCTCACCTTCACGCGGGGACGTTCGTACGCCGTCATCGGCCGGACCGGGTCTGGCAAGTCAAGCCTCGCCAAGGTGCTGACCCGCGCGGTCGACGTCCCGCGCGGCACGGTGTTCCTCGGGGGTACCGACCTGCTCGACCTCGACCTGGACAGGCTGCGGCGTTGGATCGCGGTGATCCCCCAGCGCACCGAGATCCTCGCCGGGACGGTCGCCGAGAACGTGGCGCTGTTCGACCCCGGCCTGCTGCCGCGAGCGGGTGCGGCACTCGACGAGCTCGGGCTGTCGTCGTGGGTCGCCCAGCTGCCGGACGGGCTGCAGACCCGGCTCGGCGAGGGCGGCCACGCCCTGTCGGCCGGCCAGGAGCAGCTGGTCGCGTTCGCCCGGATCCTGGTTCGCGATCCGCACGTCGTGATCCTGGACGAGGCCACTGCGCGGATGGACCCGGTGACCGAAGAGGCCGTGCACCGGGCGACGGAACGGTTGCTCACCGGCCGCATCGGCATCGTCATCGCGCACCGGCTCTCGTCCGTGAGCCGCTGCGACGAGGTGGTGGTGCTCAGTGACGGCGAGGTGGTCGAGGCCGGCCCACTGCGGGAGTCCGAGCACTTCGCGCGGCTGCTGTCGCACGGTGCCGACGACCGGCGGCCCTCGGCGGACGACGTGCTCGACGCGGGGCCGGACGGCGAGGGAGCCGAGGACAACTGGGACACCGAGAATGCCGCGGACACCCAGAACGCCGCGGACACCCAGAACGCCGCGGACACCGATCGCAGTTCGGACGCCCCTGCGTCGCCCGCTCCGGCCAGGACCGCACCGCCGCCGCTGCCGGATCCTCCTCCGGCCCGCACCATGCGCGAGATCCTGCGGCTGGTCACGAACGACCCGCGATACGGCCTCGCCGCGGTGGGGCTGTTCACCGTGCTGTCCGTCCTCGGGCTCGACGGGTCGGTGCTGCCCTTCCTGTGGGCGGCGCTCGTCGACGGCGAGGGGGACGTGCTGTGGCCCGCGGCCGGCATCGTCGCCGCGCTGCTGGTGACCGCGCCGATCCCGTACTACACGGGAGCGTGGTTCCCGCAGTGGTGGGTCACGCAGATGCTGCGGATCGGCCTGCGGCTCGTGCACGGGCAGACCGGTCCCCGCCGGGTCAGCGCTCACACGCCGGCCGAGGTCGTCGCGCAGGGCGGTGACACCGAGCGCGTCGTGGTGATGGCCGACAACGTCGTGGACCAGATGACCAGCGTGGTGATCATCATTGCGATGACGCTCGTGTCGGGCAGCGTCGTCCCGGCGCTGTTCTTCCTCGGCACGATGGTGGCGTCGGGGCTGGCGGCAACGCTGTTCGGGCCTCGGCTGAAGGGGGCGGCCCAGCGGACCGTCGCCGCTCGGGCGGCGTTCGCGACGGCGCTCGTCTCGGCGCTGTCCGCGGCCCGCACGGTCAAGCTCGCCGGCGCCACGCGGCCGGTGCTTGCCCACCTCGCCCGGCTCGACGGGACCCGTAGTGAGTTGCAGCGCCAGGAGATCGCCGTGCAGGTGTGGGCCCGTTCGACGCCCTCGGTGGCCTCGGGACTGCTGCCCATCGGTGCGTGGGCGCTCTACCTGGCCGGGAGCCTGTCGCCGGCATCCGTGTTGATCATCGTGTCGACCCTGGGCGCGGCGCGGTGGTTCGCGTGGACCACTGCGTCGCTGATCGCCCAGCTGCCCTCGGCGCGGGTGTGGACCCGGCGCACGGTGGCCATGGCCGGGGTTGCTGCCTACTCGGCGCCCGTCCCGGGTGTCGACCTGAGGGCCGGCACCGCCCCCGCCCCGCCGTCCGCGCCGCGCACGCCGCTGCGCCGGCTCGAGCTGCGCTCGTTCGGCGCCGTCCACGAGGACGGCACGAGGGGAGCGCACGGCGTCAACCTCACGGTGAACCGGGGCGAGCTCGTGCTCGTCGTCGGCCCGGTAGGGTCCGGCAAGTCGTCGCTGCTGCGGGCGCTGGCAGGGATCGTGCACCACTCCGGCGAGCTGCGCTGGAACGGCCGGCTCGTCAACGACCCGGAGCACTTCCTGCGGCCGAACCAGGTCGGGTACGTCGCGCAGCTGCCGCGGGTGCTGTCCGGCACGGTCGCCGAGAACATCCGGCTGGGCCACGACCTGGACGCCGGCACAGCGGTGAGCGCCGCCCAGCTCGAGCACGACCTCGCCGTACTCACGGCCGCGCCGGCGGCCCCGGCCGCCCCTGTGGCCGCCGCCTCTGGTCGACCCGTCGAGGGCGGTGCCACGCCGTTCGGCAGCGGCCAGGACGGCGCCCTCGCGCTGCTCGTGGGGCACAAAGGCACCCGGTTGTCCGGTGGGCAGCTGCAGCGGCTCGCGCTCGCCCGCGCCCTCGCCCCGGAGACCGAGGTGCTGGTCGCGGACGACGTGTCCTCGGCGCTGGACGTCGTCACCGAGCTCGAGCTGTGGCAGACCCTGCGCGACCGCGGGATCACGGTCATCGGCTCGACGTCCAAGCGCGCTGCCCTGACCCGGGCCGACCAGGTGCTCGTGCTGCGCGGCGGACGCGCAGTCGCGAGCGGCACCTGGCGCGAGCTCGAGGCCGACTGGGGTCACCTCGCCGGGTAGTGGGCCCGGGGGGAAAGGGCCGACGTCGGACCGTGCCGTGACTGTCGGTGGTTCGTGGCAGGCTGACCCGCATGTGCGGCAGGTACGCGGCGAGCGCGAGCCCGGAGGACCTCGTCGAGGAGCTCGAGGTCGAGGACGACCAGACCGAAGGTCGGTTGGAGCGGAACTGGAACCTGGCCCCGACCGACTCGGCGGCCGTCGTCCTGCGGCGACCGCGCCGGGACGACCGCGAGGGACCGGCGGTGCGGCAGCTGCGCGTGCTGACCTGGGGACTGATCCCCTCGTGGGCCAAGGACCCCAAGATCGGCAACCGGATGATCAACGCGCGGTCCGAGACGGTGTTCGACGCGGCCGCCTACCGCAAGGCCGCGCTGACCCGCCGCTGCCTGGTGCCGGCCGACGGGTGGTACGAGTGGCAGGCCAGCCCCACCGCCACCGACGCCAAGGGCAAGCCGCGCAAGCAGCCGTTCTTCGTGCACCTGGCGGACGGCGAGCGCTTGGCGTTCGCCGGCCTGTACGAGTTCTGGCGCGACCGCAGCCGGCCGGACGACGACCCCGAAGCGTGGCGCACCACCTTCACGATCGTGACGACGGACGCCGAGCCAGGCCTGGACCGGATCCACGACCGGATGCCGCTCGTGCTGCCCCGCGACCGGTGGACCGCTTGGCTGGACCCGTTACTCACCTCGCCGGACGACGTGCGCGACCTGCTCGCGCCGGTCGAGCCGGGGCGCTTCGTCGCCTTTCCGATCGGCCGGGCGGTCGGCGACGTGCGCAACACGGGGCCGCAGCTGCTTGGGCCCGCCGCGGCGGAGGAGCTGGTCGGCGTGGTCGACCCGATGACCGGCGAGGTCCTGGGCGGTCCGGCGCCAGCGGAGCAGCTGACCCTCGACCAGGCCGGTGCCAGGCGGAACGACGGCGCGGCGACCGGTGCCTGACCGCGTTGCGTCCCGGATTGTGGAGGTCGAGACACCGGCGGGCCCGGGGAGGGCGCACGTGCGTCGACCGCCCTCCGCGCTCGGCGCACTGGTGCTCGGGCACGGCGCCGGCGGCGGCATCGAGGCCGCCGACCTGGTGGCGGTGCGCGATGCCGCGGTGGACGCGGGATGGGCGGTGGCCCTGGTGGAGCAACCGTGGCGCGTGCAGGGCCGGCGGGTCGCGCCCGCACCAGCCCGGCTGGACGAGGCCTGGGTGCCGGTGCTGCGGGCGCTGCGAAGCGGTCGCAGCGCCCTTCGTGGCCCCCTGGTGACCGGTGGCCGTAGCGCGGGAGCGCGGGTCGCGTGCCGCACTGCCGAGCAGGTGTCGGCCACGGCAGCGGTCTGCCTGGCCTTCCCGCTGCACCCGCCGGGGCGGCCGGAGCGGTCACGGGCCGACGAACTGGCGTCGACGGCTCGCCCGGTGCTCGTCGTCCAAGGGGAGCGGGACGTGTTCGGCCGACCCGAGGAGGTGGAGGCCGTGCTCCCGGCCGCTGCCCGGCTGGTCGCCGTACCGGGTGGGCACGGGCTGGACACGGCTGCCGCAACCCAGGCGACGGCGGACGCGGTGGTCGCCTTCCTGCGCGGGATCCTCGCTGTGCCGGAATGAGGCGCGGAGGCACTGGTGTTCACCCCTGCGAGACGACGTCTGGCGAAGGAGAAGGACCGTGCTCGTAGTCGCACCCCGCATGGGGTTGGACGGCTCACCGGACCGCCCGCGAGGCGGTGGCCGGGCTCCGGCCGCCGCCGCGATGGCGCGGTACGGCGGCTCGCCGAAGGCCCGGCTACGCTGGTGGGTGATGACCGACGACACGAGCAGGGCCCCGGACACCGAGAGCGCACAGGCGCGGGCCCGGCGGTTCGAGGCCGACGCCCTGCAGTACCTCGACCAGCTGTACTCCGCCGCGCTGCGGATGACGCGGAACCCGGCGGACGCCGAGGACCTCGTGCAGGAGACCTTCGCGAAGGCCTTCGCCGCCTTCCACCAGTACCGGCCGGGCACGAACCTCAAGGCCTGGCTGTACCGCATTCTGACGAACACGTACATCAACACGTACCGCAAGAAGCAGCGTGAGCCGCAGCAGTCCGACGCCGAGAACATCGAGGACTACCAGCTGGCGCGGGCGGAGTCGCACACGTCCACGGGGCTGCGCTCGGCCGAGGCGGAGGCGCTCGACCACCTGCCGGACAGCGACGTGAAGCAGGCGCTGCAGGAGATCCCGGAGGACTTCCGGATGGCGGTGTACTACGCCGACGTCGAGGGGTTCGCCTACAAGGAGATCGCCGAGATCATGGGTACGCCGATCGGCACCGTGATGTCGCGGTTGCACCGGGGCCGTCGTCAGCTCCGCGGCCTGCTCGAGGACTACGCCCGTGAGCGCGGCCTGGTCCAGGCCGGTGTCGAGTCCGGAGGCGCGTCATGAGCTGCGGCAAGCCCCACGCGACCGACTGCAGCGAGGTCCTGAACCGGGTCTACGAGTACCTCGACGGCGAGATGGACGACCTCGACTGCGGAAAGATCAAGCAGCACCTCGAGGAGTGCGCGCCGTGCCTAGCGGAGTACCACCTCGACGAGGTGGTCAAGGCGGTGATTCGCCGCAGCTGCGCCTGCGAGCCCGCTCCCGAGCAGCTGCGGACCCGGATCCTGACCCGGCTCACCCAGGTGCGGGTGCAGCAGGGCTACTGACCTCCGCACGACGCGACAGGCCCCGGACCGAACGGTCCGGGGCCTTCGTCGTCGAGGGGCCGTCAGCGGCGGGAAACCGCCGGTCGGTGCCTGCTCAGGCGTTCGGCTTCTTGCCGTGGTTGGCGGCGTTGCCCTTACGGCTGCGGCGCTTGCGGGCGCGCTTGCTCATCGCGTGCTCCTTCGTCGGGGATCGGCGTCCATGATCCCACACCCACCGGGGACGCCCGGTTCTCACCCGGTGAGCTGTCGGTTGAGGGCGTCGAGCACCGCTCGGCACATGGCGTCGTCGGGCGAGCTGCGGACGATCGCGCTTCCGCTGAGCAGCTGCGGCCCCGACCGGTGCGTCAGCAACGAGAGCACCACCAGCGCCACCTGGTCCGGCGTGGCGGTAAGGACCTGGGCGTACTCGATGTCGCAGGGCGTGCCCAGCAGCGGACCGACGGCGTCCAGGGTCGCGGTCGACACCACCCGAGCCCGCTGGGTCGGCGTCACCGACCCCTTGGCGGTGCCGAGGAACTCCTCGCCCCCAACGACCAGCGTGACCGTGACGGTCAGGTCGTGACCGGCGCTGCACACACCGACCGAGGTGAGCGCCGCCCGGCGCGCGTCGTCCGTCCGCGCCGATCCGATGGAGTGCTCGACCAGCTCGCCGGGCAGTTGGGCGCCCAGCTGCACCACGCTGACGATCCGGTGGTCGATGTCGACGCCGAATCCGGCCATGGCGAGCGACTGGACGTCACGCACCACCTGCTTGGCCGCCTTGCCGGGTGCGGCGAGGACGTGGACCTCGGTGGGCTCCCCGGTTCCCGAGGTGACGACGCTCACCGCCTGGACGCCCGGCAGCGAGCGCAGGGCATCCTCCAGGTCGGGCAGCAGGCGCAGGGCGGGCATGCGGGAGACCTCCGGGAAACGGGCGGACGGAACCGACCGTAGCGTTCACGGGGGCCGATGGGGACCTTAGCGATCTTGGTGCTTTCGCAACCACTGCGCCAGGGAGTCGGGAAGCACGATTGGTGGGCCGGGACGGTTGAACCGTCTGAGCCGAGCGCCGTCGCGTTAGCATCCTGTCGGAGGGCCGTCACCGGACGGTCCCACGACGACAACTCCAGAGCGCGTGACGGGGGCCGGCGGAGCACCGCACGGATGGACGGGCGCCTCTGCCCTGCTCATCCGGTACGTCCTTCTAAGCGGAGCGGAGAGCGCGCAGGCCGTTAGCGGTGCCTGCGACATCTCTGGCGAGAAGGTGATGTCACGGTGTGCATGATCGTGTCCGCTGTCGAGAAGTTCCTCTCGGCTCAGGCCGGCATCAAGTGGGGCGGCTGACTACAGCAAACGGTGCTCCTGCCGACCTCCGTCTCGCGTGCTGGCCGAGTGGACGCCGAGGAGCCCGACGGTGAAGGAGTCCCCGCGCGTCGTCGGCTACGTGCTGACCTGCGTGTTGCTTGCCATCGCGTCGCTGACGGTTGCCCTACGACAGCCACCGGGACTGCACCTCACCCAGCAGGTGTGGACCATGGCAGTGCTGGTCACGCTCTGCGTGGTGGGCCTGCAGCTGGTGGCGCGTCGGCTGACGCCGGACGTCGACGTGTCCGTCGACTACATCGTCCAGCTGGCCACGCTTGTGCTGCTGGGTCCGGCCGCCGCGATGGCCGTCGGTGGCGCCGCCTCCCTGCTCGACCTGCGTCGCTCGCGCGCCGTCGTCCGGATCTTCAACGTCGCCCTGGACATGATTGCCATGGGTGCAGCCGCGCTCGTGTTCGCCGGAATGGGCGGCCGGCCGGGCTTCCACGTCGGGGACTCCACAAAGAACCTGTTGCTGGACGTCGGCGTCCCCATGGTCCTTGCCAACGTCGCCATGCTCCTGGTCAGCTGCATCCTTGTCGCCGGGGTCGTGGCCCTCGACAACCGAGTGCCGTACCGCGAGGTGCTGAGCGGCATGCTCCGCAGCCTCACCCTGCTGTACATCGGGTACGGGCTGTTCGGGCTGCTGCTGTTCGTGCTCTGGGGCCCGGCGGGCGTCGGGCCCATCTCGGCGGTGCTCGTGCTGGCTCCCATGTTCGTCGCGCGATGGGCGTTCGCGCAGTACGCCGAGCAGCACGCGGCGCACGAGCGCACCGTGGCGGCTCTCGTCAGCGCGGTGGAGGCCAAGGACCGCTACACCCGTGGCCACAGCGAGCGGGTAGCCCGCGCCTCGGTGCTGATCGGGCGAGCGGTGGGGCTCTCGCAGCAACGGACGTCGACGCTGCACTTCGCGGGGATGCTGCACGACGTCGGCAAGCTTGGCGTCCCGACCCGCGTGCTGCAGAAGTCAGGTGCGCTGACCGACGAGGAGTTCCTGTCCATCGCGCTGCACCCGCTGCGGGGGCTGGAGATGGTGCGTGAGATCGAGTTCCTCGGTGAGGCCCTGAACGGGATCCTGCACCACCACGAGCGGATCGACGGCCGGGGATACCCGCTGGGGTTGGCCGGCGACAAGATCCCGGAGTTCGCGCGCATCATCGCCGTCGCGGACGCGTTCGACTCGATGACGTCGACCCGCTCCTACCGCCAGGCGCGCTCGGTCAACGAGGCGCTGACCGAGCTGGAGGCCTGCACCGACACCCAGTTCGACGCTCGATTCGTCCTCGCGCTGCGGCAGGCGCTGGACCGCACCGAGTGGGAACCGGTGACCGGGGCGCCGGACGCCGCGCCACAGACCGCCGCCGACGCCGCCGCAGCCGCCGCGACATCAGACGCCGGATTCGGCGCGGATCCCGCTTCGGAGGCTGTCGCCGGACCCTCGGAGGGCGCGCTGCCCGTGGACCACGACGACCCCGCGTTCGGCGTCCACCCCCACTCAGCGGACCTCGATGACGCAACCGTTCGGGTCGGGTCAGGGGAGCGCCCCGTTTCGGACGAGCCGGACGCGCGTCCAGAGGACGGGCACAACGGACGTCGGGACGGAGTTCAGAACGGACGCGTCGGACGCGGGGTCGGACGCGGCATCGGACGCGGCATCGGGCGGCGCGGGACCGGACGTCCCCGCAACGGGCGGAGGCGGCCATGACGTCCACCCGCTCACCGCGGCTCGCGCCGGGCAGCATGCTCGGCGGGCTGGCGCTGCTCGTGGCGGTCGCGGCGGTCGGCTCGGCAGCGAGCACCGTGACGACGTCCCACCTGCCCCACGGCGGAACCGTCGTGGCGTTCGGAGCTGCGATCGCCCTGGGGGAGTGCCTGCGGGTCTGGCTGACCGGCGACCGCGACGCCGCTCCCATGGGCACCGCGGCCGCGTTCGCGTTCGCGCTCGTCGGTGAGGTCGGCACCTCCGGGCGGCTGGGCCTCGGCGCGCCGACGATCATCGCCGTGGTGGCGGTGGCGACGCTGCTGGGCGTGGTGCCGCACCTGCTGGCCGGGCGGACCGTGGCGCTCGACGGGCTGGCGCACCGGTTCCTGTCCGTGGCGGTTCTGGTCCTGGGTTGGCACGTTCACGTGCACGGCGTCTCCGCGCACGACTTGTCGGTGGGTTGGGGTGAGGAGCGCCGCGGGTACATCGCCGCGCTCATGGCGCTGGCGGTGGCGGCGGCGCTGGTCCTGGACGCCGTGCTGGCCGCAGCTGTGCGGGCGACCCGTGAGGGCTCCCGGCTGCGCTCGGTGCTGGGCGACGAGCTGCGTGCGGTGGTCAGCCTGGGCAGTGCGATCGGCGCCACCGGCGTGCTCGTCGCCCTAGCGGCCAGGCCGATGGGCGTGCTCGCCCTGCCGGTGTTCCTCGCCCCGCTGCTGCTGACCCAGTTCGCCTTCCGGCGCTACGCGATGGTGCGGGAGACGTACCGGCAGACCATCCGGTCGCTGTCCCGGGTGACCGAGCTTGGTGGGTACACCGAGACCGGGCACTCGCGCCGGGTAGCCCGGCTGGCGCTGGCCGTCGGCCGTGACCTGGGCCTGAGCGAGCGCGAGCTGCAGGACCTGGAGTACGCGGCGCTACTGCACGACATCGGGCAGCTCTCGCTGAGCGAGCCGATCCCCGGAGGCGCCACCGTGATGGCGGCACCGGGGGAGCAGCGCCGCATCGCCGACCTGGGCGCGGCCGTGGTGCGCCAGGCCGGCGTCCTGGACGACGTGGCCCTGATCGTCGAGCGGCAGGTCGAGCCGTACCGGCGTCGGCACGAGCTCAACGACCGCGAGGTGCCGCTGGCGAGCCGGATCATCAAGGCGGTCAACGCCTACGACGACCTGGTGGGCGACGACGTCGGCGGGTCCCGCAGTCTGGAGGCACTCGAGCGCATCCACCTGGGGCTGGCCTTCGAGTACGACCCCGTGGTGGTCGCCTCGCTCGCTCGAGTCGTCACCCGCTGACCGCCCCCCAGACGGCGGATAAAGTCCGCGCGGTCCGGCGTCGATCTGGACGCCGTGGAGAACGATTCGATGTCCGTCCTGCCCTACCTGCGCGCCCTCGTCGAACTGCGCGGGTCGGACCTGCACATCAAGGTGGGGTCACCGGCGCGCCTTCGCATCGACGGCCGGCTGCGCAAGCTGCAGGGTGACCTCCTGTCGCCGGCCGACACCGAGGCGATGGCCGCCGAGGTCATGCGGGACGACCTGGCCGAGGAGTTCCAGCGCACCAACGAGGCCGACTTCGCGTACTCCATGCCCGGCCTCGGCCGCTTCCGGGTCAACGCCTTCCGCTCCCGCGGCTCGATCGGCCTGGTCTTCCGCCGCGTGTCGGTCGGCGCCATCCCGCTCGACGAGCTCGGCGTGCCCGACGTCATCGAACGGCTCGCCCTCGAGCCGCGCGGCCTGGTGCTGGTGACCGGCCCCACCGGGTCCGGCAAGACCACGACGCTGGCCGGGATGGTCGACCACATCAACACCCACCGCGAGTGCCATATCGTCACGATCGAGGACCCGATCGAGGTGCTGCACCGCGACGAGCTGTCGATGATCAACCAGCGCGAGGTGCGGCTGGACACCCAGGACTTCACCGTGGCTCTGCGCGCCGCCATGCGCCAGGACCCCGACGTCATTCTGGTCGGCGAGATGCGCGACGCCGAGACGGTCAAGGCCGCGCTCGCCGCCGCGGAGACCGGCCACTTCGTGCTGTCCACCCTGCACACCGCGAACGCGCAGGAGACCATCGCGCGGATCATCGACTTCTTCCCCCCGCACGAGCAGAAGCAGGTGCGGCTGAGCCTGGCCGGCTCGCTGCGCGGCATCATCTGCCAACGCCTGGTGCCTCGGGCGGACGGACAGGGCCGCTGCCTGACCATGGAGGTCTGCGTCAACACCGGCCGGGTGGCCGAGGCCATCGCCGACGCGGACAAGACCAACACGATCACCGACCTCATCGTCGAGGGCGGCTACTACGGCATGCAGAGCTTCGACCAGCACCTCACCGCGCTGATCCGGGACGGCGTCGTGACGATGGACGACGCAATGAGCGCCGCCAGCAACCCGCACGACCTCACTGTCGAGCTACGCCGCCTGGGCCTGGTCGCCTGACCGCGGTCCGGCCACGGCGGCTTGCTCCCGGGCGATGCCGTTGCTCATGAGGAACGCCACGACGTGGCCTGTTCGGGCGCTGTCGTGGCATCGCCCATGAGCACGGGCCAGCGCGGTGGCGGCGCGGGTGCCGTCCAGTCGGGCGGACGACGACGCAACCGGCCGGTGAAGCGGGCCGGGTCGGCGGCCGCTCGGCGGGCCTGCACCCGGCGGACCACGGCGTCCGGGTCGCGCGCCAGCTCGGCGTAACCCCAGCGGACGACCTCCAGCCCGAGGTCGTGCAGGGCGTCCCGGCGGGCCTTCTCCGCGTCCAGGCGCCGCTGCGCCTCCTCGACGACGCGCTCGGCCGCGACGTCGGGCATGGCTCCCGCGAGATGCGGGCCGCGGAGCAGGTACTTGACCCGGCCGTCGGCCTCACCGAGCGTGGCGCCGTCCCAGAGGGCGTCCCCACGTGCGACGAACCGTCCGCGGGCGTCCAGCACCTCGACCTGAGGCTCGGGCAGCGGCACGCCGTGCTGGTGCAGCCGGACGAACGACCAGGACTCTATCCAGGTCTCCCGTCGCTGGTCGACCAGCTCGAGGGACGCCCGCGCCCGCACGACGTACGGCCAGGCCTGCTGCCACTCCAGCACCCGCCAGACCTGTTCGCTGGTGGTGGCACCGGACCGCAGAGCGGCGTCGGCGATCGGCACGGAGTCCTGTGCCGGCTGGTGGCGCAGGACGTCGGCCACGGTGCGGGCGGGCGAGGTGACCGGGAGGTCGCTGCGGATGCCGCGGTCGACCGGGCGCACCGAGGCGACCTGCAGCACCAGCCGCTGTGACCGGCGGACCGGAATGTCGAGGTCCGCGGATGTCAGCGTGGGCGGTCCCCACCCGGGCGCCGGCATCGGCCAGACGTACGCGCACGCCGCCGACAGGTGGCTGGCCAGGACGTCGTGCCCGCGCGAGCGCAGCGCCGCGGCGACCTGCACCAGGTGCTGGGTGGGCGGGTCGAGCGCGTCGTATGCGGCGGCGACGCAGTACAGGCCGCGGCGAAGGGAGGTCCAGCGGCCCAGGGCCACGCGGTGCGCGACCCGGTGCCGGCTCAGGCCGCGGGCACGGGTCTGGTCTGCGGTGAACAGCAGGGGAAGGTCGGGATCCACCGTCCGAGCGTGCCGACGTAAGGCCTGATCGCGGCAGGCCACGCCGCCCGGCTGTGGATGACGGGACGTCGGTCGGCCTCTGGGGACGGCGCCTCGTACGGCCGCTGCGCCGTCGTACTCACGAGCAACGCCGACGACGGCCCCCTTCCGGGCCGTTCCCGGCATTGCTCGTGAGCAATGGCGTTGCTGCAGAGCAAGGGTCAGAAGCGGGTGTTGAACGGGCCGTGCGGCATGCGGGGCAGCATCCGGTCGGGGCGGCGCCACGTGTCGCGCGACTCGCCCGGCCCCCACTCACCGCTGCGGTGTGAGTCGGCGCCCCAACGGGGGACGACGACTGCGAGGAGAACCAGCAGGGCCAGAATCAGGAGTGCGTCCATGGCAGAAAGTGTGTGCCTGGTAAGTATGCTGCCACCAGTGGCAGAGACGTCGTCTTTCATCGACATCCTGCCAACTCCGTGCGATGCTGGTCGGCATGCTGAGAAGCGTGGCCGTGCCGCTGCTGGACGGCGTCTCCCCGTTCGAGCTCGGCGTCATCTGCGAGGTCTTCGGACTCGACCGCTCCGAGCAGGGGCTGCCCCGCCCGGACTTTCGGGTCTGCGCCGAGAACCCCGGGGTCCCGTTGCGCACCAAGGCCGGCTACTCCGTCGTCGCGGACTATCCACTGGACGCCATGGCCGGCGTCGACCTGGTGGCCGTCCCGGCGGCCCCGCCCGCGACGACGTACCCACCGGCCCTGTTGCAGGGCTTGCGGGACGCCGTGGACCGTGGCGCCTGGGTGATGAGCGTGTGCAGCGGGGCCTTTGCGCTCGCAGCCGCAGGGGTGCTCGACGGGCGTCGCTGCACGACGCACTGGATGTACACGGATGCGCTCCAGGCCGCCGTGCCCACCGCAACGGTGGAGCCGGACGTCCTGTTCGTCGAGGACGGCACGGTGCTCACGAGCGCCGGCACCGCGGCGGGCGTGGACGCCAGCCTGCACCTCGTCCGCAGGGAGATGGGGTCGGCGGTGGCGGCCGCCATCGCCCGCCGGATGGTGGTCCCACCGCAGCGCGACGGCGGGCAGCGCCAGTACGTCGAGGCGCCGGTGCCGCGCTGCGCCGCCGACACTCTCGAGCCGGTCCTCACCTGGGCGCTGGAGCGGTTGGACGACGACCTCGGCGTCGATCGGCTGGCCAGGCGGGCGGCGCTGTCCGAGCGGACCTTCGCCCGCCGGTTCCGCGCGGAGACCGGCACCACCCCGCACCAGTGGGTCACCGGCCAGCGGGTGCTGCTCGCCCGGCGGCTGCTCGAGGACACCGACGTGCCGGTCGAGGAGGTGGCCCGGCGTGCGGGCCTCGGCACCGCCGCCATGCTCCGGCACCATTTCATCGGGGTGGTGGGGACGACGCCGGTCGCCTACCGGCGCACCTTCCGGCAGACCGCCGTCTGACCCGGCCGGCCGAAGAGCAGCCCAGGGACCGAGCCAAGGCCCCACGGAAGACCAGCGAACGGCCGACTCAGGCCGCGGGTTGGGCCCGCAGGTCCAGCTCGAGGCCGAGCAGCTCGACGCCCGGCTCCGGGGTCCAGTCCAGGTCCGGACGCCGGACGAACCCCAGCCGGGCGTACAGCCGCTGGGCGGCGTTCATCTGCACCTGCGTCGACAGCAGCACCCGGCGCGCGCCGTCCGCGCGCGCCGTGTCGAGGCACCACCGCACCAGCGCCTCGGCCACCCCGGCGCCGCGGGCGCCGGGAAGCACGCCGAGCATCCGCAGCTCCGCGCCACCAATGCCGGAACCGCCACCGCCGACGCGAGCACCACCGTCGCTGGAACCCGACGCTTCGGCGTCGCTACGGCAAAGTTCCGCGAGCGGTGAGCCGGCCCGCGCGTACGTCACCGTGCCGACCACCCGGCCGGCGGCGTCGACGGCGACGACCAGCCGGGCCAGCTCGGACCGCTCCCGTGAGGCACGTAGCCGGGCGGCGTATCGCTCGCTCGCGAGGCCGTCGGCGATGTACGCGGTCGCGACGACCTCGCCGGCCTCGTCCACCTCGGTTCCCTGGGCCTCGCGGACGACGAACGGCAGCAGCGGGGCAAGGTCTGCGGTCACGCGGCGATCCTGCCAAGGTCGATGCCGTGCAACGTCGGCGGGTCCGTGAGCTCGTGCGCCGACTTCCGGCCCACACGCGGGACGG
>DATFPQ010000080.1:0-33188 GCA_035264765.1 Actinomycetales bacterium | reverse complement strand
GAGGAGGTCGAGGAGGCGGACGCCGCGGACGGCCTGCTCGTCGCCGACTGACCCCGGGTGACGGAGACCCGCGTGCGGACCGGCGTCAGGCGCGGGGCACCGCGAAGGCGACCAGCCGAGCCTCCTGCGGCCGAAGGTCGGCCCACCGCCCGTCAAGCTCGAGCAGGGCTACGGCACCGGTGCGGTAGCCCTCCTGCAGCTCCTGCAGCGCGTCCCGGTCGCTGTCGTCGCCGGCCAGGGCGAGCACGAGGGCCGACTGGATCGGCTCATGGCCCACGACGACCAGCCGGCGCGCCCGGTCGTCGACCTGGCGAATCTCCCGCAGCACAGTGCCGGGGGAGCTCTGGTACAGCTGCAGCAGGACGTCGACCGGCGGCTGCTCCGGCATCGCCTCCGCGGCCGCCTCCCAGGTCTGCACCGCCCGCACGGCGCTCGACGTCAGAACGCGGTCGACCTGGCCGAGCTGGCCGGCGAGCCAGCTCCCGAGCTGGCGCGCGTCCCGGTGTCCTCGATTGGTCAGGGGCCGGGCATGGTCGAGCTGGCCCGGGTCTGCAGCCCGCGCCTTGGCGTGCCGCACGATGGCGAGGTGCCTGGTCGTCGCATTGGCCACGGCGTCCTCAGCCACCCGCCCGGTCGCGGCCGAGGAACACCGCCACCAGCAGCCCCAGGTCGGTGATGGCCAGCAGCGTGCCGGGGATCTCGTGGTCGTTGGTGATCAGCCGCGTCGCGATCAGGAACACCGTGAGCACCAGACCCAGGCCGAGCAGCTGACCCAGTCGCTCGGTGCGGGCCGCCGCCTGGACCACCGTCCGTTCCATGGTCATCCGGTGCTCGGCCTGGTGCTCGAGCATGGCCAGGATCCGGTCGGCAGCGCCGGGCAGCACGTTCTCGTACGCCTCGATCGTCTCTGCCGACGGCAGCTCGCCGGCGACGACCGCAGGGCGGTCGTCCGAGGACTCGGCGCCGTCGACGAGCGAGGGATCCGGCGAGGGGCTCACAGGGCGCCGTCCCGGTGGAGGGAGGCCCGGCCGGCCTCGAGCCCGGCCACGTACCCGTACGGGTCGCGCGGCACCAGCTGCGGGCCGGACAAGATGCGGACCATCCGGCGCAGCCGGCCGGTCCCGGCGATCGCCACGACCGACGCGATCCCGTATCGGGCGCTGGGCAGCTCCAGCGCGACGGGCCGCGGCTCGGCCGACGTCGGCCTCCGGCGTCCCGGGACAGCGCTCATGCCTGAACCGTAGCCACGCGGACCCTCGAGTGCACGAAGGCAGGCCCGTAGGTCATGCTCGCCCGGCATGCTGCCGACCGCCGCACGGTTGTCGACCGGCCAGGCGCGTGGCTGAGAGTGGCGATGCGGCGATCCGGCTGCGCCCACGACCCTGGTTTCGCACCCACCGTCGCAACCAGGTGCGGCGTGTCCCGCTGTCGAGCCGGGGCGACCACGGAACGCGCCGGACGGCGGGCCGGCTCGCCGTCCGGGCAGAGCTGCGGCAGGGTCGGGTCATGATCAGCACCCGTGACGACGCCGTCGACCGTGGCATACGGAGCGTGGGCAGCGCGCTCGGCAACGTGTTCGGGACGGTGGCGGCGGTACGGCGGGCGCGGGCCCTGCACCCGCGCGGCGCAGTGGTCCCGGCGACGCTGCGCCGCCTGCCGCACCCTCCGACCGGCATCGCGTGGCTGGACGAGACCGAGGACGCGCGGGTCAGCGTCCGGCTGTCGCGCGCCGCCGGGCTGCCCGCTCCGCTGCCCGACGTGCTCGGCCTGGCCATCGCCGTGCCGCTGCACGGCGGCCGGCGCGGCGACCTGCTGCTCTCGACGGCGGGCAGCCGACCCTTGGCGCGGCACCTGCTGCTCCCCCGCCGCGACCCGCTGCGGTCGGCGTACACGTGCCTGGTGCCCTACAGCAGCGCGGTGGGTCCGCTGATGCTGGCCGCCTTGCCGCCGGACTCACGCGATGGCGGTGAAGCGCTCCGGCTGGCGTGGGCAGCGCCGCGTGCCCCGTGGCAACCGTTCGCCGAGCTGGTTCTGGACGGCGCCGTGGGAGCGGCCGCGGACGACCCAGCCCTGGACCTCGATCCGGTGCTCAACCCGCTACCGGGACTTGGCGTTCCGGCCGCGCTGGCACGCCTGCGCGAGCCCGCCTACGCCCGGTCGCGCCGGCAGCGGCACGCCGCCGGGGACGCCTCACCGGTCGAGCCCGCACGCTGACCGGCTCGCCTACACCGCGCGCGACGCGCGCCCCACAACCGTTGTCCGTCGGCCCGGCCGATGCTGCTTCAACCGGCGGCGTCACTCCACCCTGACCCGCCCAGCCGCCCGCACCACGCGGCCCACCCGAAGCCGCAGCCAACGGCCGTAAGTGAGCACCAGCTGCGTGTACCCCGGCGTCGGCCCGTGGTAGCCGAGGAAGCCGCGCGGTCCCGCCACCATGGCGCCGGTCCGGACGTCGTACCGGCTCTGGTGCCACGGGCAGACCAGGCAGCCCTCGGCGTCGACCGAGCCCTCGCTCAGGTCGGCGAGCTGGTGGCGGCAGCGCCGGGACACCGCGAAGTCGGCGCCGCGGCTGCGTCCCACCGCCCAGTCGCCGAGCCGGCGCACGCGTCCCTCGACCAGGTCGGACTCGGGCATGGACGGTGTCGACGTCGACGGGTCCTGCGACACAGGGCTTCTCCTCAAGGCAGGCGGCGGTGGCTGGGCGGTCCCTGCCGAACGGACCGAGCCAGCTCCCCGAGCACGGTGCGGCGTCGCAGCGGCGGGCTCTCCCCGGCGTCCGCCTCGGTCATCCCGGCGACCACCTCCGCGACGATGGTGTGCGAGTCCTTGGTCGGCGTCCAACCCAGCTCGGCCCGGGCGCGGCCGCTGTCGAGCAGCGGCACGGAGAATCCCAGGTCGACCCAGCCAGGGTCGACCGGCTGCAGCCGGGCGTGCCAGGCGGCCGACGCGAGCAGTCGGAGCACGGGCGCCGGCAGGTGCACCGGCCGGGCGCCGAACGCCGTCGCGAGGTCGTCGCGGGTGACGGGAGGCTCCGCGGCGAGGTTGAACGCACCGGCGGCCCGGAGCTCCAGCACCCGGACGATGGCCGCCGCGACGTCGTCCGCGTGGACCATCGGCACCACCAGCGAGCGGTCCACCGGGAAGACAGGCAGCAGCCGGAGCAGCGAGCCAGGCACGTACGCGGGCACGCCGTATCGGAGCAGCTCGCTGCCGGCCATGCGCTGGCCGATCAAGCCGGGACGCAGCCGGGTCACGGTCATGCCGCCGTCCGGGTGCTCCGCCTGGTAGGCGTCGAGCAGGCTCTCCGCCGCGGCCTTGTGCCGGCTGTACGGGGACGTCGGGACGCCCGTCGCCGGCCAGGACTCGTCGACCGGTCGCAGGTCCGCGCGCTTTGCGTAGGCGCCGACCGAGGACATGTGGACGAGGTGCTGCACGCCCGCGGCGTCCGCGGCCGTGATGACGGCAGCCGTCCCACCGACGCCCAGCCGGCCGAGGTAGTCCATGTCGTGCGAGGGCTGGAAGCCCCAGGCCAGGTGCACGACCGCGTCCGCACCCCGCATGGCCGATTCGAGGGGGCTCCTGACGTCAGGCTCGGCGAGGTCGGCCGCCACCCACTCGACGCGGTCGTAGGGCGGCGTGGCGCCAGGTGGACGCCGGGCCACGCCCACCAGCTGGTGGTCCGGGCTGGGCGACAGCTGCCGGAGCAGCGCGGTCCCGACGTTGCCGCTGGCCCCGGTGATGACAATGCGCACGTCGTCATGCTGCCCCGGCGTCTGGAGGGCGGCGACCGGAGTGGCGCGGTCCGCCGCAGACGGCCCCTTGGGGCTGCCGGCGGGTCAGCCCATCGCGTGCACGCCGCCGTCGACATGGACGATCTCGGCCGTGGTGGCGGGGAACCAGTCGGACAGCAGGGCGACGCAGGCGCGTGCGGCGGGCTCGGGGTTGCGGACGTCCCAGCCGAGCGGGGCGCGCTCGCCCCAGCTGTCCTCGAAGGTCTGGAAGCCGGGGATGCTCTTGGCAGCGGTGGTCCGGATCGGCCCGGCCGCCACCAGGTTGCACCGGATCCCCTTGGGGCCGAGCTCGCGGGCGCAGTACCTCGACGTCGCCTCGAAGGCGGCCTTCGCCACACCCATCCAGTCGTACACCGGCCAGGCGTAGCGCGCGTCGAAGGTGAGGCCGACCAGGCTCGACCCGGCGGACATCAGCGGCAGCGAGGCCACGGCCAGCGCCTTGAGCGAGTACGCCGAGACGTGCAGCGCTGTGGACACGTCCTGCCACTCGGCCGACATGAAGTCGAACGCGCCCTGCGGTGCGAAGCCGATCGAGTGCACGACGCCGTCCAGCCCGTCGACGTGCTCCCCCAGCCGCTCGGCCAGCGTGTCGAGGTGCCCGGAGTCGGCGACGTCAAGCTCCACGACGGGGGCCGCCTGCGGTAGCCGCCGAGAGATCGCCGAGGTGATCTTCATCGTCCGGCCGAAGGAGGTCAGCACGACCTCGGCGCCCTGCTCCTGCGCCAGGCGGGCGACATGGAAGGCGATCGAGGAGTCCGTCAGGACGCCCGTCACCAGCAGCTTCTTGCCCTCGAGCAGGCCCATCTCAGTGCCCCATCCCTAGTCCGCCGTCGACCGGGACGACGGCTCCGCTGATGTACGCCGCCGCGTCGCTCGCGACGAACCGGACCACGCCCGCGACCTCGTCCGGCGTGGCGAACCGCCCGGCCGGGATGGCCGAGAGGTAGGCCTTCTGCTGCTGCTCGGGCAGGACCGCGGTCATGTCGGTCTGCACGAACCCCGGCGCGACGACGTTGGCCGTGATGCCGCGGCCGCCCAGCTCGCGGGTGACCGAGCGGGCCAGGCCGACCAGCCCCGCCTTGCTGGAGGCGTAGTTGGCCTGCCCCGGCGAGCCGTACAGCCCGACGACGCTGGAGATCAGCACGATCCGCCCGCGGCGCAGCCGGATCATCCCCTTGCTGGCGCGTCGCACGCAGCGGAAGGCGCCGGTGAGGTTGGTGTCGAGGACGCCGGTGAACTCGTCGTCGCTCATCCGCATGAGCAGCGTGTCCTTGGTGACGCCTGCGTTGGCGACCAGCACCTCGACCGGGCCGTGTGCGGCCTCGACCTCGCTGAAGGCGGCGTCCACGGAGGCGGTGTCGGTGACGTCGCAGCGCACCGCGAGCGCCGACGTCCCGTCGAGGGCGTCCGGCAGCTCGCCGGCGCGGCTGGCCACGGCCACCCGGTCGCCGCCGTCCAGGAACGCGCGAGCGATGGCCAGGCCGATCCCCCGGTTGCCGCCCGTCACCAGGACGCTGCGTCCGGACGCGGCGCCGTCGGTCTGCTCGCTTGGAGCTGTCATGGTCGGGACGCTATCGGCTACCGCCCGGTAGGCCGCATCCGGCAGGTCGCCTTTCGCCGCTCTTCGGCTGGAAACCGATCGGCCTCATGGCGAGCGAATCGGCCGGACGGACTCTGCTGCGACCGATGAGGTCGGCGCCGCGGTCCGGTCGGATCGAACGACGAGGAACCCCCAGCGAGAAGGGAACTGCGACCATGAAGCTGACGACCCTCACGCACATCTCCGTCGACGGCTTGATGCAGGGACTCGGCGGGGCGGATGAGGACCGCAGGGGCGGATTCGAGCGCGGCGGATGGGCCCTGCCGCTGTTCGACAAGGAGGCAGAGACATTTGTCAACCCGGTCTACCAGCGCGCCGACGCCTTCCTGCTCGGCCGGCGGACCTACGAGATCTTCGCCGGCTACTGGGGGGTCATGGAAGATTCGGGCAATCCCATCGCAGCGGCGTTGAACACGCGGCCCAAGTACGTGGCATCGACCACGCTCACCGACCCGAAATGGGCGGACACGACCGTCCTCTCCGCTGACGTCGCGGCGGCCATCGGTGAGCTGAAAGCCAAGCCGGCCGGTGAGCTGCAGGTGCACGGCAGCGGCAACCTGGTCCGCTGGCTGTTTGACCACCAGCTGGTCGACGAGATCATTCTGCTCACCTATCCCGTGGTCGTCGGCCAGGGCACGCGGCTGTTCCCCGACACCGGCCCGGACACAGCACTGGAACTGGTCGACTCGCAGGCCACTGCGAAGGGGTTGACGATCCAGGTCTACCGGCCCACCGGGCGGCCGCAGTACGCAACGGCCTCGTCCCACTGAACCACGCGACACGCCCCCGGATGATCATTGGCCCGCGCCCGCAGCCAAGCGCATAGTCCGGCGTCCAGGTCTGACGGCGTGGTCGCGGCTGGAGGCCGCCGCGCACGGATAGGTTCGGCCCGGTCATCCGGCAAGCCGTTGGGCGTCGAGGAGGTAGATCACCCGTGGTGGATGAGGCCCAGGCTAACCGTCCGCGGTCGAATAGGAGCACGGAGAAAGTCACGTAGCACCGCCGACGCAAGCGCCGGCAATCTCGGGAAGGGCGCCACCGTGTTCAACGACAACGGCTCGTTTCTGCTGGCGATGTTCGAGTTCTTCATCTTCTTCGCCTGGTTCATGTGCCTGTGGTGGGTCTTCGGGGACCTCTTCCGCAGCCGGGACGTCGGCGGCCTGGGCAAGACGGTGTGGTCGCTGTTCATCATCTTCCTGCCCTTCCTCGGAGTCCTCGTCTACCTGATCGCGCGCGGCAGCGGCATGACCGAACGCACCCTCGAGGCTCAGACAGAGATGCAGAAGCGGCAGGAGGCGTACATCAGGTCGGTCGCGACGCCTGACGCGGGTAAGGGCAGCAGCGCCGACGAGATCGCGTCGGCCAAGTCGCTGCTGGACTCCGGGGCCATCAACGAGAGCGAGTTCCAGCAGCTAAAGGCCAAGGCCCTGGCGATAAGCCCAGCCTGAGGACGGCTGACCACGCCCGTGCGCCTCAGGTGGGCGGGCGCGGTCAGGTGCCCAAACCACGGCATAGTGCCCTACGGCGACTGATCGATCGCAGTCGGCCGGGGGGCGATGTGCGACCGGCGGCACCGCCGGACCCACCGACGCGATGCGGCTGTCGTGCTCTCATCCGTCTCGGGTGAAATGCCCGCGCGGCGATGGGCGCCCGCCTTCTTCTGCCACGATGGCGTCATGGCCGAGCCCGGCTGGCAGGAGCTGCGGGTCGAGGTCCAGGGGCGTCCGGTCTTCGTCCGCAAGGGTCCCGAGGTCCCCGGCTCGATCCCGCTGGTGCACGTGCACGGCTTCGCCGTCTCCGGCAGCTACCTGCTTCCGACCGCCAGGGCACTGGCAGGGCGTGCGACGACGTTGGTCCCCGACCTGCCGGGCTACGGACGCAGTGCAGCCTGGGGTCATGCCCTGGGCATCCCGTCGCTGGCCTGGGCGCTCGTCGAGGCTCTTGACGCGCTCGGCCTCGAGCGGGTGGTCCTGGTCGGCAACTCGATGGGCGGGCCGGTGAGCCTGGAGGTCGCGCACAGCGCGCCCGACCGCGTGGCCGGCGTCGTGCTGGCCTCGCCTGCGGGCGGCATGCACAACCAGCCGCTCGGCCGGGCCCTTCTGCAGCTGGCGCGCGACGTGGCGCGAGAGAACCCCCGCATGGCTCGCGTCGTGGTCCCCGACTATCTGCACTTCGGCCCCGTGAACGCGCTACAGGTGTTCGGCGAGCTCGTGCGGTTCCCCTCGCTCGAACGCATTCTGCGGACACCGGTGCCCACGCTCGCTGTCATCGGCACCCGAGACCCGCTCATGCCGCCGCCTTGGCGAGTACGGGAGGTCGGCCGCCTGGCACCGCCGCACCTGACGATCGCGGTGATCGAGGGCGCAGCGCACGCGATGAACTTCAGCCACCCGGGCGAGCTGGCCCACGTGATCGGCTCCTGGCTCGACGGCCGATTGATCACGGACGACCCGAACCAGCCAGGCGTCGCGCGGGTCCTCGAGGTCCGGCGCGGCGACGCGTGATCCCCTGAGCCGGCGCGCTTCGCGGGTACGCCCGTTCGTGTGCTTTTCCTGCCCATTGACGATGGCTTTTCCCCAAAACGCCGGTCCGTGCGGCGCAGGGGATGCGACGATGAGTCCACGAACCGCCGAGTGATGAGGAAAAGGTCGATGTCCAACCCTATGTCGGAGCACTCCCCCGTTGCGCCCCAGCCTCCCGCATATGCTCCGCAGGCCATGACCCCGCCGCACGACGGCGCGGTGACGCAGAACACGTTCCTGGCGCAGTCGGCGTATGAGGACCGCAAGAAGTCGGTCGGCATCGGTTACGTGCTGTGGTTCTTCTTCGGCGCGTTCGGCGCGCACCGCTTCTACCTCAAGCAGACCGGGACGGCGGTGGCCATGCTGGTTATCAGCCTGACGCTCGTGGGTCTGATCGTCACCGCTATCTGGGCGCTCGTGGACGCATTCCTGATTCCCGGAATGGCCGACCGGGTCAACGGGGAGATCAAGCGGGACGTCTTCGGCCGTCACGGCATCGCCGCTTGAGCGACGATAACCGTCTGAGACAGGTGCTTGGACCCGGATCGGATTGCGGGTTACCTGCCGCTGACGGGCAAGTGATGACGGGTGTAAGCCGGTCCCACCCGAGAGCATGCCGAAGCAAGCCCTAACCTGGCCAACGTGCGCGCCATCCAGATCAGCGAGTTCGGCGGTCCAGAGGTCCTACGGGTGGCGGAGGTCGACGAGCCCACGGCGCCCGAGGGTCACGTGCTCGTCGACGTCGAGTTCGCCGGCCTCAACTACGCGGACACCCACCAGACCGAGAACAGCTACCTCCAACCGCAGCGGCTGCCGATGATCCCCGGCGCGGAGGTGGTCGGCCGCACCGAGGACGGACGGCGCGTCGTGGCGCTGCTCGCCGGTGGCGGCGGCTACGCCGAGAAGGCGGTGGCCCACCGGTCCGTGGTCTTCGATGTCCCGGATGAGGTCGAAGACGTCACCGCGCTGGCCCTGGTGCTGCAGGGGACGACGGCCTGGCACCTGCTGCGGACGAGCGCTCGGCTGTGCCCCCGGGACAGCGTCGTCGTGCACGCCGCTGGTGGCGGCGTCGGCACGCTGGCGGTCCAGCTCGCGGAGCGGTTCGGCGCCGGACGGGTCATCGCGACGGCGTCCTCGCAGGAGAAGCGCGACCTGGCGCTGCAGCTCGGCGCCGACGTCGCCGTGGACGTCTCGACCGCGACGTCGGCCGAGCAGGTGCGCGACGTGCTGGTCGAGGCGAACGGCGGCGACGGCGTCGATGTGGTGCTGGAGATGACCGGCGGCGTCGTGCACGACGGATCGCTTGCGGCCCTCGCGCCGTTCGGCCGGATGGTCGTCTACGGCATGGCCGGTCGCGAGGCACCGCAGCCGGTGCGGACCTCCGACCTGGTCACCCGGTCGGCGTCCTTGATCGGGTTCTGGCTGGTCAACGCGATGCGCCTGCCCGGTGGTCTCGGCCAGGTGATGGAGGAGCTCCTCGCACTCGCCGCTACCGGCGGCCTTCGGGCGGTCAACGGCGGCCGCTACCCGCTGGACCGCGCCGGCGAGGCGCACCAGGCGCTGCGCTCACGCGGCACGGTCGGAAAGCTCGTCCTCGACGTCAGGTCCTGACCGGTCCCGAGCTTCGCGGGAGTCCGAGCCACCCTTCTCGGCGGCTCGGGCTAGGGTCGCGACAGCGCCGACGGCGGCACACCGACTGCCTGCGGCGAAGGACCGCACGGGACGGCACGGAGAGGGAGGCCGGGATGGCACGCGAGGTGGACGCCGACTTCCGGGCGCTGCCGCTGGACGCGGTCGCCGACGCGGCGCTGCAGCAGGCGCGCGACCTGGGCGCCGAGCACGCCGACCTGCGGGTCGAGCGCGTGCGCAATCGCAGCGTCCGGCTCCGTGACGGCCAGCTGGCCGGTGGTGGCGACTCGACCGACTCGGGGCTGGCTGTTCGCGTCGTCGTCGACGGCACCTGGGGCTTCTCCGCGGCCGCGGACCTCACCGCGGCCGCCGCGACGCGCGCCGCCGAGGACGCCGTCGCGATGGCGCGCGTGTCCCGGCCGCTGTCCACCGAGCGGGTCGACCTGGCACCGGAGCCGGTGCACACCGGTGAGTACGTCTCGTCGTATCTGCTCGACCCGTTCGACGTCGCGGTGCCCGAGCAGGTGCAGCTGCTGGAGGGCTGGTCCCGCCGGGTGCTCGATGGGGGGGTCAACCACGTCGACGCCGCCTTCGGCGCCGTCAAGGAGCAGAAGTTCTACGCGGACCTCGCCGGCACGCGGACCACTCAGCAGCGGGTCCGAGTGCAGCCCGTGCTGACGGCCGTGGTGGTGACCGGAGACGGCATGGAGTCCATGCGCACGCTCGCGCCGCCGGTCGGCCGTGGCTGGGAGTACGTCGTGGGCACCTCGGCGGAGGGGGCCTGGCACTGGGACGACGAGCTGGCCGAGCTGCCGGACCTGGTGCGGGAGAAGCACACGGCGCCGTCGGTCGAGGCCGGGCGGTACGACCTGGTGATCGACCCCAGCAACCTGTGGCTCACGATCCACGAGTCCATCGGGCACGCCACCGAGCTCGACCGCGCGCTCGGCTACGAGGCGGCGTACGCCGGGACCTCGTTCGCGACGCCGGACCGCCTCGGCACGCTCCGCTATGGCAGCGACCTCATGCACGTCACCGGAGACCGGACCGTCGAGCACGGCCTGGCCACCATCGGCTGGGACGACGAGGGCGTCTCCACCCAGGCGTGGGACCTCGTGCGCGCCGGCGTGCTGGTGGGATACCAGACCGACCGGCGCATCGCCCGGCTGACCGGCGCGGAACGGTCGAACGGCTGCGCCTTCGCCGACTCCCCCGGGCACGTGCCGATCCAGCGGATGGCAAACGTCAGCCTGCAGCCGACGCCGGACGGGCCCTCGACCGAGCAGATCATCGGCGGCGTCGAGCGCGGCATCTACGTTCTCGGCGACAAGTCCTGGTCGATCGACATGCAGCGGTACAACTTCCAGTTCACCGGTCAGCGCTTCTACCGGATCGAGAACGGCCGGCTGGCCGGCATGGTGAAGGATGTGGCCTACCAGGCCACCACCACCGAGTTCTGGGGCTCGATGGCCGCCGTCGGAGGCCCGCAGACCTGGGTCCTCGGCGGCGCCTTCAACTGCGGCAAGGGTCAGCCGGGCCAGGTCGCGTCGGTCAGCCACGGCTGCCCGTCCGCGCTGTTCACCGACGTCCGGGTGCTCAACACCACCGAGGAGGGCCAGGCGTGAGCGACACCACCGACCCAGCCGTGCTCGCCGAGCGCGCGCTGGCCGCCGCGACCGGCCCGTGCATCGTGCTGGTCAGCACGACTCGCGAGGCCAACCTGCGCTGGGCCGCCAGCACGCTGACCACGAACGGCCTCACGTCGTCCTCGGAGGCCACGGTGGTCGCCGTGCACGGAGGCGACCGGGTCGGCGTGGTGACCCGCAGCGGGGTCGGGGTCGGCGATGTCGCGGCCCTCGTGGCCGACGCGGAGGCGGCCGCACGGGAGTCGGCCCCGGCCGAGGACGCCGCCGAGCTGGTCGAGGGCGACGCCGCTGACGACTTCGCGACGCCGCCGGCGGAGGTCGCCGCGGACGACCTCGCCGTCCTGGCCGAGCGGCTCGGCGTGGCGTTCGATGCGGCGCGGGCGGGCGCGCACGAGCTGTTCGGGTACGCCGAACAGGGCGCGCGGACCACGTATCTGGCCACCTCGACCGGCATCCGGCGACGCCACGAGCAGCCGGCCGCCGTGGTGCAGCTGAACGGCAAGTCGCACGGGCGCACCCGGTCGGCGTGGGCCGGCACGGCCGCCACCGCGCTCGATCTGGTCGACGTCGACGCGCTGGTCGGCGAGGTGGTCCAGCGGCTCGGCTGGCAGGAGCGCACCGTGGCGCTCGGCGCCGGTCGCTACGACACCGTGCTGCCGCCGAGCGCCGTCGCGGACCTGATGCTGTACGCGTACTTCTCCTCCGACGCCCGCTCCGCGCACGAGGGCCGGTCCGTCTTCGGCCGTCCGGGCGGCGGCACCCGGGTGGGTGACGTCCTGACGGCGGTGCCCGTCAGCCTGCGCAGCGATCCCGGCGCGCCGCGTCTGGAGACGGCGCCGGTGGTCATGGCTGGGTCGAGCAGCGACTCGGCGTCGGTCTTCGACAACGGTCTGCCGATCGCTGCGACGTCCTGGGTCGAGCGCGGCACGCTCAGCGCCCTGCCGACCACGCGGCGCACGGCCACGCTCTCCGGCCTTCCCTTCACACCACCCGCTGACAACCTGCTGGTCGACGTCGAGGGCGGCCACGGAAGCGCCCTGGACCTGGTCCGGACGCTCGACGACGGCCTGCTGCTGACGTGCCTCTGGTACATCCGCGAGGTGGACCCGCAGACGTTGCTGCTCACCGGGCTCACCCGCGACGGGGTGTACCGGGTGCAGGGTGGCGAGGTGACCGGCGCGGTCACCAACTTCCGGTTCAACGAGAGCCCGGTCGGGATGCTGGCACGGGTCGACGGCGCCGGAGCGCCTGAGCGCACGTTGGCCCGGGAGTTCGGCGACTACCTGCCCCGCACGGTGGCGCCGGCGATGCTGGTGCGCGGCTTCAACTGCTCGAGCGTGAGCCAGGCCTCCTGAAGCGAAAGCCGCACCCGGCCCTCGCTCTGCCGCCTCGGCAGGCATACCGTGAGGTGGTGTCGCGGCAGCATCATCACACCCCCGAGGTCCACACGATCACGGGGGCACGGGCGTCCCACGACGAGGAGCTGGCCCTGCGGATGCGGCGGTACCTCATCTCGATGTCGATCCGCACGCTCTGCTTCATCCTGGCCGTCGTCTGCTCCGGCTGGTTGCGCTGGACCTTCGCGGCCCTGGCGATCGTCCTGCCGTACGTCGCGGTCGTCGCCGCCAACGCTGGTCCTCGGCGTCGGCCCGAGGACCACGTGGGCTACGTGCCGCCCAAGGACGCACTCGGCGGCGACACCAGCCGGCGGCTGGAGCCGTGACCCCCGCCGTGACACCGGGCATGGCTGCTAGAGCGTTCGGCGCGGGCCGGCTCGTCTGGGCGGACTCGTGACGCTGCCGCTCGGCGGGGCACCGCGCGAGGCCGGCGGCCTGATCTGCAGCGCCAAGGGATGCCGGGCAACCGCGCGGTGGGCGCTGCGCTGGAACAACCCCTCGCTGCATGATCCGCAGCGCCGCAAGACCTGGCTGGCGTGCGAGGACCACCGCGAGCACCTCAGCGAGTTCCTCGGCGTGCGTGGCTTCCTGCGCGAGGTCGAGCCGGCGCCAGTCGACGACGCCCACCGCGCCTGACCCCCGCGCCGCTGCCCTAACGCGCCGCTGACTACCCGACGGCCGCTGACCTCCCCGCGCGTCCGCCGTACTCACGAGCAGCGCCGTTGCTCCTGAGGGACGCCACCGCAGGGCCGTCGAACCACCGTCAGCGGCGTTGCTCGGGAGCAACGGCGTCGCTGGTGAGCAAAGCTGGCCCGGCGAAAACAGCAGGGCGGCGGGAGTGCGCGGGGTCAGCCGCCGATGGCGGACATCGGGCGCTGCGGCTGCAAGAACGACGGCTCGTCGATGCCGTGCCCGGCCTTCTTGGCGAGCATCAGTCGCTGCATCTGGGCGCCCAGCTCGGCGTCGCTCGCACCCGAGCGCAGCGGTCCGCGCAGATCGGACTCCGAGCGGGCGAACAGGCAGTTGCGCAGCTGGCCGTCGGCGGTCAGGCGCATCCGGTCGCAGGTGCCGCAGAACGGCTTCGACACGCTGGCGATGACGCCGACCCGGGCCGGCCCGCCGTCGACCAGCCAGGTCTCCGCGGGCGCACTCCCGCGCACCGTGGGCCCGGTCGGCGTCAGGGTGAACCGCTCGGCCAGCCGCTCCAGCACCTCTGCCTGGGTCACCATCGAGGCGCGGTCCCACTGGTGCTGGGCGTCCAGCGGCATCTGCTCGATGAACCGCAGCTCGTACCCGCGCTCCAGGCACCACGCCAGCAGGTCGGCGACCGACTCGTCGTTGAACCCCCGCATCGCGACGGCGTTCACCTTCACCGGCGTGAGCCCGGCGTGGGCAGCGGCCTGCAGCCCGGTGATCACGTCGTCCAGCCGGTCGCGGCGGGTCAGCCGGGCGAACGCCTCGCGGTCGATGGTGTCCAACGAGACGTTGACCCGGTCCAGGCCGGCGTCCGCGAGCGGCTGTGCCAGCCGGTCGAGGCCCAGCCCGTTCGTCGTCATGGCGATCCGCGGTCGCGGGTCCAGGGCCGCGATCTGGGCCACCAGCTCGGGCAGGCCCCGGCGCAGCAGCGGCTCGCCGCCGGTGAGCCGGACCGTCGTGACGCCCAGCCCCACCGCGATGCGGACCAGCCGGGTGAGCTCTTCGAAGGTGAGCAGCTGCGGCTTCGGCAGCCAGTCCAAGCCCTCCGCCGGCATGCAGTAGCTGCAGCGCAGGTTGCAGCGGTCGGTCACCGACACCCGCAGGTCGGTGGCGACCCGCCCGAAGGTGTCGACGAGGGCCCCCCGAGGGCGAACGGTCGGCTGCATCACGACGTCAGCCTACGTCCCCCGGCGTTCGGCGGCGCTGATCCGCACGGCGGACGGACCGGAGGTCCGCGGTGGTTGGGCGTCGGGGCCGGGCTACCGTCGAAGGGTGTCCACAGCCACTCCGAGCGCCTCACCGAGCGCTCCGGGCTCTCCGCCGTCCGGTCCGGACTGCGGGGACGACGAGCGGCCAGGACGCCGCACCGGCTTCCTGGGGGCACATCGGGAGACGATCGCGCTGTGGCTGCTGGCGGTGCTCTTCGCGGTGGCCTGCGTGGGACTCGGCCGGTGGCAGCTCCACCGCTACCAGGACAAGCACGCCCGGGCCCAGCTCGTCGAGCGCAACTACGGCGCCGCACCGGTGCCGCTGACCCAGCTGCAGCCCTCCGCCGACGCACCGTTCGACCCGCGGCAGCAGTGGCGCCAGGTCGTGGTCACCGGCCGCTACGACGCCGCCAAAACGGTGCTGGTTCGCAACCGGCCGCATCGTGCTGGAGCCAACGACCCGACGTACGGCTACGAGGTCCTGGTCCCGCTGCGCCTGGCCGACGGGACCGCGCTGCTCGTCGACCGTGGCTGGCTGCCGAGCGGCTCGCGGGGCACCAACCCCGCGCAGGCCCCGGACGTCGTGCCCGCCCCACCCGAGGGCGACGTCCGGGTCGTCGCGCGGCTTCGGGCCAGCGAGCAGGTGCGCGACCGCCGGCTGCCCCCCGGACAGGTGAGCAGCATCGCCGTCCGGCGGGTGGCGGACATGACGGGTCTGCCGCTGCGGCCGGCATACGGCGCGCTGGTGTCCGAGACCCCGGCCCCGGCGAGCGCGCCCGCCCCCCTCGATCCCCCGGAGCTCGAGGGCAACGAGGGCATCAACGCCTCGTACGCGGTGCAGTGGGCGCTCTTCGCGCTGCTGGGGCTCGGCTTCCCGGTGTGGGTGCGGCGGCGCCAGCGCCAGGCGGCTGCCGAGCAAGCACGCGAGGCCGGCGAGGACGTCCGCGAGAAGCCGGGCGGTGGACTCGACGCCGCCTCGATCACGCCCCGACCGCGGCGCCGGCGGATCTGGGATGCGGACGACGAGGACGACGACGCGGTGCCAGACTGACCCCCATGGATCTTGGACTCACCGACCGCGTGTACGTCGTCACCGGCGCGTCGCGGGGTCTGGGCCGGGCTGCGGCCGAGCTGCTGCTCGGCGAGGGCGCGCGGCTCGTCCTGTGCAGCCGCGACGAGGAGGCGCTGGCGGGCGTCGTCGAGCTGGCCGCCTCGCTCGGCGGCGAGGTGCTCGCGCTGCCGGGCGACCTGTCCGACCCGGACCTGGCCGGACGTCTGTGCGCGGCCGCGATGGCCCGGTTCGGCCGGCTCGACGGCGCCCTGATCAGCGTCGGCGGCCCACCGGCCGGCGGCACCGAGCACGTGACCGACGAGCAATGGCGCTCCGCCTTCGAGACGGTGTTCCTCGGCCCGCTGCGGCTGGCGCGGGCGGTCGTCGAGGCGACGTCGGCGGAGGGCTCCTCGATCCTGTTCGTGCTCTCCACGTCGGTGCGTGCGCCCATCGACGGACTCGCCATCTCCAACGGGCTGCGCCCAGGCCTGGCGATGGTGGCGAAGACCCTCGCCGACGAGGCCGGTCCCCGCGGGGTCCGGGTGAACGCACTGATGCCGGGACGTGTCGACACCGATCGGGTGCGCGAGCTGGACGAGGCGAGCGGCCGTCCGGCGTCCACCCGCCGCGACTGGGAGGCCCGCATCCCGCTGCGGCGCTACGGCCAGCCGGCGGAGTTCGGCCGGGTCGCGACGTTCGTGCTCTCCCCCGCCGCGTCGTACCTCACGGGCGCGGTCATCCCCGTGGACGGCGGTCTCACCCGCGCGCTGTGACGCCGGGAGCCCCCGGTTGACAGTTGTCGTCCAGGGCTCCTCGGGTTCGTGGGATGACGTCATACCTTGGTACGGATGGAACGGTCGGTGCTGCAGGTCGAGTGGCGCGGCGGCGTAGCCACGGCTGCCGGCGGTCGTTAGCGTGCGCGGATGACCGCGAGCCTCTCTCAGCCCGGCGTCGACCTGACCGACCCAGCCGAGCTGCTGACCGGCTTCCTCGATGCCTACCGCGACGCGCTCCTGCGCAAGCTCGACGGCGTCCCGGAGGAGGAGCTGCGGCGCAGCCGGCTGCCGTCCGGCTGGACGCCGCTGGAGCTGCTCAAGCACCTGACCTTCGTGGAGCGCCGCTGGTTGTGCTGGGGGTTCCTCGCCGAGCAGGTCGACGATCCGTGGGGCGACTCGGGCGGCGACCCGGACGGCCGGTGGCAGGTGCGGGGCGACGAACCGCTCGAGCTGCTGGCGTCCCAGTTCCGCGACCAGTGCCGGCGCTCCCGGGAGGTGACGTCGTCCGCCGCGCTCACCGACCGGGCTCGCGTGGGCGGGCGGTTCCGGACGCCGGACGAGGCGCCGACGCTCGGCTGGATCCTGGTGCACCTGCTGCAGGAGCACGCTCGGCACCTGGGTCACCTCGACGTCGTCCGCGAGCTCACCGACGGCGCCGTCGGGGAGTGAGCGCCCCCTAGCCGGTGAGGGCGGCGGCGTCCTCGTCGGTGGTTCCCTGGTCCGCGAACTGGGTGCGGTAGAGGTCGGCGTACAGGCCGCCCCCGGCAAGCAGCTCGGCGTGGCGGCCTCGCTCGACGACCCGGCCGTCGTCGACGACCAGGATCTGGTCGGCGTCGCGGACCGTGGAGAGCCGGTGTGCGATGACGATCGCCGTGCGGCCCTCCAGGGCGGTGGCCAGCGCGCGCTGCACGGCGGCCTCGCTCTCGGAGTCCAGGTGCGCGGTCGCCTCGTCCAGCACGACGACGGACGGCGCCTTGAGCAGCAGCCGGGCCAGCGCCAGGCGCTGCTTCTCGCCACCGGACAGCCGGTACCCACGGTCGCCCACCACGGTGTCCAGGCCCTGCGGCAGCGTCCGGACGAGCGGCAGGATCTGCGCGGCCTCCAGCGCCTCCTCCAGCTCGGCGTCGGTGGCCGAGGGACGCGCGAACAGCAGGTTGTTGCGGATCGTGTCGTGGAACATGTGCGCGTCCTGGCTGACCACGCCCACGGCGCGGTGCAGCGACGCCAGCGTCACCTCCCGGACGTCGTAGCCGCCGACCCGCACGGCCCCCTCCCGGACGTCGTACAGGCGCGCCACGAGGTTCGTGATCGTCGTCTTGCCGGCACCGGACGGGCCCACCAGCGCCACCAGCTGGCCGGGTTCGGCGCGGAAGCTGATGTCACGCAGCACCGTCTGCGGGTCGGAGGCATCGAGCACGGCCACCGACTCCAGCGAGGCCAGCGAGACCTCGTCGGCCTTCGGGTACCTGAACCCCACGTGGTCCAGCTCCACGCTCGAGGCGTCGGCCGGCAGGTCGACGGCGCCGGGCCGGTCGTCGACCAGCGGCTCCAGGTCGAGGACCTCGAAGACCCGGTCGAAGCTGACCAGCGCGGTCATGACGTCGACCTGCACGTTCGACAGCGCGGTGAGGGGTCCGTAGAGCCGGCCCAGCAGCGCGGCCATCGCGACCAGCGCCCCCACGCCCAGAGCTCCATCGAGCACCAGCCAACCGCCGGCGCCGTAGACCAGCGCCGTCGCGAGCGAGGCCACCAGGGTCAGCGCTGTGAACAGCAGCCGGCCGTACATGGCGGAGGTGATGCCGATGTCGCGAACCCTCGCCGCCTTGGCGCTGAACGCGTCGGTCTCGCGGTCGAGGTCACCGAAGATCTTGACCAGGAGCGCGCCGGACACGTTGAAGCGCTCGGTCATGCTCTGGCCCATGTCGGCGTTGAGGGTCATCGCCTCCCGGCTGATCGTGGCCAGCCGGCGACCCAGCAGCTGGGCGGGGATCACGAAGAGGGGCAGCAGCACGAGTGCGACGAGGGTGATCTGCCACGACAGGAACAGCATCGTGGCCAGGACGACGACGAGGCTCACGACGTTCGACACGATGGATGACAGCGTGCTGGTGAACGCCTGCTGCGCGCCGATGACGTCGCTGTTCAGGCGGGTGACGAGCGAACCGGTCTGGGTGCGGCTGAAGAAGGCGATCGGCATCCGCTGCACGTGGGAGAACACGCGCGTCCGGAGGCGGTAGATCAGCCCCTCGCCGATGCGCGCGGACAGGTACCGCTGGACCAGGCCGAGCCCGGCGTCCACGACGGCGATGACGGCCACGAGCAAGGCCGACGTCACCACGACCCGCCGGTTGTGCTGTCCGATGCCGACGTCGATGATCCGCTGCAGCAGCAGCGGGGTCGCGACGACGAGCAGGGCGTCGATCACGACGAGCACCAGGAAGCCGGCGATCGACCAGCGGAACGGGCGGGCGAACTCGCCGATCCGCCGCAGCACCCCCTTGCTCAGCCGGGCACCGGAGACGCTCGGGTCGCGCCGCATCGAGCGCATCATGGCCCAGCCGGCCGGGCCCATGCCCCCGCCCATCCCCATCGACATGCCGTCTCCTCCCACACCCTCCGGACGCCACAACGTCCGGACCGGTCAGGGGCTTCCCTCCGCAAGCGCGCGCAGCCGTCGCCCCTGCGCGGCTCGCTCCGCCGCCCGCTGCTCGGCGTCCGACCGGCCGACGGCACCGGCCAGCAGCGCGGTCGTCTCGCGCACCGCGTCGGCGTCCGGTGCGAGCAGCGCGCAGACGAGGTCGGCCACCGCCTCGTCGAGCTGGTCACGTGGCACCGCGAGCTGGGCGAGGCCGCACGTAACGGCCTCCGCGGCGCCGACCTCACGGCCCGTCAGGCAGATCTCGAGCGCCCTCGCGTATCCCACGGCGCGGACCAGCGGCGCGGTGCCGCCCAGGTCGGGCACCAGGCCGAGGGACGTCTCACGCATGGCGAACCGGACGTCGTCGGACACCACCCGCAGGTCACAGGCCAGCGCCAGCTGGAAGCCGGCGCCGACGGCGTGCCCCTGCACCGCCGCCACCGTCACGACGTCGGGACGCCCCCACCAGGTGAACGCCGACTGATACTCCGCGATCAGGGCGTCCAGCTGGTCCGGCGGCAAGGCGGCCAGCCGGCGGAAGCTCTCCGGTGCCAGGAGGGCGTGGTCGAGCCCCGCGCTGAAGGACGTCCCCTCACCGCGCAGCACCACGACCCGGACGTCGGGCGGCAGCCTCTCCCCCACAGCCGCCAGCGCCTGCCAGGTCGCCGGAGTCTGCGCGTTGCGCGCCTCCGGTCGGTCGAGGCTGACGGTGACCACTGCGCCGTCCCGGCGCACCCGGACCCGGCCCGCTAGCAGCCGCGGGTCGTCGTCCATGGGCGCAGCCTAGACGGGCGGCGTGCTCACTCCCGCTTGCGGCGGGTGGGGCCGCCGCGACCGCGCAGCGCCACCTCGCTCTCGGACAGCACGCGGTGAACGAAGCCGTACGACCGGCCGGTCTCCTGGGCAATCTCGCGAATGCTGCGGCCCTCGTTGTACTGCGCCGTCACCCGCTCGGCCATCCGGGTTCGGTCGTCGCCAATCAGTCGCGCGCCCTTCTTGATGTCGGTCACAGGCCCCTCCTCGGTCGAGGTAACCATGGTGTGACGACAAGGCTTCCGGCGCCAGCCTGTTGACCAGACCAAGGTCAACTCATGACCTAACCGCGGTCTACGCCAAGGCGACGAGCTCCGCGTAGTCCGCGCTCCACATGTCCTCGTCGCCGTCCGGAAGCAGGAGCACACGCTCGGGCTCCAGCGCCTGGACGGCACCCTCGTCGTGCGTCACCAGGACGACGGCACCGCGGTAGGTCCGTAGGGCGCCTAGCACCTCGTCGCGGCTCGCGGGGTCGAGGTTGTTCGTCGGCTCGTCGAGCAGCAGGACGTTCGCGCTCGACACCACCAGCGTCGCCAGCGCCAGCCGGGTCTTCTCCCCACCGCTGAGCACCGACACCGGCTTGTCTGCGTCGTCTCCGGAGAACAGGAACGATCCGAGGACCTTGCGGACGTCGGTGTCGCCGAGGGAAGGCGCGGCCGAGCGCATGTTCTCCAGCACCGTGCGGCTGGTGTCGAGGGTCTCGTGCTCCTGGGCGTAGTAGCCGAGCCGCAACCCGTGGCCCGGGCGGACGTCTCCGGTGTCCGGGGGCTCGATGCCCGCAAGCATCCGCAGGAGGGTCGTCTTGCCGGCGCCGTTCAGGCCCAGCACCACGACCTTGCTCCCGCGGTCGATGGCCAGGTCGACGTCCGTGAAGACCTCGAGCGAGCCGTAGCTGCGGGACAGCCCGGACGCCGTCAGCGGCGTGCGCCCGCACGGCGCCGGGTCCGGGAACCTCAGCTTGGCGACCTTGTCGTTGGCCCGGGTGGCCTCCAGGCCGGACAGCATCCGCTCGGCGCGGCGGGCCATGTTCTGGGCGGCCACCGCCTTGGTCGCCTTGGCCCGCATCTTGTCGGCCTGCGACATCAGGGTCGCGGCCTTCTTCTCCGCGTTCGCGCGCTCCCGGCGCCGGCGTCGCTCGTCGGTCTCGCGCTGGGCCAGGTAGGGCTTCCAGCCGACGTTGTAGACGTCCAGGACGGCGCGGTTCGCGTCCAGGTGGAACACCCGGTTGACGACGACGTCAAGCAGCCCGACGTCGTGGCTGATGATAACCAGCCCGCCCTTGTAGGCCTTGAGGTAGTCGCGCAGCCAGGCGATCGAGTCGGCGTCCAGGTGGTTGGTGGGCTCGTCCAGCAGCAGGCTGCTGGCGCCACTGAACAGGATCCGCGCGAGCTCCACCCGGCGCCGCTGGCCGCCGGACAGCGTACGCAGCGGCTGGTTGAGCACCCGCTCCGGGAGCGCGAGGCTGCTCGCGATGCTGGCCGCCTCGCTCTCGGCGGCGTAGCCACCCCGCGCCTGGAACTCGGTGTCGAGGCGGGCGTAGCGCTCCATCGCCCGCTCGCGCGTGTCGTCGTCCGCGCTCGCCATGGCTCCCTCGGTGTCCCGGAGCTGGGCGAGGACCGTGTCGAGGCCGCGGGCGGAGAGGATCCGGTCACGCGCCAGCACCTCGAGGTCGCCGGTCCGCGGGTCCTGAGGGAGATAGCCGACGTCGCCGGAGCGGGTGACGGTGCCGGCGGCTGGCTGTCCCTCGCCGGCCAGCACCTTGGTCAGGGTCGTCTTGCCCGCGCCGTTGCGGCCGACCAGGCCCACGCGGTCTCCCGCAGCCACCCGGAAGCTGGCGCCCTCCAGCAGCAGGCGGGGGCCGGCGCGCAGCTCGACGTCGGACACGGTGATCACAGGGCACCTCGGGGAAGGGGGTGGGGCCGGACGCCGGGTTGGGCGCTGTCAGCGCGGCCGGAGCGCGGACGGCGTCAGGGCGTCTGACCGGGCACGACAGCATTCTACGGGGCAGGATCGGGCAGGTTCGAACGCATACCGGCTGGGAGGCCACCGCCATGAGCTTCAACGACGATGTCCAGCTCGACACCAGTCAGGTGGAGGCCGGCGGGCGCGGGGGCTTCGGCGGCGGCGGGATGATGCTGGGCGGCGGCCTGGGCGGAGGCGGCCTGCTGCTCGTCGTGGTGCTGTCGCTGCTGGGGGTGATCAACCCGTCGTCCCTGCTCAACGGCGGGGAGTCGTCGACGGGCGCCGGCCAGGACCCGCAGGTGACGAGCGCCTGCCGCACCGGCGCGGACGCCAACCGCGACGTGCGCTGCCGGGTGGTCGGGACGGTCAACAGCGTCCAGGACTTCTGGGCCGACGAGCTGCCGAAGCACGGGGTCGACTACCAGCCGGTGCGCACGGTGCTCTACAGCGGGCAGACCCAGTCGGCGTGCGGCACGGCGTCCAACGCGGTCGGCCCCTTCTACTGCCCGACCGACGCGAAGGTCTACATCGACGCCAGCTTCTTCGACGAGCTGACCTCCAGGTTCGGGGCGGACGACGGGAAGCTGGCCCAGGAGTACGTCGTCGCCCACGAGTACGGCCACCACGTCCAAGACCTGCTCGGCAGCCTGGGGGCGGCGCAGTCCGACCGGGAGGGCGCGACCTCGGGGTCGGTGCGCGTCGAGCTGCAGGCGGACTGCTACGCCGGGATGTGGGCCCGGGGCGCCACCACGACGCAGGACCAGAAGGGCAAGGTGTACCTGAAGCCGCTCACCCAGCAGGACATCCAGTCGGCGCTGTCGGCCGCGTCAGCGGTCGGCGACGACCGGATCCAGCAGCAGGCCCAGGGTCAGGTGAACCCGGAGTCGTGGACGCACGGCTCCTCGGCGCAGCGCCAGCGGTGGTTCACGGTGGGCTACCAGTACGGCGACCTGGACCGCTGCGACACCCTGCACGCGTCCTCGCTCTAGACTTCGCATTCGCTCGACCCGCCGCAGGCGCCCGCTTCCCGGACGCCGGACGGCGGTCGGTGCGGCGGCCACTACCCTCGCCGTCATGCTGCGCTCACGCCGGTCGTCGTCCCGCGACCTCGCCCTGATCGCGTCCTTCGCGGCCCTCGTTGCCGTCCTCGGGCTGCCCGGGTCGCTGACCCCGTTCGGCAACGCGGTCCCGATCACGCTGCAGACGCTCGGCGTCATGCTGGCCGGCTCGGTGCTCGGCTGGCGGCGCGGCGGCGCGGCGCTGCTGGTCTTCCTGGTGCTGGTCGCGGCGGGGCTGCCGCTCCTGGCCGGCGGACGTGGCGGGCTGGGCGTGTTCGCCGGGCCGAGCGCCGGGTTCCTGCTGGCCTGGCCGCTGGGCGCCGCCGTCACCGGCTGGCTGGCCGAGCGCACGCTCCCCAGGTATCCCACCTGGTGGGGGCTGACCGCGAACGTCCTGGGCGGCATCGCCGTGGTCTACGCCATCGGCATCCCCGTGCAGGCGGCCGTGCTCGGCACCTCCTCGGTCCTCTCGACCGCGGTGGCGGCCACCGTGTTCCTCCCCGGCGACGCGGTCAAGGCGATCGTGGCCACCGTGGTCGCCGCCGGGGTCCACCGGGCCTACCCGGTCCCTCCGGCCGCTTCCCGCCGACCCGAGCCGGTCGGCAGCGCGGTCCGCTGAGCCTTGGTCGTCGTGGACGTCGACTGCCCGGCGCCGGACCACGTCCTGAGCGCGCTGTTGCGGGCCGCGGACGGGCAGTCCCCGCCGCTGGCCGTGCTCGACCCCACCTGGCCGAGGCCGCTGCGAGCCGACGCCGAGAGTCTTCTCGCTCGGGCGGTGGACGACGGGCGGCTCGGGCGTGGCGACCTCGTCGTCTTCACCTCTGGGTCGGCGGGCCGGCCGCGGGGCGTCGTGCGGACCGTGTCGTCGTGGACGGCCAGCCTGGCGCCGCTGGCCGGGCTGACCGGCATCGGGCGGGACGACGTCGTCTGGTTGCCGGGGCCGCTCACCTCGTCGCTCTCCCTGTACGGCGCCTTCTCGGCGGCCGCCGCGGGCGCCCGGGTGGCGCCCGGGGACCCGACCGCCGACGTCACCGCGGCCCACTTGGTGCCGACGCTGCTCGCCGACGCCTGCGACCTCGCGACGGACGGCGGACTCCCGCGGCTGCATACCGTCGTGGTGGCCGGCGCAGCGCTTCCTGCCGCACTTCGGTCGCGTGCGCGGGCGCTCGGCTGGCGGGTGCTGGAGTACTACGGCGCGGCCGAGCTGTCCTTCGTCGGCTGGCGGGACGACGACGGCCCGTTCCGGGACTTCCCCGGCGCACGCGTGCGGCTGCGGGACGGCCTGCTGTGGGTGGACTCCCCCTACCTGGCGCGCGGCTACCTGGACCCCGCGGACCCTGGGCCGCTGCGCCGCGATGGCGCCTGGGCCACGGTGGGTGACGCCGGCCGCCGGGTCGACGGCGGCTGGCTGGTGACCGGGCGCGCGGCGGGAGCCGTCACGACGGGCGGCTCCACCGTCCTGGTCGAGGAGGTGGAGGCGTTCGTCGGGGCGCTGCCGGGCGTCCGGGAGGTTGCGGTGGCGGGCTGGCCGCACGAGCGGCTCGGTGAAGTGGTGGCCGCCGTGGTGGTGCCCGCGGAGGGCGGCAGCCCGGCGTCCACGCTGCGGTCGGCGTGCCGCGAGCTGCCCGCCCCCGCGCGGCCGCGGCGATGGCTCACCGTGCCCGAACTTCCCCGGACGCCGGCCGGCAAGGTCGACCGCGCGGCTCTCGCCCGGCTGCTGCCCGGGCTCGCGCCGCTCTCCTGAGCGCCCCCTACGCTGAACCGGACATGCCACGCACTCCCCGCCTGCTGACGCCCTCTGCCGGCGACGCCCGCACCCCCGTCGTGGTCGCCGCCCGGCGCACCCCCTTCGGCACCGCGGGGCGCTCGCTGGCGCGGCTGGACACCACCGACCTCGCTGCGCCCGTCCTGCGTGCGCTGGTGGACGACGTCGGCCGGCTCGGCGTCCCGGTCGAGGTGGACGAGGTGGTGCTGGGCAACTGCACCGGACCAGGCGGCGACCCGGCGCGGGTGGCCGCGCTCGCCGCAGGGCTCGGTACGGACGTGCCGGGCCTCACCGTCGACCGGCAGTGCGCGAGCGGGTTGGAGGCCGTCGCCGTGGCCGCCGCGCGGGTGGTCACCGGGGCCGGCCTGGTGCTGGCCGGCGGCGTCGAGAGCGCGAGCACCGCGCCGACGCGGCTCGCCCTCCAGCCGGACGGCAGCCGGGTGGCCTACGAGCGGGCCAGGTTCAGCCCGGACGAGCTGGGCGACCCCGGCATGGGTGAGGCCGCCGACGCGCTCGCTGCGGCGCGTGGGGTGTCGCGGGGGCGGCAGGACGCCTACGCCGTCCGCTCCCACCAGCGCGCCCTTGCCGCTCGGGACGCCGGCCGGTTCGCCGCCGAGCTCGTGCCCGTGGGTGGCGTGGCCGCGGACGAGCGGCCGCGGAGGGGCCTCGACCTCGGCACGCTCGCCCGGTTCCGGCCGGCCTTCGCGGCGGGTGGGACGGTGACCGCCGGCAACGCCTGCGGGGTCAACGACGGAGCCGCCGCGGTCGCCGTGGTGGACGAGGCGACCCGCGCGGAGCTAGGGCTGCCCGGCCTGGCCGTTCGGGCGGTCGCGGCCCGCGGCGTCGACCCGAGGCTGCCCGGACTGGGCCCCGTACCCGCCGTGGGCGCCGTCCTCGACGCCGCGGGACTGTCGGTAGCGGACGTCGGCACCCTTGAGGTCACCGAGGCGTTCGCGGCGCAGGTGCTGGCGTGCACCGACCAGCTCGGCCTCGACCCGCTGGACGGCGACGCCGAACGGGTTTGCCCGGAGGGTGGCGCGATCGCGCTGGGACACCCGTGGGGCGCGAGTGGCGCGCTGCTCGTCGTCCGACTGTTGTCGCGGATGCTGCGGTCGGACGCCGGACGGTTCGGCGTGGCCACCTGCGCGGTCGGTGGGGGCCAGGGTGTGGCCGTGCTGGTCGAGCGGGTCGGATGATCCGGCTCGAGAGGGTCACCCACCGGTACGGCGAACGCGTCGTGCTCCGGGACGTCGACCTCGTCCTGGACGAGCGGCGGGTCGCGGTCATCGGCGCCAACGGCTCGGGGAAGTCGACCCTGGCCCGGCTGCTCAACGGCCTGGTGCTGCCCAGCGAGGGACGGGTGCTCGTGGACGGCCACGACACCCGGCGCGACGGGGCGGCGGTGCGGCGGCTAGTCGGGTTCGTGTTCACCGACCCCGACGCCCAGATCGTGATGCCGACCGTCAGCGAGGACATCGCGTTCTCCCTGCGGCGCGCCGGCCTGTCGCGGGAGGAGCGCGACCGCCGGGTGGCGGCGGTGCTCGATCGGTTCGGCCTCGCGGACCACGCCGACCAGCCCGCGCACCTGCTGTCCGGCGGGCAGAAGCAGCTGCTCGCGCTGGCCGCCGTGCTGGTGACCGAGCCGTCCGTGCTGGTCTGCGACGAGCCGACGACGCTGCTCGACCTGCGCAACGCGGCGCTGGTCTCCTCGCTGCTCGCCGGGCTGCCGCAGCAGGTTGTCCTGGTGACGCATCACCTCGACCTGGTGGAGCCGTACGAGCGGGTGCTGGTCGTCGACGGCGGCCGGGTGGTGCACGACGGGCCGCCCCGGGAGGCCGTGGGCGCCTACCGAGCCCTGGTGCTTGGCAGCCGGACGCCGTGACCGGCCTCTACTTCCCTGGGACGTCGGCCCTGCACCGGGCGCCGGCCGGGGTGAAGCTGGTGCTGCTGGCCGTGGCGACGACGGCGCTCGTGGTGCTGCGGGACCCGTGGGCCGTGGCCGTCGGCGCGGTCATCGTCTGGGCCGGATACGGCCTGGCCCGGCTCCCGGCGTCCGTGCTGCTGGCGCAGCTGCGTCCGCTGCGCTGGTTCGTCCTGGCGCTGGTGCCGTTGCAGTGGTGGCAGGGGGGTCTTCGCGTGGTCGCCGTGGTGGTCGGCACGCTGGTGGTGACGGTGGCCGGGGCAGCGCTGGTGACGCTGACGACGCGGGTGCTCGACCTGCTGGACGTGGTGGAGCGCGTCGTGTCCCCGCTGCGGCACGTCGGGGTGCGGCCGGACCGGGTGGCGCTTCTGCTGGCGCTCACGCTTCGGGCGGTGCCGGTGCTCGCGGCGACGCTGGACGACGTCCGCGACGCCCGACGCGCCCGCGGTCTGGAGCGCAGCCCACGCGCGCTGCTGGTGCCGCTCGTCGTCCGCACCCTGCGGCACGCCGACCGGCTCGGCGAGGCGCTGGTCGCGCGGGGGGTCGACGACTGACCGACGCGCCCGGGACGCCGTCGACCGGCAGCGAGGTGCCCTCCGCGCCGGAATGGCGCGATCGTGGCAACGGCTGTCGTCGTAGCGACGCTCGTTGCCACGATGACGCCGAAACCCGGACGAAGGCCCGTCCACGCGCGCTGCTGGGCTGGTCAAGGCTGGTCGAGCAGCACCCGCACGGCGCGAGCGCGTCCGGCGGCGGCTTCCAGCACGGCCGCCTTGGGGTCGGGGACGTCCAGCAGCGGCCCTCGTGGCAGGGCCGCCACGGCGGCGAGCGACGGATCGGCGAGGACGGCGTCCACCAGCGCGCGGTCGCCGCCCGGCACGAGCCCGTGCAGCGAGCCGGCGTCCAGTCGCGTCGCCGCCGCCTCGACCACGGCCTGCACCAGGGCGTCCGCCTGGTTGCCGCGGCGCCGCGCGTACCGCTGCTGCGACCACCCGCCCGCCGCGGTGCGGGACTGCACGTAGCGCGACCCGGTCTTATGCACCAGCAGTCGGCCCTCGCTGGCCACGCCTACGGCCCAGCCGCCGCGGCGCACCAGCAGCAACCCAAGGGTGCGCGGACGGGCGGCGTGCCGAGCCAGAACGCCCGCGACGAACGACGGGTCGGACGTCGGCGGCGGAGCGAGCGGTGGCCACGGCACGGTGAACAGCGCCGACGCACCATCGTCCGCGACGACCCGGACCGCGTCGGCCGGCGACCCACGTCCGACCTCCTCGCCGGCGACCAGGAACGACGTGCGTGACGCGCCGTGCCGCGCGGCGAAGCCGTCGACCCAGCGGACCAGCCGCTCGGGCGCGACCTCGAGGAGCCGGGAGGTCAGAGGTTGAAGCCCAGGGCGCGCAGCTGCTCGCGGCCGTCGTCGGTGATCTTGTCCGGGCCCCACGGCGGCATCCAGACCCAGTTGATCCGGAAGCCGGACGTCAGGCCGTCCAGCGCCTGCTCGGTCTGGTCCTCGATCACGTCGGTCAGCGGGCAGGCCGCGCTGGTGAGCGTCATGTCGATGACGGCGTGGGCGTGCTGGTCGACGGTGACGCCGTAGACCAGACCCAGGTCGACCACGTTGATGCCGAGCTCGGGGTCGACGACGTCGTGCAGGGCCTCCTCGACGTCCGCAACACTCGGCGGCGTAGGAGGCGGCGTGGTGGTCGTCTCGGTCATCGTGCGGTCTCCTCGGTCGTCGTCCCGGCGGCTACCCGCGGGTCTGCCTGTGCCAACGCGGCGGCCAGCGCCATCCATCCCAGCAGCGCGCACTTCACGCGGGCCGGGTACTTCGCCACCCCGGTGAGGGCCACGCCGTCACCGAGCACGTCCTCGTCGCCGGGGTCGGCGCCCCGGCTCGTGAGCATCGCCTGCATCGCCGCCGAGGTCCGTAGCACGTCCGGCACCGGACGCCCGGCCACCAGGTCGTGCAGCACGGACGTCGAGGCGCGGCTGATCGCGCAGCCCTGGGCGTCATACGAGACGTCCTCGACCGACGTCCGGTCGTCGGACAGCTGCAGCCGCAGGGTCACCTCGTCCCCGCAGACGGGGTTGACGTGATGCACCTCGGCCGCGAAGGGCGCCCGCAGACCCGCGCCGTGCGGACGCTTGGAGTGCTCGAGAAGAAGCTCCTGGTACAGGTCCATCAGGTCAGCACCTGCCGCACCCGGTGCAGCCCGCGGACCAGGGCGTCGACGTCGTCCGGGCCGTTGTACGGACCGAAGGAGGCGCGGGTGGTCGCAGCCAGACCGAACCGGCGGTGCAGCGGCCAGGCGCAGTGGTGCCCGACCCGCACGGCCACGCCCTCGTCGTCCAGCACCTGCCCCACGTCGTGGGCGTGTACGTCGTCGACGACGAACGAGACCGCTCCCCCGCGAGCCTCGGTGGTCGTCGGCCCCAGCACCCGGACCCAGGGCAGCTCGGCCAGCCGGTCGAGCAGCAGCCCGGTCAGCCGGCGCTCGTGCGCCTCGACCCGGTCCTTGCCCAATGCGGTGAGGTAGTCGACAGCGGCGTGCAGCCCGACCGCCTGCGCGGTCATCGGCACGCCGGTCTCGAACCGCTGCGGCGGCGGCGCATACGTCGAGCCCTCCATGCGGACCATCTCGATCATGGACCCGCCGGTGAGGAACGGGGGCATCGCAGCGAGCACCTCCGAGCGCCCCCAGAGCACCCCGACGCCGGACGGGCCCAGCATCTTGTGCCCGGAGAAGGCGGCGAAGTCGACGCCGAGCGCGCCGAGGTCGACCGGCAGGTGCGGCACCGACTGGCAGGCGTCCAGGACGACCAAGGCCCCGACCGACCGAGCGCGCGCCACGAGCGGCGCCACCGGGTTGAGCGTGCCCAGCACGTTGGACGCGTGCGTGAAGGCCAGCACCCGGGTGCGGTCGGTGACCACGGTCTCCAGGCCGTCGAGCGCCAGCCTGCCGTCGTCGTCCACCTCGAGCCAGCGCAGCGTCGCGCCGGTGCGCCGGCACAGCTCTTGCCAGGGCACCAGGTTCGCGTGGTGCTCCATCTCGGTGACGACGATCTCATCGCCCGGGCCGACCGCGAACCGCGCCGCGGCGGGTCCGGCGGTCACCGCGTTGCTCATCGCGTAGGTGACCAGGTTCAGCCCCTCGGTGGCGTTCTTGGTGAACACCACCTCGTCGGGCGCGACGCCGACGAACGACGCCACGGCCGCCCGCGCCCCCTCGAACAGGTCGGTGGCCTCCTCGGCCAGCTGGTGCGCCCCGCGGTGGACGGCGGCGTTGTGCCGCTCGTAGAACTCGCGCTCGGCGTCCAGCACCGACCGCGGCTTCTGCGAGGTGGCTCCCGAGTCCAGGTACACCAGCCGCCGGCCGTCGCGCACGGTGCGCGACAGGATCGGGAAGTCCGCGCGCAGCGCGGCGAGCTCCTCGTCCGTCAGGGGCGCGGCCGTGGTGTTCTCGATGGTGGCCGGCAGGCTGGTGGTCGTCATCGAGTGCTCAGGCCTTCGTCAGGAAGCGGTCGTAGCCCTCGTCCTCGAGCCGGTCGGCGAGCTCGGCGCCGCCCTCCTCGGCGATCCGGCCGTCGACGAAGACGTGCACGAAGTCGGGCGAGATGTAGCGCAGGATGCGGGTGTAGTGCGTGATCAGCAGCACGCCCACGTCGCCGCCAGCGGCCACCCGGTTCACGCCCTCACTGACGACCTTGAGCGCGTCGACGTCGAGGCCGGAGTCCGTCTCGTCCAGGACGGCGAAACGCGGCTTGAGCAGCTCCATCTGCAGGATCTCGTGCCGCTTCTTCTCACCGCCGGAGAAGCCCTCGTTCACGTTGCGCTCGGCGAACGCCGGGTCGATGCGCAGGTCGCTCATGGCCTTCTTGACGTCCTTGACCCACGTCCGCAGGGCCGGGGCCTTGCCGTCGATCGCGGTCTTGGCGGTGCGCAGGAAGTTCGACACCGTGACACCGGGCACCTCGACCGGGTACTGCATCGCGAGGAACAGCCCCGCCCGCGCCCGCTCGTCGACCGTCATCGCCAGGACGTCCTCGCCGTCCAGAGTCACCGAGCCGCCCGTCACGGTGTACTTCGGGTGGCCGGCGATGGAGTAGGCGAGGGTGGACTTGCCGGAGCCGTTCGGACCCATGATGGCGTGCGTCTCGCCGGACCGGACGGTGAGGTCGACCCCGCGCAGGATCTCCTTCGTGCCCTGCTCGACGTCGACGCTCACGTGGAGGTCGCGGATCTCGAGGGTTGCCATAGGTCAGTGCTCCTTGCTGGGTACGACATCGGAAGCGGTCAGGGGCGCCGACAGGTCGGCGAGGACGGTGTCGTCCTCCACCGAGACCCGATAGACGGCGATCGGCTTGGTGGCGGGCAGCCCGGTGGGGCGGCCGGTGCGCAGGTCGAAGCGCGAGCCGTGCAGCCAGCACTCGATCGAGCAGTCCTCGACCTCGCCCTCGGCGAGCGAGACCTCGGCATGCGTGCAGGTGTCGTCGATCACGTGGATGCTGCCGTCCTCGGCGCGCACCACCGCGAGCGCCCGGCCGTCGACGTCGACCGGCACCGCGCCGACCTCGGGGAGCTCGGACAGGGAGATCAGCGGCTCCAGGCTCATGCGGGCGCCTCCGTGGCGTCGGCCGCGGTCGCGCCGTGAGCGGCGGGACCCATCGCCCCGGCCAGCTCCTCCTCGATGGCGACCATCAGCTGCTGCTGAACGTCGGGTACGCCGATCTGCTGCACGATGTCGGCGAAGAAGCCGCGCACGACCAGGCGCCGGGCCTCGATCTCCGGGATGCCGCGGGCCTGCAGGTAGAACAGCTGCTCGTCGTCGAAGCGGCCGGTGGCGCTGGCGTGGCCCGCGCCCTCGATCTGGCCGGTCTCGATCTCCAGGTTCGGCACCGAGTCGGCGCGGGCGCCGTCGGTGAGCACGAGGTTCCGGTTCACCTCGTAGGTGTCGGTGCCCTCCGCGGCCGCACGGATCAGCACGTCGCCCACCCACACGGTGTGCGCGCTCTCGCCCTGCAGCGCGCCCTTGTAGGTGACGTGGCTCTTGCAGTGCGGCGCGGTGTGGTCGACGAAGGAGCGGTGCTCCAGGTGCTGCCCGGCGTCGGCGAAGTACACGCCGAGCAGGGTGGCGTCCCCGCCCGGGCCGGTGTACCGCACGTTGGTGTTCACCCGGACGACCTTGCCGCCCAGCGAGATCGCGACGTGCTTGTAGCGGGCGTCGCGGCCGACCGCGGCCTCGTGCTGCGCCAGGTGGATCGCGTCGTCCTCCCAGCGCTGCAGGCTCACCAGGGTCAGGTCCGCGCCGTCCCCCACGACAACCTCGATGTTGGCGGTGTGCTCGCCGGACCCCACGTGGTCCACCACGACGGTGGCCCGGGAGTGCCGGCCGGCCTCGACGACGACATGCCCGGTGCCGCGACGGCCCTGCTCGCCCCGCACGGTCACGCGGATCGGCTCGGCGAGCTCCGCCTCGACCGGCACGCTCACGTGCAGCGCCTGGTCACTGCCCGCGTGGGCGACGACCGCGGCGCGGTCGGCCGGGACCAGCGCGGTGCCCCGCGGCGCCTCGCCGGACGCCAGGCGCCCGACCCGGACGCCGTCCGGTGACGTGACCCGGACGTCGGTGGCGTCCGCATCCCCCGGGCCCTCGGCCAGCACGCGGCCGAGCAGGTCCATCGGCGTGAAGCGCCACTCCTCCTCGCGGCCGGTGGGCAGCGGGAAGTCAACCACGTCGAACGAGGTCGGGCGGGCGGCCCTGGACTCGCCCGGCACGTCTGCGCCCGCGCCGTGCGAGTGCTCGACCAGCCCGTGCTGCTCGCGGCCGGGGGCCGATGGAACGCCGGGACGCGGCGCGTCGCCGCCCGGCCCGGCCGTGGCCGAGGTGTCGAGGCTCACCGGCGCGGGCGCGGTGGCGCCCAGGTCGGCGGCGTGCTCCTGCGTCGTCTCGGCGGTGGTCTCGGCGGTGATGTCGGTCATGCGCGTACTCGGGCTCCGCTCGGTGCTCGTCTGTCGTGGTGCCGCCCGGTGACGGCAGGGTGGATGGGCGGGTCAGCCGACCGCGCCCTCCATCTGCAGCTCGATCAGACGGTTCAGCTCCAGGGCGTACTCCATCGGCAGCTCGCGGGCGATCGGCTCGACGAAGCCGCGAACGATCATCGCCATCGCCTCGTCCTCGGCCATGCCGCGGGACATCAGGTAGAACAGCTGGTCCGCGCTCACCTTGGACACGGTGGCCTCGTGACCCATCGCGACGTCGTCCTCGCGGACGTCGACGTACGGGTAGGTGTCGGAGCGGCTGATGGTGTCGACGAGCAGGGCGTCGCAGCGCACCGTCGAGGCCGAGTGGTGTGCCCCCTCGAGCACCTGCACCAGCCCGCGGTAGGACGTCCGGCCACCGCCGCGCGCCACCGACTTGCTGATGATGGACGACGACGTGTGCGGCGCCGCGTGCACCATCTTGGCGCCCGCGTCCTGGTGCTGGCCCTCGCCGGCGAACGCGATCGACAGGGTCTCGCCCTTGGCGTGTTCGCCGAGCAGGAAGATCGCCGGGTACTTCATGGTGACCTTGGAGCCGATGTTGCCGTCGACCCACTCCATGGTGGCGCCCTCGGCGGCCGTGGCCCGCTTGGTGACCAGGTTGTACACGTTGTTCGACCAGTTCTGGATCGTCGTGTACCGCACCCGGGCGTTCTTCTTGACGACGATCTCGAC
>DATFPQ010000079.1:0-23342 GCA_035264765.1 Actinomycetales bacterium | reverse complement strand
TGCACCCTGCTCCAGGCCGAGCTCGACCGCAGCGGCCTGGTGCGGGACACCGATCGCGGCCCGGCACCGCGTCGCGGCGCGGGAGCCGTCGACCCCGTAGCGCACGGCGGCGGCCGCACGGTCGTCGTCCGGCGCGCGATCGAGCAGGCGAACATCGTCCTCGGCACCACGGCGCTGACCGCGGGCGACGACCGGCGCTACGCGCTGTCGGTGCTGAACGCCGTCCTCGGCGGCGGCATGAGCAGCCGGCTGTTCCAGGAGATCCGGGAGAAGCGCGGGCTGGCCTACTCGGTGTACTCGTTCTCGTCCGGCTACTCCGACTCCGGCTACTTCGGCCTGTACGCCGGGTGCACCCCCGCCCGCACCGACGAGGTCATCGCGCTCATGGTGGCCGAGCTCGAGCGGGTCGCCGAGCAGGGCATCGACGCCGAGGAGCTCGACCGAGGCGCCGGGCAGCTGCGCGGCGGGCTGGTGCTGGGCCTGGAGGACACCGGGTCGCGGATGACGCGCCTGGGCAAGGCCGAGCTGCTCTACGGCGAGTACGTCGGCCTCGACGAGTCGCTGGCCCGGATCGACGCCGTCACCGCCGAGGACGTCCGGGCGGTCGCCGCCGACCTGGCCGGCCGGCCGAGGTCGCTCGCGGTCGTCGGCCCGTTCGACGAGGACCGGAGCTTCACGCTGTGAGCCAGCAGGTGCGGGACGTCGATGGACCGTTGTCCGTCGCGGTGATCGGTGCGCGCGGGCGCATGGGCAGCGAGGTGTGCCGCGCCGTCGAAGCCGCCCCCGACCTCCAGCTGGTGGGCCGCTTCGACGTCGGGGACGACTTGGGCGACCTCGGCGGCGCCGACGTGGCCGTGGAGTTCTCGGTGCCGTCAGCCAGCCTCGCCAACGTGCTGCACTGCGTCGAGCGCGGCGTGCACGTCGTCGTCGGCACCACCGGGTGGGACGACGAGCGGCTGGCGGCGGTGCGGTCGGCGCTGGCCGGTCCCACCGGGCTCGGCGTACTCGTGGCACCGAACTTCGCGATCGGTGCGGTGCTGATGATGGCGTTCGCCCGGCAGGCTGCACGGTTCTACGAGTCGGTGGAGATCGTCGAGCTGCACCACCCGGACAAGGTGGACGCGCCGAGTGGCACCGCCGCCCGTACCGCGGCGCTGGTGGCGGATGCGCGGCGGGAGGCAGGGCTGCCGCCGGTGCCGGACGCGACGACGAGCGACCCCGGTGGTGCTCGCGGAGCGGACGTCGAGGGAGTGCGAGTGCACGCCGTGCGGCTTCGCGGCCTGGTCGCCCACCAGGAGGTGCTGTTCGGCGCGGTCGGTGAGCAGCTGACCGTCCGCCACGACTCCTTCGACCGCGCCTCATTCATGCCCGGCGTCCTCGCGGGCGTGCGTGCCGTGCCCTCGCGACCCGGGCTCACCGTCGGGCTCGAGCACGTGCTCGACCTCGACCTCGGCTGAGGACCCCGCAGGTGCGCGTCCGCGTCGCAGTCGTCCTGCTGGTCGTCGCATTCGCTTTCTACGTGGTAACCATCGGCTGGCGCGGGGCGCTGCTCGTGGCGGACGGGCGTCCTGCGGCCGTCGCGCTCGGCGTCGGCGTCCTGCTGCTGCCCCTGGTGGGGTGCTGGGCCGTCTGGCGTGAGGTGCGGTTCGGTCTGGCCACGCAGCGGCTGGCGCAGGAGCTCGCCGCGGCCGGCCTGCTCCCGGTCGACGACCTGCCGCGCCGCCCCAGCGGCCGAATCGACCGCGACGCCGCGATGGCGGCGTTCGAGGACCACCGGCACGAGGTCGAACGGCGCCCCGAGGACTGGGCCGCTTGGTATCGCCTGGCCACCGCCTACGACGCGGCCGGTGACCGGCGTCGCGCCCGGGCCGCGGCCCGCCGGGCCATCGCCCTGCACACCGCGGGGGAGTAGCAGTCCTCCCGCACGCGGCTCGACATCTCGAAACCCGGCGCCTGCGACACGGCACTTATCCGGATATCTGTGGTAGGTCCGGCCTGTGCAAGTGACGTGTCGCCATCCGTGGGGCTCGCCGAGCCTGTGGCACAGCACATCTAGAGCCGAAGCGGGGCGGCCGGCGCTGCTGCACCAGGGCACCGTCGGTGTGATAAAGAGACGGGCGCGCAGAGCGAGGTGACCCAAACATGGTGTGAGACAGGCTATCCCACCGTGACCGTCGCACGTCGGGGCCTCCCCGAACCCGTGTCGTGTTCCAATCGTTACCTGCAAGCGCTTACGTTCCGGTGGACGCGGCGGATGCAAGCGCTTAACGTTCCCCGCGACACCGGGATCCCGTCGCGCCGCGACGGACCGGTACGCCGAAAGGGAGGCGCGCCTGATGGCCGCTCGCACGACCAGGTCGCAGAGGGCGATGGCCCTGTCGACCGTCGCCGTCGCCTCGCTCGCGCTCGCCGCGTGCGGTAGCGGAGGCAGCAGCACGTCCGCGTCCAGCTCGGGCTCGAGCGCCAGCGCGGACTGTGCCCAGTACAAGAGCTACGGAGACCTCAAGGGCAAGACCGTCACGGTCTACACCGGCATCGTGACTCCCGAGGACGTCCCGTACCAGGACTCCTACAAGCCGTTCGAGCAGTGCACCGGCGCCACGATCAAGTACGAGGGCGACAAGTCTTTCGAGACCCAGATCCTGGTCCGCGCCAAGGCCGGCAACGCGCCCGACATCGCGATCGTCCCGCAGCCGGGCCTGCTCAAGCAGCTCGTCGCCACCGGCAAGGCCAAGGAGGCTCCGGCCGAGGTCGCCGCGAACGTCGACAAGTTCTGGGGCAAGGACTGGAAGGCCTACGCCACCGTCGACGGCAAGTTCTACGGCGCCCCGTCGGGCGCGAGCGTGAAGTCCCTCGTCTGGTACTCGCCGTCGGAGTTCAAGGACTCCGGCTACACCGTGCCGACGACGCTCGACGAGCTCAAGGCGCTGACCGACAAGATGGTTGCCGACGGCAAGAAGCCGTGGTGCGCCGGCATCGGCAGCGGCGAGGCCACCGGTTGGCCGGTCACCGACTGGATGGAGGACATGATGCTCCGCCTGTCCGGTCCGGAGACCTACGACAAGTGGGTGAACCACGAGATTCCGTTCAACGGGCCCGAGTCCACGGCCGCGCTCGACGCGGTGGGCACGTACCTGAAGGACCCGAAGTACGTCAACGGCGGTCTCGGTGACGTCAAGAGCATCGCGACGACGACCTTCCAGGACGCCGGCCTCCCGATCCTCGAAGGCACCTGCTCGCTGCACCGTCAGGCGAGCTTCTACGCGGCCAACTTCCCCGAGGGCACCAAGGTGGCCGAGGACGGCGAGGTGTTCGCCTTCTTCCTCCCGGGCAAGACGGCTGACGACAAGCCGGTGCTCGGCGGTGGCGAGTTCAACGTCGCCTTCTCCGACCGCCCCGAGGTCAAGGCGTTCCAGACCTACCTGTCGACCGACACCTGGGCCAACAACAAGGTGGCCTCGTCTCCGGCCGGCGGCTGGGTCAGCGCCAACAAGGGCATGGACGCCACGAAGCTGAAGAGCCCGATCGACCAGCTCGCGGCCAAGCTGCTCCAGGACCCGAACGCGGTCTTCCGCTTCGACGGCTCGGACCAGATGCCGGGCGCGATCGGCTCGAACGCGTTCTGGAAGCAGGCCACCAACTGGGTCACCGGCCAGAGCACCAAGGACACGGTGGACGCCATCGAGTCCGCCTGGCCGAAGTCCTGACCCTGCTCCACACTGCCCACGGCAGCCGCATCGTGGCCGGGCCCGTCCCTCCGGACGGGTCCGGCCGCTGCGGCCCCATAGGCCCAACGGCAAGCCACGCACCAGGAGGTGACGGGCACTCGTGTCCAGCTTCGAGAAGTTCCTGACGATGGGCCTGGCGGTCCTGCTGTTCGTGGCCGTCGTCGGCGTCATCCTGTTCATCGCCAGCCGGATCGGCGGGCGCAAGGGCGACCGTGCGGTCGCGATGCTCTTCCTGCTCCCGACGGTGCTGATGCTCGCCGTGGGGCTGGTCTACCCCGGCGTCCGCACCATCGTGCAGTCGTTCTTCGACGCCGCCGGCACGTCGTTCATCGGCCTGGGCAACTATGAGACGATCGTGACGTCGTCCGAGCAGCTGACCGTGCTGCGCAACACCATGCTGTGGGTGGTGCTGACGCCGTTCGTCGCCACCCTGGTCGGGCTGCTGTACGCGATCCTGGTCGACAAGTCGCGGTTCGAGTCCGCCGCGAAGGCGCTCATCTTCCTTCCGATGGCGATCTCGTTCGTCGGTGCCTCGATCATCTGGAAGTTCGTCTACGAGTACCGGCCGGTCCAGGGCAACGTCCACCAGATCGGCCTGCTGAACCAGGTGATCGTCTGGCTCGGCGGGACGCCACAGCAATGGCTGGTCAACTCGCCGCTGAACACCTTCTTCCTCATCGTGGTGATGATCTGGATCCAGGCCGGCTTCGCGATGACCGTGCTGTCGGCTGCGATCAAGGCGATCCCTGAGGACATCATCGAGGCCGCCCGGCTGGACGGCGTCGGCGCGCTCGGCATGTTCCGCTACGTCACGCTGCCGAGCATCAGGCCCGCAACTGTTGTCGTGCTGACGACCATTGGTATCGGAACCTTGAAGGTGTTCGACATCGTCCGCACCATGACCGGCGGTCAGTTCGACACCAGCGTCGTCGCGAACGAGTTCTACAGCCAGAGCTTCCGCAGCAACAACCAGGGCCTGGGCGCTGCACTGGCCACGCTCCTGTTCATCCTGGTCATCCCGATCGTGGCCTACAACATCCGCCAGATGCGCGCCTCGGAGGCACGATGAGCACCACGGCCGCCACCCCGCTGACCACGACTCCGCCGGTCAGCCCCGTCGGCACGGCCGCGGGGAGGGCACGCAAGCGGCTGTCGTCGCCGTGGGCCTCGCTCGCCGCGGTGGTCCTGGGGATCCTCTGGACCCTGCCGACCTTCGGCCTGCTCGTCTCCTCGTTCCGGCCCGAGCGGGCGATCAAGACCACCGGCTGGTGGACCTTCTTCTCCAACCCGGCCGTCACGCTGGACAACTACCGGGCGGTGCTGAGCACCGAGGGCTCCAGCGCGCTGGGCAGCTACTTCGTCAACTCGTTCGTCATCGTGATTCCGTCCGTGGTGATCCCGATCTGCCTGGCCACCCTGGCGGCGTACGTCTTCGCCTGGATCGAGTTCCCCGGGCGCGACGTGCTGTTCGTCGCGGTGTTCGCGCTGCAGATCGTCCCCATCCAGGTCACGCTGCTGCCGCTGCTGTCGCTGTTCGTCCAGGCCGGCCTGGCCGGCACCTTCTGGACCATCTGGCTGGCGCACTCGACCTTCGCGCTGCCGCTCGCCATCTTCCTGATGCACAACTTCATGCGGGAGATCCCGCGTGAGCTGATCGAGGCCGCCCGGGTCGACGGCGCCGGCCACGTGAAGATCTTCTTCTCGGTGCTGCTGCCGCTGCTCAAGCCCGCCATCGCCGCGTTCGGCATCTTCCAGTTCCTGTGGGTCTGGAACGACCTGCTGGTCGCGCTCACCTTCGCGGGTGGGACGCCGGAGGTCGCGCCGATCACCGTGGCGCTCGCCAACCTCAGCGGTACGCGCGGCACTGCCTGGCACCTGCTGTCGGCCGGGGCGTTCGTCTCGATTCTCGTGCCGCTCGTGGTGTTCCTGTCGCTGCAGCGCTACTTCGTCCGCGGCCTGCTGGCTGGTGGCCTGAAGGGGTGAGCCGGACCGACCTCACCAGGGGGCGGGCGCGGTGAGCAGGATCGAGGACGTCGCGCAGGCCGCCGGGGTGTCGACCGCCACCGTGTCGCGTGCGCTGCGCGGCCTGCCGATGGTCAGCGACAGCACCCGGCAGCGGGTGCTGTCGGCCGCGGCCGAGCTGCAGTACGTCGCCTCGCCCACGGCGTCGAGCCTGGCCTCGGGCAAGACGATGGTCGTCGGGGTGGTCGTCCCCCACGTGACCCGCTGGTACTTCGCCCACCTGATCGCCAGCGCCTCGGAGGTGCTGCGGGAGCACGGGTACCACGTGCTGCTGTTCGACGTGGGCGGGGAGGGTCCCGACCGGCCGATGCTGCTGGAGTCGCGGGCGCTGTTCCGCCGGGTCGACGCCGTCCTGGTGCTGAGCCTGCGCATGCACCCGACGGAGCGCACGCTGCTGGTCAACCTCGGGGTCCCCGTGGTGACCGTCGGCGTGCCCGGCGACGGCTGGACCTGCGTGCGGATCGACGACGTCACGGCGGCCGCCCGGGCGACCGAGCACCTGGTGGCGCTCGGCCACCGCGACATCGCCTTCGTCGGCGGGGAGCCGGCGGACAGCGGTGACTTCCCGACGCCGCTGGACCGCGAGCAGGGTTTCCGGAGCACGATGCGCCGGCACGGCCTGGACGTCGATCCGTCCTGGCTGTTGTCGACGGACTGGACGGCGACGGGCGGGCTGGCTGCCGGATCCCGGCTCCTGGGCGGCGCCCGGCGTCCGACCGCCGTCGTGGCCTGCTCGGACGAGCTGGCGATCGGCGTGCTGGCCGCTGCCCGGTTCCGCGGCCTCCGGGTGCCGGAGGACCTGTCGGTAACCGGTATCGACGACCACGACATGGCGGCCGTCCACGGCCTGACGACGGTCGCCCAGCCGGTGGCCGAGCAGGGACGGCTCGCGGCCCGGCTGCTCCTGGGCCAGCTCGGCGGGCACTCCCGCGCCTCTGGAACGAGCGGCGTGGCGGCCGGTGCCGCCAAGGCGGTGTCCGCGTCCCTGTCCGTGGCCGGCGGTGTGGCGGACTCCGCCGTGGAGTGCGCAGCCGTGGCCGGCGTCGTCGAGGTGGCCACCGAGCTGGTGAAGCGCTCGAGCACCGCCCCGCCCGGCCGCCGGTAGCTATCGCTGGCGAGTGCGGGCCACGGCGTCGCGAACGGCGCCGGAGGCCGTGGCCACGGCCTGCTCCAGCGGCCCGCGCGGCGCGCTGGACCGCCACAGCGACGCCAGGACCACCACCACGACCACCTGGAACAGCAGGAGCGCGACGCGGTGGTCGCGCCCAATGCCCGTCGACATGATCACCACGTGCAGCGAGTAGAGCGACAGCGTCGTCGACCCGGTGGCCGCCAACGCTGTCAGCGCCCCACGGCCGACCAGGCCGCCGGCTCCGCGCCAGCGTGGTGTGAGCTGCACGAGGAACAGCGACAGCCCGACCACGGCCAGCGCCGAGCCGATCGTCTGCGCCAGGTCGAACGGCGTCCCGGAGTGCGGGCTCACCACCGCCTGCCACCACCAGGTCGTGGTCGGTGGCGCGCCGTGCAGGCTGCGCAGCTGCAGCTGTGGCAGGCCGAACCCCGAGCCGACCTCCTCGGCCGGCCCCGAGCGCCGCAGCGCGGTCCAGCCGTCGGTCGCCAGCAGCAGCGTGGAGGTGAGCCAGGCCAGCAGCGCCAGCGCGAGGCCGCCCGCGAGCAGCCGCAGGCCGATGCCGCGCGACTGCAGGTTCGTGCGGCCGAGGGCCAGGCCGACCAGGAGGTACGGCGTCCAGGTGAGCACCGGGTAGTAGCCCGTGACGACCAGCCGGTCCAGCAGGCTGAGCGGGTCGGCGAGGTCGGCGAACGACGGCTGCGGTCCCGGCCCCGGCTCGCGGCCCGTGCGCACTAGGTGGGAGAGCAGCGGCGCGAGCAGCAGCCAGGCCCCGGCGACGGCCACCAGCACGGCCCGGCGCACCCGCAGGAAGGGCACCGCGACGGCGAACAGCAGGCCGTAGTTGGTCAGGATGACGGCGACGGGCGGCTGGAACGCGACGAGAAACATGCCGAGGGCGGCGACGATCAGCGCCCGGGTGAGCACCGCGGCCCGCGTGCCGGGCGGAACCCGGCGGGCCGGGCCACCGGTGAGCAGTGCGAGGCCCACCCCCGCCAGCACGGCGAACAGGGCGGACGCGCGACCGGACGCCACCACGTACGCCCCGGTTACCCGCCCCTCGCCGTCGGCGCCGGGCATCACGTGCACGGTCATCATCGACAGCAGTGCGACGCCGCGCGCGACGTCGACCGCCACGACCCGTCGTCCGGACAGGGTCGGCGGGGCGGCGACCGTTGCCGGCTCGTTCATCGCTCGCCCCGCGTGCCGGGCCGACGGGTGGCGCTCATGCCGCCCAGCCGGCTGCGCGCACGAGCGCGGCGACCGCGGCCGCCACGACGAGGACCACGAGGAACGGCGCGCGCAGCACCAGTGCCACGACGGCCGCGGCGACACCGGCCACCCGGGCGTCGAGCACCAGGGAGGGTCCCGGCGCCGCGAAGGTCTGGACCCCCACCAGGGCCGCCAGCAGGGCGACGGGGAGCAGACCCAGCGCCCGCGCCGTCGCGCGTCCCGCGAGCCACGCGGGCGGCACCAGGTAGCCGGCCAGCTTGGTGGCGTAGGCCAGCCCACAGGCCAGCAGGACCGCGGCCCACAGCGTCACGATGCCGTCCTCCCGCTCGCCCGACCGGCCCGGACGGTCCCGACCGCGACCGCCACGACGGCCGCCGTGATCACCGGCAGGCCGGCCGGCAGGGCCGGCACGCACAGGATGGCCACCGCGGCGGCGAGGACCGCCACGGCCCACGGCTCGCCGCCGCGCAGCCGGGGCCACAGCAGCGCGAGGAAGGCGGCCGCCGCCATGGCGTCGAGGCCGAACCTGCGGGTGTCACCGAGGGCGTCCCCGACCAGGGCACCGACCGCGGTCATCAGGTTCCAGCACGCGAACACCGCCAGGCCGGTCGCCCAGAAACCCAGCCGCCGCCCGGACGGCTCGGGCTGGACGATCCCCACCGCGGTGGACTCGTCGATCGTCAGCTGCGCGGCCGCGAGGCGCCGCACGCCTCGGACCCCGAGCGGGCCGGCCATCTGCACGCCGTACAGGCCGTTGCGGATCCCGAGCAGCGTTGCCGTGGCGACCGCGGCCGACCCCGCGCCACCGGCCGCGACCACGCCGACGAAGGCGAACTGGGAGCCGCCGCTGAACAGCAGGGCGGACAGGGCCATGGTCTGCCAGAAGTCGAGGCCGGCGGCCACGGACAGGGCGCCGAAGCTCACGCCGTACAGACCGGTGGCCAGGCCCACGACCAGGGCCTGGCGCAGCACCGCCCGCTGGCGGTGCGGGGCGAGGGGAGGAGCGGTCGTCACGGGCGGGTCGGCAGCGCGGCGCTCATCCGGACCTCGCGCACTGTGGTCGTGCCGTCCCCGGTTGCGTCCAGCACACGCGCGGCGCCGTCCGCGGCGAAGCCGGCGCCGGCCAGGAAGCGCTGCATGTCGGCGTCCGGCTCGGGAACCCAGGTGCGCAGCCGGCGCGCACCCGAGTCGGCGAGGACGTCGGCGCTTGCGTTGAGCAGCCGCGAGCCGTGCCCGCGACCGACGGCGTCCGGGTCGACGAGCAGGACCAGCAGCTCGGCGTCCGTTCCCGGCCCGGCGGCGTCAGCGTCGGCCGACGGCGCCAGCGCGGCGAACCCGACGACGTGCTCGCCGGCGGTGGCCACCAGCACTCGGTGCCGCGAGGACGGCGGGTCGGTCACGGCCTGGGTCCAGGCGTCCGTGAGCTGCGCCTCGTCGGGTGCGGTGGGGAGCAGGTCGCCGTAGGAGGCGGCCCACGCGCGGGCGTGCACGCGTCCCAGGGCCGGTGCGTCGGCCGGGCGCGCCGCCCGCACACCGGCGTCGGGGGCTGGGGTGCTCACCCGGCCATCCTGACACGGGCAGGCGCACGCCCTGCGGCCTCGTGGCCGCCGCTCCTTTAGGCTCCTCGGGTGACCCGTTCGGCAACGCCCGCTTCCGCGCCCGCCACCGTGCCCGCCACTGCGGCCCCCACCCAGTCGCTGTTGGCCGATCTGGCCGGCCGCCGCTTCGAGGCGGTGCTGTTCGACATGGACGGCACGCTGATCGACTCCACGCCGGTCGTCGTGCGCTCGTGGGTCACCTGGGCGCTCGAGCGCGGCATCGACCCGAAGCGGCTGGAGGACCACCACGGGGTCCCCGCGGCGCAGGTCGTCCGCGGCCTCGTGCCGGAGGCTGAGGTCGAGGCGGCGATCGCCCGGATCAACGCCCTCGAGCTCGCCGACGTCGAGGGGATCACCGTGCTCCCGGGAGCGATGGAGGCGGTCGCCGCGCTGCCCGAGGCGCGGCGGGCCATCGTCACCTCCTGCGTGGCGCCGCTCGCGGCCGCGCGCATCGCCGCGTCCGGTCTGCTGGCCCCCTCGGTGGTGGTGACCGCGGACGACGTTCCCACCGGCAAGCCGGACCCCGCTCCCTACCTGCTGGGAGCCCGGCGGCTCGGCGTGGAGCCGGCCGCCTGCCTGGTGGTCGAGGACGCGCCGAGCGGGCTGGTCTCGGCCCGGGCGGCCGGCGCCGCCACCCTCGCCGTCACGACGACGTCGCCGGCCGACCAGCTGCACGCCGACGCGGTGATCGGCACGCTGGCCGACGTGCGGTTCGAGGTCGACGCCGACGGCGTGCGCGTCGTCGCGGCGTGACCTTCCTCCGCGTCGTCGCGGCCTGAGTTGGCGTTGAGCGCGCCGGCCGGGTCGGTTCGCGACCCGACCTCGCTGCGTCGCCTGGTCCCGTCGGTCTACGGCCCCGCGACGCTGTACTTCGTGGGGCAGGGCGCGGTCGCGCCGGTCGTGGCGCTGTCCGCCCGCGAACGTGGCGCCTCGGTGGGAGTCGCGGGACTCGTCGTCGCCCTCCTGGGTCTGGGCCAGCTGGCCGGTGACCTCCCGGCCGGCGCGCTCGTCGCCAGGCTGGGGGAGCGGCGCTCGCTGCTCGCGTCGGGGCTGGCCTCCGGCATTGCGCTGGCCGGGTGCGTCGCCTCGGGGGCGCTCGGGTCCGGCTCCGTGGTGGCGCTCGCCGTGGCGGTGCTGCTGCTCGGGGCGGCCGGTGCCGTGTGGAGCCTGGCCCGCCAGGCCTACCTCACCGCGGCGGTACCGGTCTCCCGTCGGGCCCGCGCCCTGTCGACCCTCGGCGGCGCCGGCCGGGTGGGCCTGCTGGTCGGGCCGCTGGTCGGCGCATGGGCCATCGGCCGGTGGGGGGTCGACGCGGCGTACGGCGTCCACGCGGTGGCCGCACTCGGCGCGTGCGCGCTGGTCCTGGGGACGCCGGACCTCGGCCCCGCAGGAGCGGGCGGCCGAACGGTCGCGGGCTCACGTCGTGGGCCATCGCTGGCCGCTGTCGTGCGGAGCCACCTCCCGGTGCTGCGGACCCTCGGCACCGCCGTGCTGCTGGTGGGCGCTGCCCGGGCGTCCCGCCAGGCGGTCGTGCCGCTGTGGGGTGAGCACGTGGGGCTGGACGCCCGCACCATCAGCCTTGTCTTCGCGCTCTCCGGTGCCGTGGAGCTGCTCCTCGTCTACCCGTCCGGATCGGTCATGGACCGCCGGGGACGCTCGGCCGTGGCCGTTCCCTGCATGGCGGTGCTCGGCGTCGCCCACCTGCTGCTGCCGCTGACCTCGACGGTTACCGGCGTGCTCCTCGTGGCGCTGCTCATGGGGTTCGGCAACGGGCTCGGCAGCGGGCTGGTGATGACCCTGGGTGCGGACGCGTCCCCGGAGGTCGGCCGCCCTCAGTTCCTCGGCGCCTGGCGCTTGATGGTCGACGTCGGCACCGCCGGCGGGCCGGTGGCGGTGTCCGCGGTCACCGCCGCGGCGACGCTGGGCCCCGCGGTCGCCGTCATGGGGATCGTCACCCTGCTCGGCGCGATGGCGCTGGCCCGGTGGGTGCCGCAGGTCGACCCGGTGCTCCGGCGGGTGCGGACCCGACCGGCGGACCAGCCGGCGGACCGGGGTCCGGACCGGGTGTAACGTCGCGGCCACCAGCCCCGATCTAGTTCCCGGCGCGCCGCTGCCCGGACCCCCGAGCGGGTAGCGGCGCGCTACACCGGGTGGGTGTCCCGCGCCCGTGGGCCCGACCGGTCAGCGGTGGGACGCCCGTCAGCGGTGGGACGCCGGGACCCCGTCCGCGTCCTGGCGCCCCCGGTAGCGAGCGAACGGCACCGCATCCTTCCCCGCGACTTGCTGCACGAACTCGTCCAGGAACCACTCGCGGTACCTCACCAGGTCGGGCGGCGTCGGCAGCGTCAGCAGGTGCTCACCCGCCCGGCAGTACTCGTCCGCCTCGGCCAGGATGTCGTTGAGCGCCTGGGCGGCGTCGGCCACGGCGGCGGGCACCTGGTAGACGAGGTCGATGGTCTCGACGCCGGTCGAGATGGCATCGGCGAGCTGCTGCTCCTGGTCGACGGTGAATCCCGAGTACTGCCCGCTGAGCTCGTCCACAAGCGCGACAAGACGGACCGGGAGACCGGCGTGGTTGCCCTGCTGACGCATCTGCTCCCCGATCAGCATCAGCTCGCGGGTGAGCTCGTCCGCGTGTTCCTGGGCCCGGGCCTGCAGGCGGACCGGAAGCCCGAGCAACCGCACCGTGGCCAGCTCCACGGCCACGCCTTGTTCACCGTCCCCCGTGGCGCCCGGCCCCGCGTCGACCTCGTTCTGCGTCATGAGGCCTTCGCCTCGTGGGGCTGGAAGGTGCCCGATGCCCCGCGTGGGTCGGCGCGCCGGACCGCTCGGCGCACCGGTACGGGCTCGTCGGCGGACAGCAGCTCGTCGAGGTCGAACTCCAGCGCCGTCTCGTCCGGTGCCACGCGGGCCCAGACGGTCTTGCCGGCCTGGACGGTGCTCGCGCCCCACTCCAGGCTCAGGGCTGCGACCAGGCCCATGCCGCGGCCCGTGGTCGCATCCGGCGCGTAGTGCCGCGCCCGCGGCAGCCGGGACGAGCCGTCGGTTACCTCAAGCAGCAGGCCGTCGTCGTCCAGCGCGACCGTGACCGTGTAGGAGCTGCGGGCGTGCAGCGCGGCGTTGGTCGCCAGCTCGCTCAGGACCTGGGGGGCTCCGAAGTCGTAGTGGGCCCCGTCCCACGCCTGCAACGCGGCGCTGAGGAACCGTCGAGCATCCCGGACGGAGCTCAGCCCTCCTGCGAAGGTTTGTGACGCGGTCGGCACAGCACCAGCCTAGAGCCAATGCGGCGCGCCGTGTGGCTGAGGGCGACACCAAGGCCCTGGTCTAGGGTTCCGGCGACCGAGCAGGTCCGTGACGACCCACGGAGGGGCCGACCATGAGCCATCCCTTGTTCGACGTCACTGGACGTACCGCCTTGGTCACCGGCTCCAGCCGAGGGATCGGCCGCGCGCTTGCGAGCGGCCTGCTGGAGGCCGGCTGCACGGTTGTCCTCAACGGGCGGGACGAGGCGCGTCTCGACGCCGTGCGGGGCGAGCTCACCGAGCGGACCGCGGGACGGGTGCGTGTCGCCGGGTTCGACGTGACCGACCCGGCGGCCGTCGCCGCGGGGGTGGCCTGGGTCGAGGACGAGGTCGGCCCGATCGAGATCCTCGTCAACAACGCTGGCGCGCAGCACCGGGCGCCGCTGCTGGACTTCGCCGACGAGGACTGGCACCGCTTGCTGGACGTCAACATCACCAGCGCGTTCCTGGTGGGGCGTGAGGTAGCACGCCAGATGGTGCCACGGGGGGCTGGCAAGATCGTGAATGTCGCGTCGCTGCAGAGCGAGGCCGCGCGTCCGCGGACCGCGCCGTACGCCGCGACGAAGGGTGCGCTCAAGATGCTGACCAAGGGCATGTGCGCCGAGCTGGGGCCGTCCGGCATCCAGGTGAACGCCCTCGGCCCCGGCTACGTCCAGACCGAACTGACCGCGGAGCTGGTGGCCGACCCCGAGTTCTCGGCCTGGGTCCGCGGGCGCACGCCGGCCGGGCGCTGGGGGACGGTGGAGGACCTCGTCGGGGCGCTGCTGTTCCTCTGCTCGCCGGCGTCCGACTTCGTCAACGGCCAGGTCCTTTACGTCGACGGCGGGATGCTTGCCGTCCTCTGAGCCGGCCGCGGCGGCCCGGCACCCATCCGGGCCGCCGCGAGCAACTGTTGCTAGTTCAGCACGCCGTGCGGGTCGATGACGTACTTGCGGGGTGCTCCCTTGTCGAAGTCGGCGTAGCCCTGGGGTGCATCGTCGAGGGAGATGACAGTTGCGTTGACGGCCTTGGCGATCTGCACCTTGTCGTGCAAGATCGCCCGCATCAGGTAGAAGTTGTACTTCATCACCGGGCACTGGCCGGTCGTGAAGGAGAGGGACTTGGCCCAGCCCGTACCGAGGCTGAGGGACAGCGAGCCGACCTTCGCCGCCTCGTCGATCCCCCCCGGGTCGCCCGTCACGTAGAGCCCGGGGATGCCGAGGGCACCACCGGCCGCGGTGATCTCCATGAGGGAGTTCAGCACGGTGGCGGGGGCCTCCTTGCCGGAGCTCTCCCCGTGGCCTCGGGCCTCGAACCCGACCGCGTCCACGGCGGCGTCCACCTCGGGGACGCCGAGCAGCTGCTCGATCTGGTCCTGCGGCGCGCCCTTGGAGACGTCGACGGTCTCGCAGCCGAAGCTGCGGGCCTGCGCCAGCCGGTCCTGGTTCAGGTCGCCGACTATCACAACGGCCGCCCCCAGCAGCTGGGCGCCCACCGCGGCGGCGAGGCCGACCGGCCCGGCGCCCGCGATGTACACCGTCGACCCCGGCTTCACGCCCGCGGTCACCGCGCCGTGGAAGCCGGTGGGGAAGATGTCCGAGAGCATGGTGAGGTCGCGGATCTTCTCCATGGCCTGGTCGCGGTCGGGGAACCTCAGCAGGTTCCAGTCGGCGTAGGGGACGGTGACGTACTCGGCCTGGCCGCCCACCCAGCCGCCCATGTCGACGTAGCCGTACGCCGCACCCGGCCGGGCCGGGTTGACGTTCAGGCAGATGCCGGTCTTGCCCTCCTTGCAGTTGCGGCACCGCCCGCAAGCGATGTTGAAGGGCACCGAGCACAGGTCGCCGACCTTGATGAACTCGACATCCGAACCGGCCTCGACGACCTCCCCGAGGATCTCGTGGCCGAGCACCAGCCCGGGAGGAGCGGTCGTGCGCCCGCGAACCATGTGCTGGTCGCTGCCGCAGATGTTGGTGGTCACCACCTTGAGAATCACGCCGTGGTTCAGCTTGCGGCCCACGTTGGCCGGGTTGACGCCAGGGCCGTCCTGAAGCTCGAGCTTGGGGTAGTCGATCTCGCGGATCTCGACCTTGCCGGGCTCGATGTAAGCGACGCCTCTGTTACCTGCCATCGGACCCTCCCTTCTGGCTAAAGGAATGTCTACGGTCGGGGAGTCTGCTCCTGCTGCACGCGGCGCGCCAGGGGCCGGCGCGGTGCATCGAGAACGGGTTCGTCAGCCCGCGCGGTACTCGACGAACCGGTACGCCGGGCCGCCCGCGGAGCGATGGAAACCTTCCTCGGGGTCCGCGCCGACCCGGCGCCAGCGGTCGTCGAGGGGCGGTGCGAACGCGTCGCCGTCGACGCGCAGCGCGACCTCGGTGACGACCAGCCGGTCGGCCAGCGGCTGGGCCTGCGCGTAGACCTGCGCACCGCCGATCACCCACACCAGGCCCCGGACGTCCCGGAGCGCGCTCTCCAGCGACGCGTGGACGTCGGCGCCCTTCGCCACGTAGTCCGGCTGGCGGCTGAGCACGACGTTGCGCCGCCCGGGCAGCGGCCGGAAGCGGTCGGGCAGCGACTCCCAGGTGGCGCGGCCCATGACGACGGTGGCGCCGCGGGTGAGGGCGCGGAAGTGGGCCAGGTCCTCGGGCAGGTGCCAGGGCAGCGCGCCGTCGCGGCCGATGACGCCCCCCTCGTCCTGCGCCCAGACCATGCCGACCTCGGTGCCGGCACGGGACTCGTCGCTCACGGCGTCAGACCGCCACCGGGGCCTTGATCGCCGGGTGGTGCCGGTAGCCCACGACCTGCAGGTCCTCCAGCTGGTAGTCGAACAGCGACGGCGCGGGCCGCAGCTCCAGCGTCGGGAAGGGGTAGGGCTCGCGGGAGAGCTGCTCACGCACCTGGTCGACGTGGTTGTCGTAGATGTGGCAGTCGCCACCGGTCCAGATGAAGTCGCCGGGCTTGAGGCCGACCTGCTGGGCCACCATCGCCGTGAGCAGCGCGTAGCTGGCGATGTTGAAGGGGACGCCGAGGAAGAGATCCGCGCTGCGCTGGTACAGCTGGCAGGACAGCCGCCCGTCGGCGACGTGGAACTGGAACAGCGCGTGGCACGGGGCCAACGCCATCCGCGGAAGGTCCGCCACGTTCCACGCGGACACGACCATCCGGCGCGAGTCCGGGTCAGTGCGCAGGGTCCGCAGCACCTCGGCGATCTGGTCCACGTGCCCGCCGTCCGGCGTGGGCCAGCTGCGCCACTGCACCCCGTAGACCGGGCCGAGGTCGCCGTCCGGGCCCGCCCACTCGTCCCAGATGCTCACGCCGCGCTCCTGCAGCCAGCGCGCGTTGCCGTCACCGCGCAGGAACCACAGCAGCTCCAGGGCGACCGAGCGGAAGTGGACCCGCTTGGTCGTCACGAGCGGGAACCCGTCGTCGAGCCGGTAGCGCAGCTGGTGGCCGAACACGCTGCGGGTGCCGGTGCCGGTGCGGTCGCCCTTGGGGGTCCCGCGCTCGAGGACGAGCCGGAGGAGGTCCTCGTACTGCGTGTCCATCAGCCGAGGGTAACCGGGCGGCGACGGGCTCCGGCGGTAGGTTGTGGGTCATGTCCTCGACGCAGCCTCCGCCGCCGACCGCGCCCTTCGGTCGGGTGCTGACCGCGATGGTGACGCCGTTCACCGACGACGGCAAGATCGACGTCGAGGCGGCGCAACGGCTGGCCGCGCACCTGGTGGAGCATGGCCACGACGGTCTCGTCGTGAGCGGGACGACGGGGGAGTCCCCGACCACCACCGACGAGGAGCAGCTCGCCGTCCTGCGCGGGGTGCTCGATGCCGTCGGCGACCGGGCCCACGTGGTGGCCGGTGTGGGCACCAACGACACCGCGCACAGCATCGAGAAGGCCCGGGCCGCCGCGGCCGCCGGCGCCCACGGCCTGCTCGTCGTCACGCCGTACTACAACAAGCCCCCGCAGTCCGGTCTGCTGGCGCACTTTCGCAGCGTGGCCGACGCCACGGAGCTGCCGGTGATGCTGTACGACATCCCCGGCCGCAGCGGGGTGCCGATCGCCACCGAGACCCTCCTGCGGCTGGCCGAGCACGACCGGATCGTGGCGCTGAAGGACGCGAAGGGCGACTTCTTCGAGGGGTCCTGGGTCATGGCCCATACCGATCTCGCGGTGTACTCCGGCGACGACGCGCTGAACCTGGGCTGGCTGGCGCACGGCGCCGTCGGCATCGTCAGCGTCGTGGCCCACGTCGCGGGACGCCGGTACGCCGCGATGGTCCGCGCGGTGGGGGAGGGCGACCTCGCCACGGCGCAGCGGATCCACCGTGAGCTGCTGCCTGCCGTGCGCGGGATCATGACGGTGACCCAGGGTGCGATCATGGTCAAGGCCGCCCTCGCGGTACAGGGGGTCCTGCGCTCGGCGGCCGTGCGCCTGCCGCTGGTCGAGGCCACCCCCGAACAAGTCGCGGCGCTGCGCCGCGACCTCGAACTTTCCGCTCTCCTGGAGGTCGACGCGTGATCCACCCGCACCCCGAGCTGCCCATCCCGTCCGCCCTGAGAAAGGGTGCGCTGCGGGTCGTCCCGCTCGGCGGACTCGGCGAGGTCGGCCGGAACATGGCGGTGCTGGAGTTCGACGGCAAGCTGCTGGTCATCGACTGCGGCGTGCTGTTCCCCGAGGACCACCAGCCCGGCGTCGACCTGATCCTCCCGGACTTCGACTACATCAGCGACCGGCTCGACGACATCGTCGCCGTCGTGCTGACGCACGGCCACGAGGACCACATCGGCGCCGTTCCGTACCTGCTGCGCCTGCGCGAGGACATCCCGCTGATCGGCTCGCAGCTGACGCTGGCCTTCGTCGAGGCCAAGCTCAAGGAGCACCGCATCACTCCGTACACGCTGGGCGTCCGGGAGGGACAGGTCGAGAAGCTCGGCCCGTTCGAGTGCGAGTTCGTCGCGGTCAACCACTCCATCCCGGACGCGCTGGCGGTCGCCGTCCGGACGCCGGCGGGCACCGTGCTGCACACCGGCGACTTCAAGATGGACCAGCTGCCCCTCGACGGCCGGATCACCGACCTGCGGGCCTTCGCCCGGCTGGGGGAGCGCGGCGTCGACCTGTTCATGGTGGACTCCACGAACGCCGAGGTGCCCGGCTTCACGACGTCCGAGCGCGAGATCGGCCCGGTCCTCGACCGGGTCTTCGCGGGGGCCGAGCGTCGGGTCATCGTGGCGTCGTTCGCCTCGCATGTGCACCGCGTGCAGCAGGTGCTCGACGCGGCGTACGCCCACGGTCGGCGGGTGGCGCTCGTCGGCCGCTCGATGGTCCGGAACATGGGCGTCGCCCGCGACCTCGGCTACCTACAAGTGCCCGGCAACGTGCTCGTCGACCTCAAGGCCGTCGACGACCTGCCGGAGGACCAGGTCGTCCTCATGTGCACGGGCTCGCAGGGCGAGCCGATGGCTGCCCTGTCCCGGATGGCCGGCAACGACCACCGGGTCCGGATCAACCGCGGCGACACCGTGGTGCTCGCCTCCTCGCTGATCCCCGGCAACGAGAACGCGGTGTTCCGGGTCATCAACGGCCTGACCCGGCTCGGCGCCAAGGTCGTGCACTCCGGCAACGCCAAGGTTCACGTGTCCGGGCACGCCAGCAGGGGTGAGCTCCTGTACTGCTACAACATCGTGCGGCCGGCCAACGTGATGCCGGTGCACGGCGAGACCCGGCACCTCGTCGCCAACGCCGAGATCGCGATCAGCACGGGCGTCCCTCGCGAGCGCGTGGTGCTCGCTGAGGACGGCGTCGTGGTCGACCTGGTGGACGGCGTGGCCCGCGTCGTCGGGGCCGTGCCCTGCGGCTACGTGTACGTCGACGGCTCCAGCGTCGGGGAGATCACCGACGCGGACCTGAAGGACCGGCGGATCCTCGGCGAGGAGGGGTTCATCTCGATCGTCGTCGTCGTGGACTCCGACACCGGCAAGGTGCTGGCCGGCCCGGAGTTCCATGCCCGCGGGTTCGCCGAGGGTGACGAGGTCTTCGAAGGGATCCTGCCGCAGATCGAGGCGGCGCTGGCGCAGGCGGTCGACCAGGGGAACACCGATAGCTATCAGCTGCAGCAGGCCGTGCGGCGGGTGGTCGGCCGCTGGGTCGGTGGCAAGCTGCGCCGCCGGCCGATGATCCTGCCCCTCGTGGTGTCCGCCTGACGGCTCGGTGCTGCGCCGACACGCGGAGGCCGCTGTGACATCTGGTGCTTGCGGTGCCGATGTGACGAACGGGTACGGTGACCACCATGGCTTCCCGTACGTCTTCCCCCGTACGCCGGTCGGGCAGCACCGCGCGCACGGCGACGACGGGACGCTCCACCGGCTCCAAGCGCGGCTCCAGCCGGCCTGCGGGACGCGCCGCTGCCGCGCCCAGGTCCGGACCGCCGCTCGCCGTGCGCGCCGTGCGCGGGCTGTGGATGGGCGCCGCGCACCTGGTCGGCGGCACGGCACGGCGGATCGGCTCCGGCGCGCGTGGCCTCGACCCGGCGCACCGGCGGGACGGCATCGGCCTGACGCTGCTCGCGCTTGCGGTGGTCGTGGCCGCCCGGGAGTGGTGGGCGCTGGACGGCGCGGTCGGGCGGGTGGTGCACGCGGTGGTGGCCGGCACGTTCGGCCGGGTCGCGCTCGTGCTCCCGCTCGTGCTGCTCGGCCTCGGCGTCCGGATGCTGCGTCATCCCGATGCCACGCGGACCAACGGCCGGGTCTCGATCGGGCTCACCACGCTCGGCGTCGCGGCCTGCGGCCTCGTCCACGTCAGCCGCGGGCTGCCCGACATCGCCGACGGCTGGCCCGCCCTGCGCGACGCCGGCGGCGTCATCGGGTTCCTGGCCGCCAGCCCGCTGGAGCAGGCGGTCACCCGATGGGGTGCGGCGCTGCTGCTGGCGATGCTGGGCTTCTTCGGGCTGCTGGTGATCACCGCGACGCCGGTGCACGCCATCCCGCGCCGCTGCCGCGAGCTCGTCGACCGGCTCACCGGCAACGGCCCGCAGCACGGCACCGAGAGCGACGGCTCGGCCGCGCCGGACGGCGGGGCAGAGCCCGCCGCTGACGGCCCGCTGAAGCGGAGCCGCCCGCGCCGTCGGGTCGCCGCGCTCGCGGACGGCGAGGACGGCGGACGGACCGGGGACGAGGCCTTCGAGACGCCGGTCGCCACCGACGGCCCTGGGCGCAGGCTGCGGCCGGGCCAGAAGCGGTCGGTCGGCACCGACGTCCCGGCGGCCACCGCCCCGGCGGGTGGCTCCGCGGCCGGTGGCTCCCCGGTCGGCGGCTCGGCCGCTGGTAGCTCCGTGGCCGGCGCAAGCGCGGCCGGCTCTGCGGTCGCGGCCGTTTCCTCCGGCGCGGACGACAAGCGCCAGCTCGAGCCGCCGCCGACCACCCCGCTGCCGCAGCGGGTGGAGCAGCTGGCGCTTGCGGGCGACGTCACCTACACGCTGCCCGCCAACGACGTCCTCGCGCCGGGCAGTCCGCACAAGGCGCGCAGCGCCGCCAACGACCGGGTGGTGGAGGCGCTCAGCGGCGTCCTGGAGCAGTTCGACATCGACGCGCAAGTGACCGGGTTCATGCGCGGCCCCACGGTGACGCGCTACGAGGTCGAGCTCGGCAAGGGCACGAAGGTCGAGCGGGTCACGGCACTCAGCAAGAACATCTCCTACGCCGTCGCCAGCGCCGACGTCCGGATCCTGTCCCCGATCCCGGGCAAGAGCGCGATCGGGATCGAGATCCCGAACACCGACCGCGAGAAGGTCAGCCTCGGCGACGTGCTGCGCAGCCAGACCGCGCGCGACAACACCCATCCGATGGTGATGGGCGTCGGCAAGGACGTCGAGGGCGGCTACGTCATCGCCAACCTGGCGAAGATGCCGCACCTGCTGGTCGCGGGCGCCACCGGCGCGGGCAAGTCCAGCTTCGTCAACTCGATGATCACTTCGATCCTCATGCGAGCCACGCCAGACGAGGTGCGGATGGTGCTGGTGGATCCCAAGCGGGTCGAGCTCACCGGCTACGAGGGCATCCCGCACCTGATCACACCGATCATCACCAACCCGAAGAAGGCGGCGGAGGCGCTGCAGTGGGTCGTCCGCGAGATGGACACCCGCTACGACGACCTGGCCGCCTTCGGTTACAAGCACATCGACGACTTCAACAGGGCCGTGCGCGCCGGCAAGGTGCAGCCGCTTCCCGGCAGCCAGCGGGTGATCCACCCGTACCCGTACCTGCTGGTGATCGTCGACGAGCTGGCCGACCTGATGATGGTGGCGCCGCGCGACGTCGAGGACTGCATCGTGCGGATCACCCAGCTGGCCCGGGCCGCCGGCATCCACCTCGTGCTCGCCACTCAGCGACCGAGCGTCGACGTCGTCACGGGCCTGATCAAGGCCAATGTCCCGAGCCGGATGGCGTTCGCAACGAGCAGCCTCGCCGACAGCCGGGTCGTGCTCGACCAGCCCGGCGCGGAGAAGCTGATCGGCCAGGGCGACGCGCTGTTCCTGCCGATGGGCGCCAGCAAGCCGATGCGTGTGCAGGGCGCCTGGGTGACCGAGACCGAGATCGAGAAGGTCGTCACACACGTCAAGGGCCAGCTGCAGCCCATCTACCGCGACGACGTCGTGGTGGCGCAGGCCAAGAAGCAGGTGGACGACGACATCGGCGACGACCTGGACCTGCTGCTACAGGCGACCGAGCTGGTGGTGACCACCCAGTTCGGCTCGACCTCGATGCTGCAGCGCAAGCTGCGGGTGGGCTTCGCCAAGGCCGGGAGGCTGATGGACCTGCTGGAGTCGCGCGGGGTCGTGGGCGCGAGCGAGGGCAGCAAGGCCCGCGACGTGCTGGTCAAGCCGGACGACCTCCCGGGCACGCTCGCGCTGCTGCGCGGCGAGGAGCCGCCGGACCCGGCCGAAGACTACGAGGAGGTCGAGGAGTCCTCCGGGGAGGACGCGTGGGAGCTCACCGACCGCGCTTGATGAGGCTGTTTCTGTCAGAATCACGCCCGCCGCGGAGGAAGATCCGCCGTAGGATCGAGACGTACCTGGAGGCGGCCGAGTACGGGACGGTGGGCATGAGCGCCAACGATCCGAGGTCGGACCTTCCCCCGCTCGGTGCTGCACTGGCCGCCGCTCGCGAGGCCTCGGGGCGCAGCACCGCCGACGTCGCCGCCACGCTGAAGCTGCGCCTGGTGCTCGTCGAGGGAATCGAGCGAGACGACTTCTCCGGCTGCGGTGGCGACGTCTACGCCCGCTGGCACGTGCGCGACTACGCCCGGTTGCTGGGCCTCGACGACGGCCCGCTGCTCGAGGCCTACGCCGTCCGCCAGGGTGCAACGCGGGCGCAGCCGCAGGCCGACTCTCAGGGCGAGTCGCGGCCGCCGGCTCACCGCTCCCGTGCCACCCATGCCTCTCGTGCGGCTGAGCCGGCGACCGCGGTCCACGCCGGCGTGGGCACCGGCCCGGTGCCCCCGCTGCACCTGTCCGGCCCGGGGATCCCGACCGGCCCGCGCAAGCCGCCGTGGAGCCTGCTCGCCGGCGTCGCGCTGACCGGGCTCGTGGCGTTCCTTTCCATCCAGCTCGTCGCGGAGCTGCGCGCCCCAGCCCGGCCCGCGCTGGAGGTCGCAGGCCCTGTGACACCCTCGGCGACGCAGCCGTCACCGCGGCCGTCGTCCAGCTCGCCGACCCAGACGGCGGCTGCGCCCCCGGCCACCACGCCGAAGGCGCGGCCGGCGCCCTCGGCCTCCGAGCAGCCGGCCAAGGCACCCGCGGAAGGCGTGGCGATCGCGTTGCGAGCCACGGGGGACTCCTGGGTCACCGTTCGGGCGGCGTCCGGCCGGACCAAGTTCGCCGGTCTGCTCGGCAAGGGTGAGCACCGCAAGTTCACCGACGCCGACGGCCTGCGCGTGGTGCTCGGCAACGCGGGCGGCGTGCAGCTCACGGTGAACGGGCAGCGGGTCGGCGAGAGCTGGCGCGACGGCGAGGTCAAGCGGCTGACGATCAAGCCCGGCGACCCCGCCTGAGCCCCTCGGGTCCCGTCCGGCGGGGTCCCGGCAGGCTTCTGCGCTCGCCGTACGATGGTGCCCATGACCTCGCGCACCGTGGCTCTCGTGACCCTGGGGTGCACCCGCAACGAGGTCGACTCCGAGGAGCTTGCCGGCCGGCTGGAGCAGAACGGCTGGACGCTGGTCGACGACGCCGCTGAGGCCGACGTCGCGGTGGTGAACACCTGTGGGTTCGTCGAGCAGGCGAAGAAGGACAGCGTCGACGCGCTGCTCGAGGCGTCCGACCTCAAGCAGGACGACGGGAGCCGCACCCGCGCCGTGGTG
>DATFPQ010000078.1:0-35321 GCA_035264765.1 Actinomycetales bacterium | reverse complement strand
CCCGCCGGCTGGCCTGCGACGCCACGCTGATCCCGATGGTGCTGGGGTCGGCGTCCGAGCCGCTGGACGTGGGCCGGGCCACCCGGCTGATCCCGCCGGCGATCCGGCGGGCGCTGATCGCCCGCGACCGCGGCTGCGCGTTCCCCGGCTGCCGGCGACCGCCGCGCTGGTGCGACGCCCACCACATCCAGCACTGGTCCGACGGCGGACCGACCTCCCTGGTGAACCTGGTGCTGCTCTGCGACTTCCACCACGACCTGATCCACCACGGACAAATGGACCGTCACCATCACTGAGGGCCGACCCGTGTTCGTGCCACCGGCCTGGCTCGACCCGACCAGGTCACCACGCGGACCCACCGATCCCTGCGCCGCCTAAGCGGTCAGTGATCGAGGGGCTCTCAGCGCGCGCCGGTGTTCGAGGTGCTCAGGGCACCCCGGCAGTGTGCGCACGCGGCTCCCGGTGCGTGCGCGGGCTGTGCGCAGCGGGCTCCCGGTGCCGGCGCGCGCTGGGCGCTGGTGGGTCCCGGAGCGTGCGGCTGTTCGTAGGCCGCTCCTCGTGCGTGGGCGGCCTGTTCGGAGACGGCTCCTCGTGGGCCAGTGTCCGAGGGGACTTGCGCGCGCAGGTCGCGGAAGCGGCCTTGGCCCGGCGACCCGCCATCGTGGATACCGTGCGGCCATGACGCTGATCGCCGTCCGTCCCTCGCTCGTGGCTGCTGCCGGTCTGGTCGGAGGGTTCGCCGCTGCCCGTTACACCGGCCGTCGGGAGATCGGGGGCGTGGTGTTCGCCGTCGCGGGCACCCTGGGCGCGCGCTCCTGGTACAGCCTCGCCGGGCCTGGTACCGCCGCCGCGATGACCGCCCTGTATGCGACGGCGATGGGGGTCTCACACCCACTGGCCAAGAGGCTCGGAGCATGGCCGTCGGTGATAGCGGTCACGGCGGCGACCGCAGTGGCGTCTGAGCTCGTCGGCCGCGGCGGCCCGCGCATCTGACAGCACGTCGACCGCTCCGCTCGGGGTTCAACCGCGTCGTCCGCGTCGTCCGCGTCGTCCGCGTCGTCCGCGTCGTCCGCGTCGTCCGGCGTGCCGGGCGTGTAACCGCGTCGGGGCGGCGGGGCGCGCTTGTGACTGCGTCGGCCGCCGCGGCGGGCGCTTCTGACCGCTTCGGCCCCGGCGTCCCGCGCGTGTGACCACGCGGCAACGACCTCCGCCCGCCTCCATTACCACGCGTCAACTCTTTGCGGCTCCGGGACCACGCTCACTCGCCATATCGAACGGACGTTCGATCTTTGTGTCACCCTTGGGGCCATGGCCGGCGGGATGCGTAGCGGACGAGGGCTCACCCTCGCCGAGCGCTCTCAGCTGAGCGGCCTGGTTCGCGACCGACCCCCGGACCGGGCCGGGCGCCGACACTGCTGGGTGGCCGCGACCACGCCGGACATGGGCCCGTGGCCCGGCCTGGTGCTGGACTGGCAACGCACCGGAGACGGTTGGCGAGCCTTCGTCGTCTACCTCGCCGACGCCTCCACGGAAGGTGGCGGACCGGAAGCCGGGGACAGATCGGACGGCCGAAGCCCGGGGAACTGCCCTCGCCGCACCGTAGCGGTGCAAGAGTGGGTTGATGCCGCGCGGCTCACGCCGGCGGTGGGGACGTCTCGGTAGCCCGACGTCTCAGCACGTGGACTTCGGGGTCCCGCGGGAAGACGTCGGGTGCCGTCCGGTGTTCGCTTGGGCGCGGACGGGCGACGCCGTCCCGTCTTGCCCTGCCCATCTGCCCCACGAGATCACTGAGGTGAACAGCAGCCGTGCGCATCTACGACGACGTGACCACGCTGATCGGTAACACGCCCCTGGTTCGGCTGAACCGGATCACTGACGGCGCTGGTGCGACCGTGCTGGCGAAGCTCGAGTTCTACAACCCGGCGAGCAGCGTGAAGGACCGCATCGGGGTGTCCATGATCGACGCGGCGGAGGAGTCGGGGCAGCTCCAGCCGGGCGGGTCGATCGTGGAGGCGACCAGCGGCAACACCGGCATCGCGCTGGCGATGGTCGGCGCCGCGCGCGGCTACAAGGTGATCCTCACCATGCCGGAGACCATGAGCAAGGAGCGCCGGGCGCTGCTCCGCGCGTTCGGTGCTGAGCTGGTCCTCACGCCCGGGAGTGAGGGCATGAAGGGTGCCGTCGCCAAGGCCGAGGAGATCGGCTCGCAGACCGGCGCCGTGCAGGTGAAGCAGTTCGCCAACGAGGCCAACCCCGAGATTCACCGGCGCACGACCGCCCGGGAGATCTGGGAGGACACCGACGGGACCGTCGACATCGTCGTGGCCGGCATCGGCACCGGCGGTACGATCACCGGAGTCGGGCAGGTGCTCAAGGAGAAGAAGCCCGAGGTCCGCATGGTGGCCGTGGAGCCGGCCGAGTCGCCGATTCTCAACGGCGGCCAGCCAGGCCCGCACAAGATCCAGGGGATCGGCGCCAACTTCGTGCCCGAGATCCTCGACCGGGACATCTACGACGAGGTCATCGACGTCAACGCCGAGACCTCGGTCGAGTGGGCCCGCCGGGCCGCCGCCGAGGAGGGGCTGCTCGTGGGCATCTCCTCCGGCGCTGCTCTCGCCGCGGCGGTCGAGGTCGCCAAGCGTCCCGAGAGCCAGGGCAAGACGATCGTTGTGGTGATCCCCAGCTTCGGCGAGCGCTACCTCTCGACGATCCTCTACAGCGACCTCATGGACTGAGCTCGTGCATCTATCAGCCTCCCGCCCGCGGCCGGCGTCCGTCTGGACGTCGGCCCGCGGGCGGTTGCGTGAGGACCTCGACGCCGCCGCGCGCCGTGACCCGGCGGCTCGCACTCGCCTGGAGCTGCTGCTGTGCTACCCGGGTCTGCACGCCATCTGGATCCATCGGGTGGCCCATCGGATGTGGCAGCGGCCCGGCCTGCGGCTCGCCGCGCGCGTCCTGTCCCAGGTGAACCGCTCGCTGACCGGCGTCGAGATCCACCCAGGCGCGACCATCGGCCGACGGTTCTTCATCGACCACGCGATGGGTGTGGTGATCGGTGAGACCGCCGAGGTCGGCGACGACGTCATGCTGTACCACGGGGTCACGCTCGGCGGCCGCAGCATGGAGCGCGTCAAGCGCCACCCCACGCTTGAGGACGGCGTCACGGTCGGCGCCGGCGCCCGCATCCTCGGCCCGATCGTGATCGGCGCCGGGGCGCAGATCGGTGCGAACTCGGTCGTCGTGCGCGACGTCCCCGCCGGCGCCGTCGTCGTCGGCGTGCCGGGCCAGGTGCGCACCCGCACGCCGCACGAGCAGCCGGCCGACCCGTACGACGTATGGGCCGATCCCGAGATCTACATCTAGGTGGACGGCGCCGCTGCCGTGGCGGGCGTTGCGGCGGCCCCCTGGCACCGCGCGGTCGCCGTCCAGCCCGCTCCGCGACCCGCCGTCCTCGCCCTGGTGGTCCTCCTCGCCGCGGCGCTCGTGCTCTCACCCCGGCTCTGGCCGGTGACCCGGCACGTCGTCACGGTCGTCCACGAGGGGGCGCACGGCGTGGCCGCCCTGCTCAGCGGACGCCGCCTGGCCGGCATCCGGCTGCACTCCGACACCTCCGGGCTCACCGTCTCGGTGGGACGCCGGACCGGCCCCGGGATGGTTCTGACGGCGGCCGCCGGCTACCTGGGTCCGGCGCTCCTCGGGCTGCTCGCGGCCTGGCTGTTGAGCCGTGGTCACGCCGTCGGGACGCTCTGGCTGCTGACCGCTCTGCTCGGCCTGCTGCTCGCCCAGATCCGCAACTGGTTCGGGCTCTGGGTGGTCCTGGTGTGCGCCGCCGTGGTCGTCGGGGCGACCTGGTGGCTCCCGGCGGCCGCCCAGACCGCGCTCGGGGCCCTGGTGGCGTGCGTGCTGCTGCTCGCCGCGCCGCGGCCGGTGCTCGAGCTGCACGCCGCCCGCCGCCGTGGACGAGCGCCCGGCTCCGATGCCGACCTGCTCGCGCGGCTCACCGGGCTGCCCGGCGTCATATGGGTCGCCGTCTTCCTGCTGGCCAACATGGCGGCGCTCGCCGTCGGCGCCCGATGGGTGCTCGACGCTGCAGTGTGAGGGCGCTGCAGTCTGCGGAGTTCAGCCGCAGCATGCGGCGGCAGCGTGCGGGCGCCGACTAACGCTTGGCGGGGGCCTGCGGGTGGGGCTCGACCGGCAGGTGGTCGTTGGGGCCCGCCGGCGCAGCCCTGAACTCGTGGTGGAAGTTCTCGTGGTCGTGCCGGCAGTGGTCCTCGAGCTCGTTCTTGGAGACGAACGCCAGGGTGCACTTGGGGCACTGGAAGACTGTCATGAACAACTCCAAGGACGAGTCCGCGACCTGCTCAACGGTAAGCCGACGATTCCCTGGCGACAAGCGGCTGTGGACAGCCGCACCGACGGCGTACCGTCGCCCTATGTGCCGGAGCATCAAGACCCTGCGCCCGCCCTACGTCGACGCGGTCACCGAGGAGGAGATGCGGGCGGCGGCGCTGCAGTACGTCCGCAAGGTGAGTGGCTTCCGGGCCCCGTCGGCCCGCAACGCCGAGGCCTTCGATGACGCCGTGGCCGCCGTCACAGAGGCGACGCGAGTGCTGCTCGAGCAGATGCAGGTGCGTCCGGCGAAGGCCGGCTGAGTCCGACGCTTGCTCCTCCGAAGCCGCTTCCGCGGTGTCGGGAAGCGGCCCTGCGAGAGCAACGCGGCCTGGGCGGAGCAGGTCAGCGCGTGCGCGGCACCTTCTTGATCGACTTTGCCCAGGCGGCGCTCTCGCTCCGGGCGTAGCCGCTGGCGACGACGCGGCCCTCCTGCTGGTTCTCCCAGCGCCACAGCGGCAGCAGCCGGCCCACCCGTCGCACCGACGTCACACCCATGGGCCCGGTCATCTGCACTGCCTCTCTGGTCGCCGTGAGGTACCGGTCGAGCGTCGCGGACGGACGGCGGCCCGGCAACCGGGGACCGGCGGCAACCGGCAACCGGGGACCGGCTCAGAGAAGGTCCTGGACGAGCGGCAGCCGCACCGCGAACACCGTGCCCTCGGAACCGGTGGTGAACGTCAGCGTGCCGCGGTGTCCCTTGCGGACGATCCGGGCCGAGTTGTCGAGGCCGAGCCCACTGCCCTGCCCGGCGGGCTTGGTGGTGAAGAAGGCTTCGAACACCCGCGGCTGCACGGCCTCCGGGATGCCGGGTCCGTTGTCGCCCACCTCGACCACGAGGTCGTCGCCGTCGCGTCGGGTGCGCAGCACCAGCCGCCCGCGGCCGCCCATGGCGTAGGCGGCGTTGTCGATCAGGTTCGTCCACACCTGGTTCAGCTCGGCCGGGTGCGCCGGGACGCGCGGCAGCGTCCGGTCGTACTCCCGGACCACCTCGACCCCCTGCAGCTTGTGACCGAGCATCATCACCGTGCTGTCCAGGCCGACGTGCACGTCGACCTCCTGCACGGCGGAGCTGTCCATCGACGAGTACTGCTTCACCGCCGTGACCATCGTCCCGATCCGCCCGGTGGCGTCCTCGATCTCGTCCATCAGGGACTCGGTCTCGAGCGTGTAGGCCAGCCAGCGCAGGGCGCCCTCGAGCGCGTCGTCGCCCACCGAGGCGACCACCCGGTCCAGCCAGCCGACGTCCAGCCCGGCCTGCACGAAGACCGGCGCCAGCTCGTAACCGCCGGGCACCGCAAGCTCGTCCAGCCGGTCGCTGAGGGCATCCTCCAGGTCCGCCTCCTGGACCGCCGTCCTGGGTGTGTGCCGGGACTTCGCGGACAGCTCCACGGCCGCCTCCTGGCAGGCGACCAGGTGCACGATCGTGTCCGGTCGGACCTTTCCGTCGGCGATCGCACCGAGCTTGTGCCGCATGGCGGCGACCCGCTCCCGCAGCTGCCCGGCGGCGCGCACGGCCGCCGCCGCGGGGTTGTTCAGCTCGTGCGCCAGGTTGGCCGAGAGGGTGCCGAGCTGGGCGAGATGCTCGCGCTGGCGCACGATCGCCTCGGACGCCCGGACGCCGAGGAACAGCCCGTCGAGCAGGTGCACGGCCATCGGGAAGCGGGTCCGCATGAACTCGGCGAAGTCCGTAGCGGGCAGCACGAAGAAGCTGCTGGCCGCGGCGGTGCTCAGGCTGTTCGAGTAGGTCGACTCGGCCTGCAGGTAGGCCCGCATGGCCCCCGCGTACACGCCGCGTTGGTCGGTCTCACTGATCAGGAGGTCGTCGGCGCCGGCCAGGCGGGACAGCCGGACGGCGCCGGAGAGCAGGACGAACAGCTCGCGGGCGGGTTCGCCCTCCTGGAACACCCTCGCCCCGGTCGCGTACGTCCGCCGCGCTCCCCGCTGGGCCAGCCAGTCCAGCTGCTCGTCGGTCAGCGCCTCGAACAGGAACAGCTCGCGCAGCTCGTCGGGCCCGACGCCGGTCACGGCGCGCGGGGTACTCATGTCGGGCCCAGGTAGCGGTGCACCAGCGTCACGGCGAGCGCGCCCTCGCCCACGGCCGACGCCACCCGCTTGACCGACGTCGCCCGGACGTCGCCCGCCACGAAGACCCCGGGCAGCGAGGCCTCGAGCAGGTAGGGGTCACGGTCCAACGGCCACCCGGGTGGTCGGCGCCCGTCCTTGCCCAGCAGGTCCGGGCCGGTCAGCAGGAAGCCGCGGTCGTCGCGCGTGAAGGCCTCGCCGAGCCAGGCGGTGTCGGGACGCGCCCCGATGAACACGAACAGCCACGACGCCTCCACCGTCTCCTGCTTCCCCGTGCGGACGTCGCGGAGCGCGAGGTGCTCCAGGTGCTCGACGCCGTCCCCGCCGACGATCTCGGTGCAGGTCCGGACCGTGATGTTGTCCGTGGCCTCGATCCGCGCCACCAGGTACGCGGACATGGACCGGCGCAGGGACTCACCCCGGACCAGCATCACCACCTCGGCGGCGAACTTCGCGAAGTGCAGCGCTGCCTGCCCCGCGCTGTTGGCCGCCCCGACGATGTGCACGACCTGGTCCTTGCAGTTGACCGCCTCGTGCGAGGCAGCGCCGTAGAACACGCCGCGCCCGGCCAAGTCATCGACCCCCGCTGCGGGCAGCCGCGTGTAGGCGACTCCGGTGGCCAGGACGACCGCGTGCGCGGTGACTTCGGCGCCGTCCCGGAAGCGGACGACCCGTCCCTCGCCCCGCGGCGCGATGCCGATGCACTCGGCGGCGGTGAGGATCTCCACCTCGAACCGTTCCGCCTGCTCGCGGGCGCGCTGGGCCAGCTCGGCACCGGACACCCCGCGGGGGAACCCGAGGTAGTTCTCGATCCGGCTGGACTGACCGGCCTGGCCGCCGGTCCCGGACTGCTCCACGAGCAGCGTGCGCAGCCCCTCACTGCCCGCGTAGACGGCGGCGCCCAGCCCGGCCGGCCCACCGCCGATCACGACGACGTCGTAGAACGGGCTGCCGGCCGTCGTCGCCAGGCCGACGCGCTCGGCCAGCTCGCGGACCGTGGGGCGGCGCAGCACCGTGCCGTCGGCGAGGAAGGCGACGGGCAGCGTCTCCGGCCGATCGTCCAGCCGCGCGGCGGTCAGCAGCCGCTGGGCCTCGTCGCCGTCGACGTCGAGATGCCGGTAGGGCACCTGGTTGCGGGCCAGGAACTCCTTCGCCACCTGGGTCTCCGCGGACCACTGGTGGCCGACCAGCGTCAGGCCCTCGAACGCCGGGCGGGCGCGCGCCCGCCACTCGGTCAGCAGCTCGTCGAGCACCGGGTACAGGTTGACCTCGGGCGGGTCCCAGGGCTTGACCAGGTAGCGGTCGAGGTCGACGTCGTTGATGGCCCGGATCGCCGCATCGGTGTCGGCGTACGCCGTGAGCAGCACCCGCTTGGCGTCGGGCACGAGGTCCATGGCGTGCTCGAGGAAGTCCACGCCCGTCATCCCCGGCATCCGGTGGTCCGCCAGCAGGAGCGCGGTGGCCTCCCCGCGGACGGTGAGCTCGCGCAGCGCCTCCAAGGCGTCCGGGCCGGACTCGGCGCGCACCACGCGGTAGTCCTCGCCGAACCGGCGACGCAGGTCACGAGCGACGACGCGGCTGACCGACGGGTCGTCGTCGACGGTCAGCAGGACCGGACGCGCGGTCACGCCGGTCCCGCGGCCAGCTCGTCGACGTAGCACCAGCGCCAGGTCTCGCCGGGTTCGGCGGAGGCGATCACCGGGTGACTGCTGCTGTGGAAGTGCGCGGTGGCGTGCCGGCGCGGGCTGTTGTCGCAGCAGCCGACGTGACCACAGTCCAGGCACATGCGCAGGTGCACCCAGCGGGTGCCCTCGCGCAGGCAGTCCACGCAGGACCCGCCCCCGGGAGGGTCCGGCTGAACCGGTGGGCGGGGGCTGTCCAGGTGAGCGCAGATGGTCATGGTGCCCTCCTTGCGGCCAGTCAAGCATCGCAGAGCGCGGCCGGTAACCCCTCGCTGGCCGCTTAGGGTGGCGGCGTGGACGAGCGCGGACGCCTGGCCGACGCACGGGTGGCTCGGTTGGCCACGGTGAGCGGGGACGGCATGCCGCACCTGGTACCGGTGGTCTTCGCGCTCGTGGGGGACGTCGTCTGGTCGGCGGTGGACGCCAAGCCGAAGACCACCCGGCGACTGCGCCGGCTGGCGAACATCGAGCAGACCGGCCGGGCCAGCCTGCTCGTGGACGCCTACGACGAGGACTGGAGCACCCTGTGGTGGGTGCGGGTCGACGGACCGGCGCAGGTGCTGCCGGCGGACGACGTCGGCGCGGCGGCCGGCATCGACGCGCTGGTGGCGAAGTACCCGCAGTACCGCGAGCACCGGCCCGGCGGTCCGGTCGTCGCCGTCCACTGCCAGACGTGGCGCTCCTGGTCCGCGTCCCCGGGCGGCTGACCTCAGCCTTGCCGCGCCGAGCCGCGCCGGCCAACGTCTCTGGCGAGCAGAGCCGGCTCAGCGGCCGGCCGGTGTGACCGTCTCGAGCTGCCGCACCAGCTCCGGGACCAGCTCGAAGGACGCCTCGTCATGCACGGCGGGCATGTTGACGATGGACTGGTCGATGCCGATCGCCGCCAGCTGACCGAACCGGTCCACCGCTTGGTCCACCGTCGTCGTCCCGTCCCGGCCGTCCTTGGTGAGCGCCAGCGTGCCGAGCGTCGTCTTCTCGATCTCCTCGTAGGGCCGGTCGAGGCGCTCGCAGTGCTGGCGCAGGACGTCCAGCTTGTGCCGGACGCCGTCCACGCCCATCTCGAAGAGATTGCAGGCGTCGGCGTACTGAGCGACCAGCCGCAGCGTCTTCTTCTCGCCGGTGCCGCCGATGAGGATGGGCGGGCGCGGCTGCTGCAGCGCCGGCGGGGAGTTGAGCGGGCGTTCCAGCCGGTAGTGGGTGCCCTCGAACGGGCTCTCGTCGCCGGCCCACATTTGCAGGACGATGCGAAGCGTCTCCTCTAGCCGCTCGAACCGCTCGGCGAGCGGCGGGAACGGCACGCCGAGCCCCCGGTGCTCCTGCTCGTTCCACGCCGCACCGATGCCCAGGTAGGCACGACCGCCGGAGAGCACGTCCAGCGTGGTCACGGTCTTGCCGAGGATCCCCGGGTGCCGGTACGTGACGCCGGTGACCATCGTCCCCAGCTGGACCCGCTCGGTCACCGCCGCGGCGAACGCCAGGGTCGTGTAGCCCTCGAGCATCTCGTGCTCGGGTGGTCCCACCATCTGGATCTGGAAGAAGTGGTCCATCACCCACAGGCTCGCCATGCCGCTGGCCTCGGCGGTGCGGGCGATCCGGGCGAACGTGGGGCCCAGGGTCTTCGGGGAGCCGGGCCAGGTGAAGTCGGGTACCTGCAGACCGAGTCGCATCTGCCCAGTCTGCCCCTGCCGAGGTGACGGCGGCGCGGGGCCGCCGTAGGGTCGGGCCGGCGGACACGAGGAGGGCAACGATGGAGCGTAGGCGGCTGGGGCGGCTTGGGCACGAGAGCTCGGTCATCCTCTACGGCGGGGCGGCACTCGGCGCGGTCGACCAGGACACCGCGGACCGTTCGATCCAGGAGGCCCTGGACGGCGGGATCAACCACTTCGACGTCGCCGCGTCCTATGGCGACGCCGAGCTGCGGCTCGGGCCGTGGATGTCGAAGATCCGCGACCGGATCTTCCTGGCGACCAAGACCGGTCTGCGCGAGCAGGACGCGGCGTGGGCCCAGATCAACGCCTCCCTGGAGCGCCTGCAGACCGACCACGTCGACCTGCTGCAGCTGCACGGCGTGGGCGACCTGGAGGACCTGGACCGGGCGACCGGGCAGGGCGGTTCCCTCCACGCGGCGGTCAGGGCACAGGAGGAGGGCCTGGTGGGCGCCGTCGGCATCACCGGCCACGGCCCCAAGGCGCCGGCGACTCACCTGGAGGCGCTGCGCCGGTTCCCGTTCGCCACGGTCCTCACACCGCTCAATGTGGCGCTGAGCCAGGACCCCGCGTACCTGGCGGACTACGAGGCGCTGGTGGACGAGGTTCGCCGCCAGGACGCTGGCCTGATGATCATCAAGACCATTGCCCGGCGGAACTGGCCGGGCGCCGTGGCGGGCGAGCCCGTGGGCGACCAGGAGTACACGACCTGGTACCAGCCGCTGGAGGAGCAGGAACGGATCACCGCCGCGGTCTCCTGGGTGCTCGCGCACGAGGAGGTGACCGGGCTGGCGGCGGCGGGTGACGTCCGGCTGCTGGGCTCCATCCTCCGCGCGGAGCGCGAGCGGGTGCCGGTCGACTCCGCGGTCGCCCAGCTGAGCGGCGTAGAGGGGTACTCCTCGCCGTTTGTGGCGATCCCCTTCTAGGTCGGCCCCCGTCCAGGTCCAGCCGGGGTCGGCCAGGTCAGCCAGGCGCGTCCCCGGTCGCGACCGGACGTCCCGGAGTGGAGCTGTACCCCGACCAGGAGCCGGCGTACAGCCGGCCTGGGCCCAGGCCGACGAGCTCGAGCGCGATCAGGTTGTGGCAGGCCGTGACGCCGGAGCCGCAGTAGGAGACGACGTCGGCGCCCTCCACGACGCCGGCGGCACGCAGCCGTCGGCGGAGCGCCTCGGCCGGCAGGAACCGGCCGGTCGCGTCGAGGTTGTCGCGGCAGGGCACGTTGACGGCGCCCGGGATGTGGCCGGCCCTGGGGTCGACCGGCTCGATCTCACCTCGGTAGCGCTCCGGAGGTCGCGCGTCGAGCACCGTCGCGGCCGGGTCCACCGCGTCGTCCAGGTCGGCCAGCCGCTGCGGTGGCCACGGGGTCGGCGTGAAGTCCGCGGGCTCGGGCAGCACCGGCTCGGTGGACAGAGGCCCGTCGAACGCCGACAGCCCGCCGTCCAGCAGCGCCGCTTCGTGGCCCGTGGCGCGCAGCAGCCAAACCAGCCGGGCGGCGATCACGCCGCCCTGGTCGTCGTAGGCCACCACGACACTGCCGTTCGCGATGCCCAGGCGAGACATCCCGGCCGCGAACACCTCCGGCTCCGGCAGCGGATGCCGTCCTTCCGCAGGCTCCCCCCGACGCGACAGCCATCGGTCCAGGTCGACGAAGACGGCGCCCGGGAGATGACCGGCGTCGTACGCCGCTCGGCCGGACCGGCCGTCGAGGTACCAGCGGACGTCGGCGAGCACCACGTCCTGGCGCCGGGCCGCCAGCCAGGTCGCGTCGACCACCGGGGGGATCATGGCGGCAGGGTAGCCGCGGAAGTACTCAGCGTGGCGGGATGGGGAGGGGCCGGAGGGCGTGAGGGCCGGGTCAGCCGCCAGGCCACCCCGAGGTCAGCGCGGGGTCAGAACGGGATCAGCGCGGGGTGAGCCGACCGCTGGGGTCATGAATCTCGACCGGGAGGCCGGCCTCGAGCAGCTGGGTCACCAGGCGGAGCGCCACGGCGTCGGCCGACGACACCGACCGGGCCTCGATCCTCACCGGCAGCCCGGCCTGGAGCAGGTCGGTCGCGGCGTCCGCGAGGTCGTCGGCGAGGGACTCGTCGATCACCCCGTGCAGCCAGACGACGGCCCGGCCCGGGTCGAGGAGCACGCACACTTCGCCATACGGGCCGGAGGCGGGCGGCGGGACGAGTGTCAGGACGGGACGGGCCTGCGCGCGCAAGGCTGAGGTGGTTCGGGTCATACGGGGCGCCTTCCGATGGATAGACCGGGAGAGCCGCGCTGCCGGACCCTGCTTACAGCGTAAGGGCAAGGACCTGCGGCGTCGAGGGGCCGTGACCGATAGAACTCGGACGGTGACGGCCCCTCGATGTGCCGCTCGGGGTTGGCGGGAGTTCGGCAAGGCGTTCGCCGGGGTTAGCCGGGTTCGCCGGGGGGTCGCCGGGGTTGTTATGGCATCCGCAGACCTCCCACCCGCAGCGCGGGCGACAGGTCCGCGACGCGGGCGTCCCGCGTGTCGACCGGCGCCAGCCCCAGGGCCCGCTCGATGCTGGCCAGGATCGAGGTCGTGTCGTACACCGTGTGGTCGACGCCCGAGCGGCGGAACGCCTTGGAGATCACCAGGGCCGGGATGCGGGTGCCGGGGCCGAAGGCGTCTCGGACGCCGGTCGTGCTGCTGCCCTGTCCGGGAGGCGGGACGTGGTCCCATTGCCCGCCGAACTCGTCGTAGGTGACGACGATGAGGGTGTGTCGCGCCTGCGGGCCGGCCTGCACCGCCTTGATCAGATCCACCAGGTGGTCGCTGCCGTTCGGCTCGCTGGCGTACCCAGGGTGCTCGTTCTCGGCGCCGTAGGGCTTGACGAAGCTGACCGTGGGCAGCCCACCCCCGCGCGCCGCCGCGAAGAACTCGGTCTCGTCCCGCAGATGGGCCCGGCCTGGCTTGTCGGGCGCGTAGTCGGCAAAGTAGTTGAAGGGCTGGTGGTGGTACTGGAACAGCGGGCCCGGTCTGCCGGCCGCGGCGTCGTTCCAGCCGCCCGCGTACCAGTTCCAGCTCACGCCGGCCGCGGTCATCCGGTCACCGATGTTGGGGTACTTGCTGTCGTCGACGAGCGGGATCTTCGCGCCGTTGCCGAACGGCGGGCTGCTGGGTTGCACCGTGTTGACCGCGAAGTCCCCGCAGGCCAGGGCGACGTTGTTCGTCGCGCCGTTGGCGCACTTCTGGGTGAGTTGACCGTCCACGACGTCCGACCTGGTCGCCGTGTACAGCGGGTAGTTGATGGGCATCCGGTTCGAGTCGACCACGGAGTTCCTCGTCGGAGTCGCGCCCGCGCCCGGGTCCGTGTCGATCGGCGCCCGCGCGGCGATCAGGTACTGGTGGTTCAGGAACGAACCGCCGAAGGCCGCCTGGAAGAAGCGGTCGGCGACCACGTAGTGCGGTGCCCTCCAGCTGTGCAGGTAGTTGTAGATCGGCAAGCGCTTCGTGTCGTACGTGCCCATGGTCAGGCCGACGGCGTCACTGCCCGTGACATAGCGGTTCTGCCGGCCGCGATTGAGCTGGTACTGCTCCTGGTAGAAGCGGTGCACGAGGTCGCGGGTGCAGCCGCCCGGCTGTCCGCTGCCCTTCAGCACGCCGTTCGGCGCGCTCTGACCGGGGGCCGGGCAGGTAGTGTCCTCGGGCCTGATGAAGTCGTCGATCAGCCACGGCCCGTTCGCGAAGGAGGTCGAACCCACCTTCGGCCGCGTGTCCCGGCACCAGCCATCGAGCGGTGGCGAGGTGAGGTTCACGTCCTTCTGCAACAGGCAGCCGTACGCGAAGCCGTCCTGGTCGACCTGGGTGCGCTGCCGCTGGGTGGCCTGGGCGATGCCGTCGACGCGGTCTCGGCCGACCCGGCCCCAGTTACCGAAGACGTTGTCGAAGCTGTGGTTCTCCTGATAGATCACGACCAGGTTGGTGATCCGGTCACGGCCCCGATGGTCCTCCCGCGCCGACGGCCCGGCGGCGGTGGCAAGCTGCAGGCCCGAGCCTGCAAGCGCGAGAGCCGTCACGGCCCCCAGGATGAGCGGTCGACGCACAGGTCCTCCTCGTCGAGAACGGACCGAGGCGGCGGACCCCGCCCCGGGGGTTTCGCGCGAACCTTCGAAGGCTAGGGGGGCGCCGTTAGGCCGTAAAGGGCCGTGACCCCCAAGGGCTGGTAAAACTCCGATGCCGCTGGCGCAGTGGAGGACTGAGGCGCGCGTCGTGCTCGTCGGCATCAGGCCGAACAGGCTGATCCGTTGCGCCGCGAAAACCTTGTTGAGAAGGCTCGGCTTGGGAGGCTCGGCTGCTTCCGGTCCGAGGGTGGTCGCTGCACCTTGGCGTGACGGAGGACCTGCGGCGGCCTCAGTCCCCGCGCAGCCAGCGCCGACCGAGCTCCTCGGCCGCCTGCTCCACCAGCGGACCGGCCTGCGCCATCAACGTCGCGGTGTCGGTGCCGGCGTCCCCGAGCGCGCGGACCTCGTTCAGGCCGGCCGCCCGGGACTGCTCCGCGGAGAGCGCGCACCGGCCGACCACCGCCACCACGGGCACTCCCGCCCGCGCGGCGGCGCTCGCCACGCCGACGGGTGCCTTGCCGTGCAGGCTCTGCTCGTCCAGCGAGCCCTCGGCGGTCACGACCAGTGCCGCCCCGCGCACCAGCTCGTGGAAGCCCACCAGCTCAAGGACCTCCTCGACGCCGGACCTTCGTTGGGCGCCCAGGACCGCAAGGGCCGCGAAGCCGACGCCCCCGGCCGCTCCCGCCCCCGGTCGGCCCGTGGCTTCGACGGGGTCGAGGCCGCAGGCGAGGGCCGTGACCTCGGCCCAGCGGCCGAGCGCGGCCTCGAGCTGCACGACGTCGTCCGGCGTGGCGCCCTTCTGCGGCCCGAAGGACTGCGCGGCACCCGAGGGTCCGAGCAGCGGCACGTCGACGTCGGTCGCCACGACAACGCGAGTGGAGGCCAGCCGGGGGTCGAGGCCGGACAGGTCGACCTCGGCGACCCCGGCAAGCGGGCCGCCGCCGTCCGGCAGCGGCTTCCCGTCGGCGTCCACCACCCGCGCGCCCAGCGCCCGGAGCATCCCGGACCCGCCATCGGTGCAGGCGCTGCCGCCCAGGCCGATCACCACCTCCTCGCAGCCGGCGTCGAGGGCTGCCCGGACCAGCTCGCCGGTGCCCCGGCTGGTGGCGCGCTGGGCGTCCCGGCGGCCGCCCGCCTGGCGCAGCCCGCTGGCCTCGGCGAGCTCGACCAGCGCGGTGCCGCCCTGCTGCGCCCAGGTCGCGGGCACGGGGTCGCCGAAGGGTCCGCTGACCGTTGCGGTCCGCGGCTGCCACCCCCGGCTGACGGCGGCCGCCACCGTCCCGTCCCCCCCGTCGGCGACCGGACACCGCCGGACGTCCAGGTCCGGTACGACGCGGCGCAGGCCGGCCTCGATCGCGGCAGCGGCCTGCTCCGCCGTGAGCGAGCCCTTGAGCTTGTCTGGTGCGACGACGACATGCATCCCGCCGTTGTACGGCATGGCCCGGTACCAGCGCGACGGGGGCGGCGCCGGGTTTCGCGCTGGTCGGTGTCAGCAACCTGACGCAGATGTGACGGTGCACGACAGCCGACCGCAAACGGGCCGGGCATACCGTGAGAGCAGGTGATCCTTCGAGGAGACCGACGCCGTCCCGGTGCCGCCCAGAGCGGCGAGGCGGACATTGTGCCTCCAGGTCCGGGAAGCCGGAGGCCCACTCGGTACGGCGAGTTCGCGGCGCTCCGGAAGGGACCAGGGATGGCTCGTTTCATCTCCTCGGGGGGATCCACCTCCCGGGTCGTGCCGCTGACCCCGCACGGTCAGGGGCCGGGCCAGCAGGGCCTACGCGTCAGCACCAGCCGGGACGGCGGGACTGCGGTGGTGTGCGTCGAGGGCGACATGGACCTCAGCTCGGCCGGCGACCTGCGCCAGTCCTTGGCGTCCCTGGTCGACGCTGGCGCGTCCTGCCTCGTCCTCGACCTCGGCCGGGTCTCGTTCCTGGACTGCGCCGGCATCCGCGTGCTGGTCACCGCCCGCGACCTCACCGCGTCCAAGGGCGGGTGGATGCGCCTGGAGAGCGTGCCGGCGGGCGTGCGTCGCATCCTGCAGCTGACCGGGACCCACCAGCTGCTGGAGCCGGTCCCTGACGTCTGTTCCCCGCCCCGGCTGCACCTGACCTGAGCCGACGGGCGCGTCGTCCGGAGGGCGAGCTCAGTCGACGTGCAGGTCCGCGCCCGTCTGGCGATGGATCTCGTCCAGGGTCCGCATAATGGCGACCGTCTCGGCGAGCGGCATCACGTCGCTCTCCGGACGGCCCGCTCGCAGGCAGTGCACCACCTCGGCCGCCTCGTGCCGCAGGCCCACGCCATCGTGCGGCTCTTCGTACCGCCACGGCGTCCCCCCGCGGGGCGTCACGGTGAAACCGCCCGGTGCGTACCAGGGGCCGTCGATCTCCAGCCGTCCCTCGGTGCCGACGACGGCCGCGGTGGTGGGGCTGACGGCCCGCAGCGTGCACGTCAGCACGGCGTGGGCGCCACCGGCGTGCTCCAGCAGGATCGACGTCTGCGCGTCGACGCCGGTGAAGGCGCTCGTCGCGCGTGCGGTCACCCGGGTCGGCGTCCCGAGCACCATCGAGGCGAAGGAGACCGGGTAGACGCCGAGGTCCAGCAGCGCGCCGCCGCCGAGCTCGGGCGCGAACAGGCGCGAGCTGCGGTCCCTGGGGAACCACTGACCGTGGTCGGCCAGCACCGTGGTGATCTCGCCGAGCTCACCGCTCGCCACGACCTCGCGGACGCGCACCAGGTGGGGGTTGAACCGCGCCCACATGGCTTCCATGCAGAAGCTGCCGGCGCGCCGGGCGGCGTCCACGATGTCCTGCGCCTCGTCACCGGTCATGGTGAACGGCTTCTCGACGAGCAGCGCTTTGCCGGACGCGATCGCCTGCATCGCCACGGGGTGGTGCCACGGGTGCGGCGTCGCGACGTAGACGACGTCCACCTCACCGTCGCTCAGCAGTCCTTCATAGGTCCCGTGCGCACGCTCGACGCCGTGGGCCGCAGCGAACGCATCCGCGGTCTGCTGCGACCGGGACCCGACCGCGACCACCTCGGCGTCGTCGAGCAGCCGCAGGTCGTCGGTGAACGCGGCGGCGATGCCGCCGGTGCCCACGATGCCGAATCGGACGGGCCGGTCCGTGGGCGGTTCGATCATGCGCTCACCCTAGGGGAGCCCCGGAGCCGAGCGGCCGTACGGGATCAGGCGGCGGGGCGGCGAGGGCGACGCCGACGGCGGGCTCCCATCGCGGGCGCCTGCTCACCCGAGCGGGCCGGACCCGACTGTCCCTGACCCGAACGAGCCTGAGCCGAGCGAGCCTGACCCGAGCGGGTCTGACCGGCGTGGGTCTGACCGGAGCGGGCCTGCCCGGACCGCCCGGAGCCGGCCGCGCCTGCGGAGCGGCCTGCGCGGCCGGAGGTCGAGCGAGGGGCCATGGCGACGACCGGTTCGGGCTCGGGCGCCACGAGGGGTGCGTGCGGACCGGTGAGCTCGAGCAGGGCAGGCGCCCCCGGCCTCACCGCGGTGCGGATCGGCGTGATGCCGGCCTGCCGGGTCAGGGTGCGGACGTCGCCGGCCTGGTCCGGCGTCATCACGGTGACGACGACGCCGTCTGCGCCGGCCCGGGCGGTACGTCCCGAACGGTGCAGGTACGCCTTGTGCTCGGCGGGCGGGTCCACGTGGACCACGAGGCCGACGTCGTCCACGTGGATGCCACGGGCGGCGATGTCGGTCGCGACCAGCACCCGGACGGCGCCGGAGGAGAAGGCCTCCAGGTTCCGCTCCCGGGCGTTCTGCGAGAGGTTGCCGTGCAGGTCGACAGCGGGGATGCCGTTAGCCGTCAGCTGGCGGGCCAGCTTCTTCGCGGTGTGCTTGGTGCGCATGAACAGCAGGGTGCGGCCCTGTCCGGAGGCCAGCTCGCGGACGACGGCGGTCTTGTCGTCCTTCTCCACCGCCAGCACGTGGTGCGTCATCGTCGCGACCGGCGCAACGGCCGGGTCGACCGAGTGCGTCACCGGGTTGTGCAGGTAGCGCTTGACGAGGACGTCGATGCCGTTGTCAAGCGTCGCGGAGAACAGCAGCCGCTGGGTGCCCCGTGGTGTGCGGTCCAGCAGCCGCTTGACGCCGGGCAGGAAGCCGAGGTCGGCCATGTGGTCGGCCTCGTCCAGAACGGTGACCTCGACGTCGTCCAGGTGCACGAGGCCCTGGCCGATCAGGTCCTCGAGCCGGCCGGGGCAGGCCACGAGGACGTCCACGCCGGCACGCAGGGCGGTCACCTGCGGGTGCTGGCTCACGCCTCCGAACACCGTCGTGGTCTTCAGGCCGACGGCGGCGGCGAGCGGCGTCAACGTGTCGGCCACCTGGTTGGCGAGCTCACGCGTCGGCAGCAGCACCAGGGCGCGGGGCCGGGAGGGCCGCCGCGGACGGCGGCCGGCGGCGAGCGCCGCGACGGTGGGCAGGGCGAAGGCGACGGTCTTGCCGCTGCCGGTGCGGCCGCGGCCCAGGACGTCGCGCCCGGCCAGCGAGTCGGGCAGCGTGGCCGCCTGGATCGGGAAGGCGGTGGTGATGCCGCGGTCGGCGAGCGCCCGCACCAGCGGGGCCGGGACGCCGAGCGAGGCGAAGGAGACGTCGGTGGACGTGGGAGCAGACAAGGAGGTACTGCCTCTCGGGAGAGATCGGGGGTGGCCGCTGAGCGTGTTCCCCCGCGTTCCCGCGGCTTCGCCTGGTGAACCGATGACGGACCCAGGCACCTCGCACTCGACCGCGGACGGGCATCCTCGCCTCGTCCGCCAGGCCCATTGTGCCCCAGGAGGGCACTGTGAATCGAATCGGGGCGCGACGCGCCGTCCCCGATGAGCGCTCCACCCCTGCGGGGCAGGACACTTGAGCCGTGAGCCTCAGCGGCCTCCCGGCGGCAAGCGAGTACCTGCCGATCGAGGAGCACGCCATCGTCGGCGACCTGCGCACGGTCGCCCTGGTCGGCACCGACGGCACCATCGACTGGTACTGCCCGGGCCGGTTCGACGCGCCGTCGCTGTTCGCGTCGCTGCTCGACTCGCGCCTCGGCGGCTACTTCCACCTGGGCTGTCCGGAGGCCCAGCGCCCGCGGCAGCTGTACCTGCCGGACACCAACATCCTGCTCACCCGGTTCCTCACCCCGGACGCCGTGGGCGAGGTGCTGGACTTCATGGTCCCGGAGATGAGCGACACCGCCGCGGCCCGCGACCTGCTGGTGCGCCGAGCCACGGCCGTGCGTGGCCGACCGGCCTTCTCGATGCGCTGTCAACCCGCGTTCCACTACGCCCTGGTGCCGCACGACGTGGAAGTGGTGGACGGTGTGGGCGCCGTGTTCACGTCGGTCGCCGGGCGCTACGTCCTGCGCACCGACGTCCCGCTGACGGTCGACGACGCGGGCGTCGTCGCCCGCTTCTCCCTCGACGAGGGCGAGAGCGTGGACTTCGCCCTGGAGTGGAACGGTGAGCTGCGTCCCACCCCACCCGGAGAGGTGGACGAGCTGCTGGAGCGGACGCACGAGTTCTGGCAGCGCTGGCTGGGGCAGTCGCGATACCGGGGGCGGTGGCGGGAGCAGGTGAACCGGTCCGCGCTGGCCCTCAAGCTGCTCGTCTACCACCCGACGGGGGCGCTTGTGGCCGCGCCGACGACGTCGCTGCCAGAGCAGCTGCGCGGCGGACGCAACTGGGACTACCGCTTCTCCTGGCTGCGGGACGCCGCCTTCACGGTGTACGCCCTCATGAACCTCGGCTTCCTGGAGGAGGCAGCGGCGTTCATGGACTGGCTGCAGAAGCGCTGCGAGACGGCGTCCGACCAGCGCGACCTCATGATCATGTACGCCGTGGACGGGAGCGAGGACACCCCAGAGGTCGTGCTCGACCACCTCGACGGCTACCGCGGGTCGAGGCCGGTGCGGATCGGCAACAACGCGGTGGGCCAGCGGCAGATCGACGTGTACGGCGAGCTGATGGACTCGGTGTTCCTCTACAACCGAGCCGTACCGATCTCCTACGACCTGTGGACCGTTCTGAGCCGGCGGCTCGACTGGCTGGCCAAGCATTGGACCGAGCCGGACGAGGGCATCTGGGAGGTACGCGGTCCGCGACAACGGTTCACCTACTCGGCGCTGATGACCTGGGTGGCGTTCGACCGGGCGCAGCGGCTGGCCCGTGACCGGGGGCTGCCCGCGCCGGTCGAGCGCTGGCGGAGGCTCGGCGCCCGCGCCTACCGGTTCGTGCAGGAGGAGTGCTGGAGCCCGGGGCTCGGGGCGTACGTCATGCATCCAGGCTCGGACGAGCTGGACGCGTCTGTCCTCACGATGTCCATGACCGGCTTCTCCGGACCCACGGACCCGCGCTTCCTGTCCACCCTCGACTGCATCGGCTCCACGCTGGTGTCGGACAGCCTCGTCCACCGGTACGCGCCCACCGGCCACGACGGTCTCGAAGGCGTGGAGGGGACGTTCAACCTCTGCTCGTTCTGGTACGTCGACGCGCTGACCCGGGCGGGACGGCTGCGGGAGAGCCGCACGGTGTTCGAGAAGGCGTTGACCTACGCCAACCACGTCGGGCTGTTCGCCGAGGAGATCGGCACGTCGGGCGAGGCGCTCGGCAACTTCCCGCAGGCGTTCACCCACCTGGCGCTGATCAGCGCGGCGGTCAACCTCGACCGCGCACTCGACAAGGCGCACGAGCGCCCGTAAGGCGGCGCTCCGAGCCGACGCACGCGCCGCGGCGCCCGCCCCCGGTGGGGGACGGGCGCCGCGTGAGCCGCCTCGGACTACAGCCCGAGCTTGCCGCCGATGCCGCCGGCAGCGCCGCCCAGCAGGTCGGCCGGGTTGATCCCCAGCTGGCTCAGCTTGTCGGCGTGCTGGTCGGTGTCGATGGTGTCCGGCAGCAGCTGGTCGGCCTGCTGGACCTTGTCGTCCTGACCGTGCCCCTTGAGGTGCTCCAGAACCTGCTGCTTGCTGATCTGCATCAGATGTCTTCCCATCGTTGTTCGAGCGTGGTGCGGGTCCGCGTGACGCTCAGCGCCCCAGCCCCGCCTTGTCGACCTTGCGGTGGAAGCGCATCCCGGCAAGCCCCCCGAGGATCGCTCCTGCCAGGCTGGCCAACGCCACCGCGATCAGTGCGATGACGCCGCCGGTGGTGAGCGTGCCCTCGTTCACGGGGATCCTCGGAAAACTGTTCAGCTGGCCGAGGACGTTGTACTTGCTGCCGGCCGCGGTGCCCAGGATGGCGACCACGATCGCGATGACAAGGGCCCACAGCCACACCGCGACGCCCTGCCTCGCACCGTTGAAGCGAGCCATCCGCCCGGCGACGTAGCCGCCGCAGTAGTAGGCGACGAACAGGATGGCCAGCAGCACGATGCCACCGACCAAGCCCACCGTCGCCGGCTGCTGCGTGGCCTGGGTCGCGGCCTGCCCCGGGTCGGTGCCGGTGGCCACACCGACGGCCGTCCCCGCCGCCGCCACCAACGCGGTGAGCAGGACGGCGGTGCCGGTGGCGGTCAGCCAGCCGAAGAAGGCCGAGCCGACCTTGACCCCGCCGAAGGCCGCCTTCTCGCGCGCCACGACGCTGCGCCGGTCCAGGACGGGCTCGCTGTGCGGGTCCCCTGCGCCGGTCGTGCGGGCATCCGCTGCGCGCTCGTGCTGAGCGGGCCGTTCCTCCGGCGGGACGGCCCCATAGCTGGTGCTCATGGCAGTGGAACCCTTCTGGTCGATGCGGCCGCCCCGGGACGGGGCGGCCGCGGTGAAGGCTGCGTCAGTCGCGGCGCGAGGTGGTCTCGGTGCCGCCGTCGACGTCGATCTCCTCCTTGCGGACCTCATCGCTGACCTGCTCCTGCTCGGTCACCGTCTCCTTGTCCAGCCGGACGCGCTCCACCGGAACGGCTTCCTTGGAGACGACGGGACGCTCCTCGGTGAGCGTCACCTCGTGCTCCTCCTCGGAGATGTCCGGGCCGGACAGAGCGGAGTCCCGGTTGCCCTCGGTGATCGGCTCGCGCTCGATCCGGACCTCCTCGCGGCTCACCGGAACGGTGACCGTCTGCTGCTCGGTGGTCACGTACTTGCGCAGCCGCGCCCGGCCGGTCTGCACCTTCTCGGTGCCGACGTTGAGCCGCTCCTCCGAGCGGGTCATCGCGTCGTCCGTCGTGGGGCCGGAGGTGTCATGCCCCACGGTCGCACGGTCACGGTCACGGTCCACGCCGCCGCCCACGACGTCGCGGTCGCGGTCTCGGTCGACGCCGAGGTTCGCCGCGCCACCCGACGTCTGGTCGAAGTCGGCGGTGCCGGTCGTCGTGTCGGTCCTGGTCTCGGTCGTGGTGCCCGTGGTGGCGTAGCCGGCTCCGCCGGTGGTGCCGTAGTCGGCCCCGCCGGTGGTCGTGGTGCCTTCGCTCAGGCCGTAGTAGCGGTACAGCTCGGCCTCCTCAGAGACCTCGAGGTGGCCGTCCGCCGCCACCCGGGGTGCGTCCTTGACCTGGCTCTTGGAGTAGCCCACGTCGACGCGGTCGCTGCCGTCGAAGCGGGCGTTCTCCAGCGGCACAAACGACTCGGAGGTGCCGAACAGGCCCGTGTTCACCGTGATCCAGCTCGGGGAGCCCGTCGCGTCGTCGAGGTAGACCTGGCCGGCCTTGCCGATCTTGTCGCCGGAGTTGTCGTACACGGTCGCGCGCTGGACGTCATCGATCTGGTTCTCGCTGATCATGCATGCTCCTTCGTCGTGGCGGGCTCTCCGCGGTCCGCGGTGCCGACCCGCCTGTGGTGACTGTCGGTCGTGCAGCATTACCTGACGTACATCGTCGCGGTCGAGGCCTGCTGCCGCGACGGTCCCTCCGCCCTTTCTCTCGAGCAGGGGGATCCGAACGGCCCCCACCATCTGACGGTGATCGCTTCGCCGCAACTTGGGCGGCCCGAGTGCTGACAGGAAGCGCGCCGCGGTGACGCAGCGTCACGGATGCGACCGACCTGGGGCCAACGCCGCTTCTGGGTGCGAGACTGTCCCCGGTTACGACAGGAGTGATCGCCATCGACGACACACGCCTGAGCGTGGTCCGCAGCCACGGCGGACCCTCCACGGCGCGGGGGCCACTCGACCGACAGCGCATCATCGGCGAGGCGGTCACCTTCGTCGACGAGCACAGCCTGCAGGAGCTCACGATGCGCCGGCTCGGGCAGCGGCTCGGCGTGGAGGCGATGTCCCTGTACCGGTATGTCGACGGCCGCGAGGACCTCCTGGACGCGATGGTGCAGCAGACCCTGGTGGGGCTGGACGTCGATCCGCACCTTCGGCTGCTGCCCACCGATGGTTGGCAGGCGTACCTGCAGCGTCTCGCGCACGGGGTGCGCGACATCGCCCTTGCTCACCCCAAGGTCTTCCCGCTCGTGGCCACCCGGCACCCCGACGCCCCGTGGCTGCGTCCGCCGCTGCGCAGCCTCACCCTCGTCGAGGCGTTCCTCGAGGCCCTGATCGAGCGCGGGTTCAGCGACGACGCCGCAGTCGCGGCCTACCGGGCCTTCTCCAGCTTCCTGCTCGGGCACCTGCTGCTGGAGGTCTCGGCCCTGGGCGCCGCGACCGCTCCCGCGGAGGAGCCGCTGGCCGAGCCGACGTCCGAGGACGACGGGAACGACGTCGAGGAAGCCGGCACGGAGCGGGGCAGGAACGGGAGCGACGAGCGTCTGGCGGAGTTCCCGCAGTTGCGCCGGCTCGAGGAGCGGCTGTCGCAGGACGATGCGCAAGCGGAGTTCGAGATGTCCCTGGAAAGCCTGCTGCAGCGGCTCGAGCTGACGCTCAGCTGACCTCGGTCAGCCGGATCCGCAGGCCCTGACCGGGTCGCAGCTGGGCGGCCCGGTCGACGTCCGCGGCGAGCAGGACCGCCACGACCGGGTAGCCCCCGGTGCTCGGCGCGTCGGCGAGCAGGAGCACCGGCTCGCCGGACGGCGGCACCTGCAGGGCGCCGGGAACCATGCCCTCGCTGGGGAGCTCGTCGGTGCGGGTTCGGTCCAGCCGGCCGCCCTCGAGCCGCACGCCGACCCGGTCGCTGTCCCCGCTCGCCCGCCACCGGGTCGTGGTGAGCACGCCGAGGGCGGTCGCTGCGAACCAGTCCGCGCGGGGCCCGGCGACCGCGCGGACCACGACGTCGTCCCCGGTCGGCGCGGTCGCGGCCGCCACGTCGACGACCGGGATGGGAGCGGCAGGCGGTGGTCCCACGGGGAGCCGGTCGCCCGGGCGCAGCGGGGAGGGGCCGAGACCGGAGAGCAGGTCGGCCGACCGGCTGCCGAGCACCGGCTCGACCTGCAGGCCGCCGCGGACGGCGAGGTAGCTGCGCAACCCCGTCGCCGGGGTGCCCAGCTCCACCCGCTCGCCGGCCGGCACCAGCACGGCCGCGTGCGTGTTCCGCGGCCGGCCCCCGACCCGCAGCGGCGGCGCAGCGCCGGTCACCGCGACGACGAGGTCGACCGATGCCAGAACGCCCAGCCCGCCCAGCGTCGTCTCGACCGCGGCCGCGTCCTCGGGGTTCCCCACCAGCCGGTTCGCCAGCCGCAGCGCGCCGCGGTCGGCGGCCCCGGATCGCCCGACCCCGAGGGCGGCCCACCCCGGCCGGCCGAGGTCCTGCACCGTCGACAGCGGGCCGGGCGTCAGCACCTCCAGCGCCGGCGTCCGACCGGTCATGACGTCTGCAGAACGTCGACGAAGCGCACCCGGACGCCGGGACGCAGCAGCGCCGGCGGCTGCCGGGCCAGGTCCCACACCGGCAGGTCCGTGCGGCCGAGAAGCTGCCACCCGCCGGGGGAGGGCCTGGGGTAGACGCCGGTGAACTCGCCGGCGAGCGCCACCGCGCCCGCCGGCACCCGGGTGCGCGGGGTGGACCTGCGGGGAACGTGCAGGCGGTCGTCCTCGCCGCGCAGGTAGCCGAACCCGGGCGCGAAGCCGCAGAACGCCACCGTCCAGACCTGGCCGGTGTGGACGGCGACGACGTCCCCGACCGAGAGGCCGGTGAGCTCGGCGACCTCGGCGAGGTCCTCACCGTCGTAGATCACGGGGACGTCGAGCAGCTCCTCCTCGGTCGCGGCACCGTGCTCCTGCACGTGCGCCGCGTGCTCCGTCACCAGCCGGGTGAGCGCGGGAAGGTCCGCGCCCGGTGCGGTGCGGACGAGGACCGTGGCCGCCGCCGGCACCACCTCGACCACCGACGCCCAGCCGGCCGCCTGGATCGCCGCGCCGAACGCGGCGGGGGAGACCCCCTCGTCGAGGTCGACCAGCAGGGCCTCGTCGCCCATCGGGTGGACCCGCACGTCAGGCCGGGCCCGTCACGGTGCCCGTCCGGACGAACGGCGCCACGTCGACGCCGGCCGCCTCCAGCGCGTCCCGCACCGCTCGGGCGAGGGCCACCGCGCCGGGCGTGTCGCCGTGCAGGCACACCGTCGCGACGTCCAGCCGGACCGCGGAGCCGTCCACCGCCTCGACCTCGCCCGTGGTCACCATCCGGACCACCCGCTCGGCCACCTGCTCGGGATGGTGCAGCACGGCACCGGGGTCCCGGCGGCTGACCAGCGTGCCCTGCGGCGTGTAGGCGCGGTCGGCGAACGCCTCCGCGACCGTGGTCAGGCCGGCGTCGGCGGCCAGCCGCAGCACCGCGGATCCCGGAAGGCCCAGGACCGGTAGGCCCGGGTCGTACGCCGTCACGGCGGCGACCACCGCCGCGGCCTGGGCCTCGTGGTGCACCACGGCGTTGTAGAGGGCGCCGTGCGGCTTGACGTAGCGCACCCGGTCGCCTGCCACCCGGGCGAGGCCGTCGAGGGCGCCGATCTGGTACAGCACGTCGGCCTCGAGGTCCTCCGGTGCCATATCGATGAACCGGCGGCCGAAGCCGGCCAGGTCGCGGTACCCCACCTGGGCGCCGACCACGACGCCACGCGACACCGCCTCCACGCAGGTTCGCCGCAGGGTCGTGGGGTCGCCGGCGTGGAAGCCGCACGCGACGTTCGCACTGGTGACGACCTCCAGCACCGCGGCGTCGTCCCCGAGCACCCAGGTCCCGAATGACTCCCCGAGGTCGGCGTTCAGGTCGATCCGGGCAGACGGTGCGTCCCTCACGCGAACACGGTAGTGCGCGGCTCCCCCGGTGCGCCCGAGAGAACGTCAGCAGATGATTGCAACAGTTCCACGGCATCCAGCGACCGTCTTCGCCTCGTGAGGAGCAGATGACATGACCGTCAAGGAACACGCGGCGGCGTGGGCCGACATCGCCGTACGAGTGCTGCGGACGCCGTACCCGTACGCCACGCAGCACATGTCGCTCAGTGCCGAGGACGTCGACGTCACCCCGGAGCGGCTCCATCCCGCGTTCCACGGCTCGCTGGACTGGCACTCCAGCGCACACATGCAGTGGTCGCTGGTGCGTCTGCTGACGCTGGCTCCGGACGCGCTGCGCTCCAACGGGACCGACGCCGCGGCCCGGGCGCTGCTGGACGAGCGGCTGACTCCCGCGGGCCTGCGGATCGAGGCCGACTACCTTCGCGCTCACCCCTCGTTCGAGCGGCCGTACGGCTGGGCCTGGGTCGCCGAGCTGGCCGCGGCCACGGGCGGGCTCTCCGGCGAGGACGCAAGTCGCTGGTCCGCGGCGCTCGCCCCGGTGGCCGACGCGGTAGCCGAGCTCGTGGTGGCGTGGCTGCCGCGGCAGGTCTACCCGGTGCGGCACGGCGTCCACGCCAACACCGCGTTCGCCATGACGCTGCTCCTGGAGGCCTACGCCGCGCTGGGCCGCGAGGACGTCGTCGAGGCGTTGCGCCGCAGGGCCTTGGAGTGGTTCGGCTCCGACGTCGACTACGCCACGCGCTGGGAGCCTTCGGGGAGCGACTTCCTGTCGCCCGCGCTGTGCGAGGTGGAGCTGATGCGCCGGGTGCTGCCGGCGGCGGACTTCGACTCCTGGTGGCGCGCGTTCCTACCGGACCTGGTGGGGGGCGGACGGCCTGAGCTGCTCGAGGTGCCCAAGGTCGTGGACCGGACGGACGGCCACCTGGTGCACCTGTTCGGGCTCGCGCTGTCGCGCGCCTGGCAGCTGCGCGCGCTCGCCGCCACGCTTCCCACGACCGACCCCGGCACCGAGCGGCTGCGGACGGCGGCCGACGTCCAGGTGGCGGCGGTCCTCCCGGAGGTGACCGCCGGCGACTTCATGTCGACGCACTGGCTGGTGTCGTTCGCCCTGCTGGCCGAGACGGCAGGGGCGACGTCGCCCTAGATCGGCTTGTCGCCGTCCACGGCCAGGATGTGGGCGACCACGAGGGCCGGTGCGCCGGTCTCGTCGTCCAGCGCCCTCGCCCAGACGTGTACCGGCACCGTCCGGCCCTCGAAGTCCAGGTACCGCTTCACGACGTGCTGGGCGACGTCCTCGCCGCTGGCGAGCCGCCGCGCGTTGAGCTCGTCGCGCTCCCGGTCGTCCGGATGGGTGATCTCGGCGATGCGCACGCCGACCAGCTCCTCGGGTGTCGTGCCGAGCAGGTCCGCCAGCGCCCGGTTGGCTCGCTGCAGCACGCCGTCGAAGCCGGACAGGGCCATGCCGACCGGCGCCTGGTCGAAGGCCCACCTGAACCGTGCCTCAGTGTTCGCCAGCTCCCGCTCCGCCTCCACCTGGCGGGTGACGTCGCGGCTCATCGAGACGACCTCATGGGCCCGCCCCCGCGCGCCCCGCACCACCTGTGCTCGGGTGCGCACCCAGATGTAGCCACCCGTGCGCCGGCGCACACGGTGCACCCAGGCATCGGGCGCCGTCCCCTTCTGGGGGTCCGCCAGCGCCGCCATCGGATCGCCGTCGTCCGGGTGCAGGTAGTCCGACGCCCGGGTGCCGATGACCTGCGACGGCGAGTAGCCGAGCAGCGGCAGGGTGCCAGGAGAGGCATACGTGATCGTGTGGTCCGGCGTGGTGATGAGCACGATGTCGTCTACGTCGCCCCAGATCCGCACCGGCGCCGGCCGGCTCGGGTCCAGTCCCGCCGCTCGTGCGGCCGGCGGCACGTCGTCCTCGGGCTCCACCGCCCGGCCGAAGAGGAACCCCTGCGCGTAGTCGCATCCCATGGCCAGGACCTGCTGGGCCTGGCTCAGCGTCTCTATCCCTTCCGCGCACACGTGCAGTCCCAGGCTGTGCGCCGTGTCGACGACGAGCCGGGCCACGACGCTGTCGCGGGCCTGGTCGTGCACGTGCGCGACCAGGGACCGGTCGAGCTTGAGGACGTCCAGCGGCAGCCACCGCAGCACGGACAACGGTGAGTGGCCCACACCGAAGTCGTCGAGGGCCACGCCGACCCCGAGCGCCCGCAGCGCGGTCAGCCGGTCGGCCGTGTCCTTGAAGTCGTCGATGGCGGCCGACTCGGTGATCTCCAGGTACAGCCGTGACGGTGCCAGCCCGCTGTCGCGCAGGGCCGCGGCGGTGTCGTCGACGAAGCCTGGGTCGGTGAGCTGCACGGGCGACACGTTCACGCCGATGGTGGGCGCCACGCCGTGGACCGTCGGCCACCGGGCCGCCGCCTGGCACGCCTCCCGCAGCACCTGGCGACCGAGGTCGTGGATCAGCCCGGCCCGCTCGGCGACCGGGATGAACCGGTCCGGCGGCACGTCGCCCAGCGTGCAGTCGCGCCATCGGCACAGGGCCTCGTACCCGCGGGTGCGGCCGGACGGCAGGTCGACGATCGGCTGGAAGTGCAGTCGCAGCCGCCGGTCGCCGAGGGCCGTCGCCAGCCGAACGGCCAGCGCGCGGTCGTCGTCGGACGATGACGCGGGCAGCAGAAGCTGCCTGCTCGCGGACGCGGTCGCGTCCGGATCGCCGTGCCCCTGCGGCATCCGACCGTTTCCCTTCCCGCAGACCGGGTCGTCGTCGTACGTCTGCGCCGGTCATCTTGGCACCTCCGGCTGGACGCGGCGCGGTGCCCTGCTCCGTCCTCGGCCGGCTCCGTCCTCGGCCGGCTCAGCCACGGTCGGCCGGCCAGGCCCGCCGGATACCCTCGGTCCGTGGACACCGCCGCGACCGACGCCACCACCGCAGCGACCGCCCCGGCCGGTCCGGGCGCCGAGCCGTCCGAGAGCGAGCTGCCCGAGCAGATGCAGGTGCGCCTCGACAAGCGCGCGCGTCTGCTGGCGGAGGGGCGCGAGCCGTACGCGGTCGGGGTCCCACGCACACACACGCTGGCGGAGGTCCGGTCCGGCTGGGGCCGGCTGGAGACGGGGCAGGAGACCGACGACGTCGTCGGCGTGGCCGGCCGGGTGGTGTTCATCCGCAACACCGGCAAGTTGTGCTTCGCCACGCTGCAGGAGGGCGACGGCACCCGGCTGCAGGCCATGCTCAGCGTCGCGGAGGTGGGTGAGGACGCGCTCGCCGCCTGGAAGGCCGACGTCGACCTGGGCGACCACGTGTTCGTCCACGGCCGGGTGGTGTCGAGCCGCCGCGGGGAGCTGTCGGTGATGGCCGACGAGTGGCGGATGGTCAGCAAGGCGCTGCGTCCGCTGCCGACGCTGCACAAGGAGCTGTCCGAGGAGGCGCGGGTCCGGCAGCGCTACGCCGACCTGATCGTCCGGCAGGAGGCGCGGGACATGGTCCGCACGCGAGCCGCCGTGCTTCGCTCGCTGCGGTCGACCCTGGACGCGGCCGGGTTCATCGAGGTCGAGACGCCGCAGCTGCAGCTGGTGCACGGTGGCGCCACCGCCCGCCCGTTCCACACCCACCTGAACGCCTTCGACATCCCGATGACCTTGCGGATCGCCCTGGAGCTGTTCCTGAAGCGAGCCGTCGTCGGCGGCGTCGACCGCGTCTACGAGATCGGCAAGAACTTCCGCAACGAAGGCATCGACGCCACGCACAGCGCCGAGTTCACGATGTTGGAGTTCTACCAGGCCTACGGAGACCAGTTCACCGCCGCGGAGATGACCCGGCGGCTGATCCTCGACGCCGCGCAGGCCGCCGGCGCCGGCACCACGCTGACCGACTACCGCGGCAACGAGATCGACCTGTCCGGCGAGTGGCGCTGGCTCCCGGTGCTGGATGCCGTGTCGGAGGCGGTCGGGGAGCAGGTGCGTGCGGACGACGACTGCGCGCCGCGGCTGCGACAGCTGGCGGCCGAGCGCGACATCGAGCTGCACCCGGACTGGGGCGCCGGCGAAATCGTTCTCGAGCTGTTCGAGAAGCTGGTCGAGCACACGCTGGTGCAGCCGACGTTCGTCTGCGACTACCCCGAGTCGGTGCGGCCGCTTGCCCGTGGGCACCGGTCCACGCCGGGGCTCGTCGAGGCGTGGGACCTGATCATCGGCGGCGTCGAGCTCGCGCCGTCGTACAGCGAGCTGGTCGACCCGGTGATCCAGCGCGAGCGGCTGGTCGAGCAGTCGCTGCTCGCGGCCGGCGGCGACCCCGAGGCGATGCAGCTCGACGAGGACTTCCTGCGCGCGCTCGAGTACGGCGCGCCGCCGATGGGCGGCACCGGCATGGGCGTCGACCGGCTGCTGATGCTGCTCACCGGCAAGCCGATGCGCGAGGTGATCCTGTTCCCCGTCGTGCGTCCTGAGTCCTTCCGCTGACCCGTCCGCGGGCTCCCTTCTTGGGCGTGCTGACTTCCCGAATCCGACGACCGCCTTCCCGAAGGAGCGCGACGATGCCGTCCGACGCCGAACCAGCCGGTGCACCGCTCGACCTGTCCGGTCGCCGGGCCGTGGTGACCGGCGCGGGGAGCGGCATCGGCGCCGCGTGCGCGCGGCGGCTCGCGGCCGCCGGCGCCGACGTGGTCGTCGTCGACCTCAACGAGGAGTCCGCGCGGCGGATCGCGGCGGACGTCGGCGGCTCGGCGCAGGTGGTCGACCTCGGGGACGCCGCCGCGGTCGACGCGCTCTGTGCTCCCGGCGGTCCCGTCGCAGGCGCGGACATCCTGCTGAACAACGCGGGGCTGCAGCACGTGGCGCCCCTCGAGGACTTCCCGCCGGATCGGTTCGCCCTGATCCTGCGCATCATGCTCGAGGCCCCGTTCCGGCTGGTCCGCGCCGCGCTGCCGCACATGTACGAACAGGGCTGGGGTCGGGTCGTGAACATCTCCTCGGTGCACGGCCTGCGCGCCTCGCCGTACAAGTCGGCCTATGTCGCCGCCAAGCACGGGCTGGAGGGGCTGTCCAAGGTCGTGGCCCTCGAGGGCGGCGCGCGTGGCGTGACCTCGAACACGGTGTGCCCGGGCTACGTGCGCACCCCACTGGTGGAGGGCCAGATCGCCGACCAGGCCCGGACCGCGGGCATTCCGGAGTCCGAGGTCGTGGAGAAGGTGCTGCTCACCCAGCCGGCGATCAAGCGGCTCATCGAGCCCGCGGAGGTGGCCGAGCTCGCGGCGTACCTGTGCTCCGACGCGGCACGGTTCGCCAACGGCTCGTCGTACGTGCTCGACGGCGGCTGGAGCGCACGGTAGCCGGTTCGGATCGAGCCGGCCGGTAGCCGGTGGGGTCAAGCCCGGACGGCGATTCTCCGGCGCGACGACACCGCGTGGTCGACGCTGTAGCGGCCGGCTCCGGCGCCGAGCAGGAGCAACGCGCCGGCAGCCAGCGCGCCGACCAGCTCGAAGCCGCCCTCGTCGATGAACAGGCCCTGGCCGGCGTGCACGAACAGGTAGGCGCCGAGCATGTCCAGGACAACCAGGACGGCGGCCACGGGGACTGCGGCACCGAACACCAGCGCCACCCCGCCGACCAGCTCGACGATCGCCGCGAACCAGGCGGACACGGTCGGCAGCGGAACGCCGGACTGGTCGAAGAAGGCACTGGTGCCCTTGATGCCGTTGGCGACGAGCTTCTGCCAGCCGTGTGCGAACAAGATGACGCCGAGGATCACGCGACCGACCAGCAGGGCGAGGTCGGCGAGCGCGGGAGGCACGGTCATGACGAAGGCCTTTCGGGGAGGGACGTGACCGGGTGGTCGACCGCCCGGGCGAGGGCCGGTGCCGCTGTCGGGCGGGTCACGGGTCGCCGTCGCCCGTCCGGGTCGCTTCGCACCTGGACCCGGCTCCACGGGTAGTGGGCTCGCCCCCGAGGCCCTCCCGACGTCGGTGCTTCCTGAGCTGCTGCGGGCCGACGTCCGGACTGACGCCATCCGTACCCGTTGGCAACCACCCCAAGCGTGCGAGCTGGCGAAGCCCGCCAGGCGTCCGCCAGCACGTCGTGCCCCGTTCTACGGATCTTTGCGGAGGGTGTGGGATTCGAACCCACGAGACGGGATGAACCGCCTGGCCGCTTTCAAGGCGGCTGCACTAGGCCACTATGCGAACCCTCCCGGCCCGGGCAGTGTCCCCCGAGGCCGCCCCGAAGTCTGCCAGGTCCGACCGGGGACCCGAGAGGGAGAGCGCCGGTAGGTTGGCCACCATGCCCGATCTCGCCGCCCGCGCCGCCAGACTGCTCGACCTGCACACCGCCCCGGAGATCCTCACCCTGGCCAACGTGTGGGACGTCGTCTCCGCTCAGGTCGTCGCCTCGACCGAGGGGGTGCAGGCCCTGGCGACCGCCAGCCACTCGATCGCGTCGACCTTCGGCTATCCGGACGGCGAGAACATCCCGCTCGACCTGCACCTCGACATGGTCGGCCGGATCGTGCGCGCCGTGGAGCTGCCGGTGACCATGGACATGGAGGCTGGGTACGGGGACCCGGCGGAGATGGCCGCGCGCGCGATCGCCGCGGGGGTCGTCGGCGGCAACCTGGAGGACCAGATGAAGCCGCTCGAGGACGCGGTCGCCGCGGTCGAGGCGGTCCTCGCGGCCGGCCGGAATGCCGGCATCGACTTCGTCCTGAACGCCCGAACCGACGCCTTCCTCCGCGCGGCCCCGGACGCGTCCCGGGAGGACCTGCTGCAGGAGGCCGTCCGCCGCGGGCGCGCCTTCCTGGAGGCCGGCGCGCCGGTCGTCTTCGTTCCCGGCGTCGTGGCCCGCGAGGAGATCCAGGCGCTCGTCGACGCCCTCGGGCCGCGCAAGCTCACGGTGATCAGCGTGCCCGGCGCCTCGCTGCCCGCCCGTGAGCTGCAGGAGCTCGGCGTGGCCCGCGTGTCGACCGGGCCGTTCACGCAGCGGGTCGCGCTGACGGCGCTGCAGGATGCCACCGCGGCAATGGTGAACGGCGGAACGCTGCCGGAGGGAACCCGGCCCCTGAACTGAGTCCTCGAGCACGGAGGTCCTCGACCACGGAATGCTCATCGACGCGGAAGGGCGCGGCCGGAGCTCGTCCGGCCGCGCCCCTTCGCCTTCCGTGGCAGTCGTCAGGGAGCGCACCCCGGTGCCTGCTGCTCGGCGCCGCGGAACAGCGACGGGTTCACCACCGCCGGCGGCCTCCACGCCTTGGTCGCCTGCTCGAAGTCGTACGCCAGCCCGATCAGCGTGGCCTCGCTGAACGCCGTGCCGAGGAAGGACAGGCCGGCCGGACGCCGGTGGGTCGAGGTGTACCCGGCCGGGACGACGATGCTCGGGTAGAGGGCGCGGGCGCCGATCCCCGCGGAGCCGCTGTTCGGGTATGCGATCGCCGCCAGGTCGTCCGAGGCGTCCTTGGGGTCCCCGGTCAGCGCACCGTCGATGCGCTGACGCGCCCAGTTGATCCCGTCCTCCTTGTCCACCCCGTACTTGGCGGTGTCCGCGCTCCCGGGTGACACGTCGAGCTTCTGCGACTCGACGAACTGGGCCTGACCGAACTTCAGCGCCACGTCCGCGTGCGCCGCGTTGTACTCGAGGATGTCCTGCATTGACTTTCTCGGCGCATCGGCGGGCAGCCGCTGGAGGTAGGCGTTGAGGTCCCGCTTGAACTCGTAGCCGAGGATGCTCGGGGGCTGGCCGGTCGTGCTGATCGTCACCGGCACGAGCATGGCGCCCTCGTCCTGGAGCTTGCCGAGCGACGCGTCGTAGACGGGGTCGGAGTCCCTCGTCGCCTGGAAGAAGCCGATGCGCGCACCGTTCAGGGCGGTCTTGGACAGCGCCTTGGTGTAGTCCGTCGACGGGGCCGGGCCGCCCGCGGTCGCCGGGTCCTCGGGGTCGTCGCCGGCCATCGCCGTCAGCATCACGGCGGCGTCGGCGACGCTACGGGTCATCGGTCCGGCAGTGTCCTGCGTCGCGGAGATCGGGATGACGCCGGTCCGGCTGATCAGGCCAACCGTGGGCTTGATGCCGACGACCGAGTTGGCGTTCGACGGGCTGAGGATCGACCCCGAGGTCTCCGTGCCCACGGTCGCTGCGGCCATGCCGACCGCCATCGCGACGCCCGACCCGGAGCTGGAGCCGCTCGGCGTCTGGCTCGCGTCATAGGGGTTGAGCACCTGACCGCCGAGCGAGCTGTACCCAGAGGGGTTGGCGCCCTGGGTCATGAAGTTCGCGAACTCGCTCAGGTTCGTCTTGCCGAGGATGACGGCGCCGGCCTCGCGCAGCTGCCTCACCAGGGGCGCGTCATCCGCGGGGTAGGAGCTCGCGAGCGCGACGTTGCCGGCCGTGGTCGGGAGCCCGCGGACGTCGATGTTGTCCTTCAGCAGGATCGGCACACCCTCGAGGGGCCCACGAGGGGCCTTCTTCTTGAGCCGCTGGTCGGAGGCCTTGGCCTCATCCACGGCGTTCGGGTTGAGCATGCGGACGGCGTTCAGCGACGGCCCGCGCGAGTTGAGCAGCCGGATCCGGTCGACGTAGGACTCGGTCAGCTCGCGGGAGCTGAGCCGGCCAGTGGCAAGCAGCTGCCGGAGCTCGGTCAGAGACACCGTGGACAAGTCCACGCCGAGCTTCGTCGGCGTGGTGGCGGCTGCAGTCGACGAGCCGGTCTGCGTGGCGACCCCGACGGCAACGGTCGCGGACATCGCGACCGCCACGAGGGCGCGTGAGGTGCGGGGTGTGGAAAAGGGCACGGGACGCCTTTCAGGAACTGGGCGGGAGGAACGGCGCCCAAGCAACCAGTGACGCGTTGCGGAAAGGTTTCCGTCACTCGCTCGCTCCGGTGTCGAAGCCCCTCGGGGGTTTCGCGAAGGTGACGGACGGCGTGTCGCGCGCTCCCTGGCGGCATCGCGCACCGGCACCGGGCATGCTGGCCGCGACGCGCAGCCGGCTCGATGGATGGTGGACCGTTGTGAGACCCACCAGCCGTCGCGCGACGCCCCCGGTCGTGGTCTTGGCGGTGGCCCTGCTGGGGGCCTGCGGGGCAGTCGGCCAGGGCGAGGCCCGCGAGCCGGCCGTCCGCACCGCGGGCCCGCTGACCGAGGGGTCGCCGAAGCCGCCCATGACGAGCGCGCAGCCGACCGGCTCAGGAGAAGCGGCGCCGGCGCAGCAGCCGGGCATGAGCGGCACGGCCTCTCCGAGCGGCACGGCGTCCTCAAGCGGCACGGCCTCCCCGACCGCGGTTCGGCGGTCGCTGACC
>DATFPQ010000077.1:0-37139 GCA_035264765.1 Actinomycetales bacterium | reverse complement strand
GTGGTCTTCGGCACCGTGGTGTTCGCGATGTTCGCCGGGTTCTACTTCTGGTGGCCCAAGCTGACCGGCCGGATGCTGGACGAGACCCTCGGCAAGATCCACTTCTGGATGCTGTTCGTCGGGTTCCACACCACGTTCCTGATCCAGCACTGGCTCGGGGTCGAGGGCATGCCCCGCCGGTACGCCACCTACCTGCCCGGTGAGGGGTTCACCTGGGAGAACCAGCTCTCGACTCTCGGGGCGTTCCTGCTCGGCGCGTCCACGCTGCCGTTCGTCTACAACGTCTGGAAGACCTGGCGCACCGCCCCCCTCGTCACGGTGGACGACCCGTGGGGCTACGGGTCGTCGCTGGAGTGGGCCACCTCGTGCCCGCCGCCGCGGCACAACTTCGTCGTCCTACCCCGGATCCGCTCCGAGCGCCCCGCCTTCGACCTGCACCACCCCGACGTCGCCCACCACGACGCACCCACTCCGGACCAGAACGTCCTGGACAAGGTCTTCGGCGAGCCGGACATCGAACACGAAGGCACCGGCCAGGAGCCACCACAGGCACCGGGGCGAGGCCGGCGCCGCTGATGCACCGCGACACCGTGTCGGAGCGCCCTGACGGCTTCCCGGTGCTCGTCACGGACCAGCGGATCACCGCAGAGGACGTCCGCAGCCTGGACGACGAGGAGTGACCCGCCTCCTCGTGGCGCTGGCCTCCGGCGCACGCCACCACAGGGGCGCGCACGCGTCGCGGGCAGCAGGCGGACTTCCGCTTCGCGACGGGACGCCCTAGCTCTGCGCGAGCGCGGCGACGAGCGTCGGGCTGAGCGGCAGCAACGGGATCAGCGTCGCCTGCAGCGCGTGGTAGACGTCCGGCTTGCCTGACCAGGTGCCGGAGGAAGGGCGGTTCTGCGGGTCCAGCTCGTGGTGCCACGACCCGTGCTCGCGGTCGAGCAGGTGCCGGTCGGCGTACGCCCACCAGCGGCGGTACCACTCGTCGTATTCGTCGTCGCCCGTGGCGCGCACCAGGGCCGACGCTGCCCCGAGCCCCTCCGCGAGCACCCAGTGCAACCGTTGACGCACGACAGGACTGCCACCGAAGTCGACCGTGTAGACGAAGCCGTCCTGCCCGTCGACCGCCCAGCCATCGCGGATCGCTGTGGCGAACAGCGCGCGGGCGTCGTCCACCAGCCAGTCCGGCGCCGAGTCCCCCAGAGCGGCGCGCAGGTGCAGGCACAGCCGCGACCACTCCAGCAGGTGGCCGGGGGTGACGCCGTACGGGCGGAAGGCGTGCGCCCGGTCGTCGGTGTTGTACTCCGGCACCGGCCGCCAGGACTCGTCGTAGTGCTCGGGCAGCCGCCAGCCGTGCTCGCGCGCCGACCCGTGAATCAGCAGCTCGGTGATGCGCAGGGCTCGCCGGCGCCACTGGTCGTCGCCGGTCGCGTCGGACGCCGCCAGCAGCGCCTCGACCGTGTGCATGTTGGCGTTCGCGCCGCGGTACGGCTCCAGGTCGGTCCAGGTGCGGTCCCAGACGTCGGCCATCGCGCCCCGGTCGTCGTCCCAGAACCGCTCGCCCAGCACGGCGAGCGCCTCGTCCAGCAGCTCCCGGGCGCCGGGGCGGCCGAGAACGGTCGCACTGGCGGCCGCCAGCACCACGAAGGCGTGGCTGTACGCCTCCTTGGTCGAGCCCGCCGGGCCGTTCGCGTCGACGGACGCGAACCAGCCCCCGTGCTCGTCGTCGCGCAGCCGGCCCTCGAGCGCCCGCAGGCCGTGGTCGACGAGCGCCGGCGCATCGTCGTCCCCCAGCAGCGCGGCAATCGCGAACACGTGGGTCATCCGGCAGGTCTGCCAGGTGTGCACAGGCTCGTCCAGCTGCGGAGACCCTGTGTTGTCGAGCATCGCGAAGCCGCCGGACGGGTGCACCGACCCGCGCGCGAAGCCGATCAGCCGGTCGGCTTCGTGCAGCAGCCGTTCCGCGGCGGGCTCCGGCGGGACGGCGGTCAGGGCGGCCCGAGGGGCGAGTGGTGTCATGCGGCCTCCGCTCCAGGTGGTGGCGGTCAGGCTAGCCGTGCGGCGGGGTGTCAGCCGTTCGAGGCCACCGCGGCCGATGCGGGCCCAGACCCCTGCGTCATTCTCGGAGGATGGCGTGGGTTCGAGGAGCCGCTTGGCCTCAGCACGGGACGGCCGCACTGCGTCGCGCCGCCGTCCGGTTCGCCGACCGGGTGCGGCGCCGCGGCCGAGCGGCCGCCTGGCGGACGATGCGGCTCACGGTGCCCGCGGTTCTGGCCTACGTCGTCGCCCGGCTGGTGTTCCCGCACACCCAGCCGCTCACCGGCCCGCTGACCGCGCTCCTCGTCGTCCAGGTCAGCCTGTTCGCCACGCTGACCACCGGGCTGCGCCGCGTGCTCGCGGTCACGTCCGGCGTCGTGCTGGCCGTCGTCCTGTCCTCGCTCGTGGACCTCACCTGGTGGAGCCTCGGCACGATCATCGCGCTGGCGATCGTGACCGGCCTGGTGCTGCGGCTCGGAGAGCACCTGCTGGAGGTCCCGATCAGCGCGATGCTGGTGCTGGGGGTCTCCTCGGCCGGGTCTGCCGCGGCGTCCCGGGTGGTGGAGACGTTGATCGGCGCGGGGGTGGGCGTGGCCGCCACCGTGCTGTTCCCACCGCCGGTGCAGACCCGCACCGCCGGCGAGGCGGTGGAGCTGGTGGCCGTGCGCATGGCCGAGGTCCTCGACCGGGTGGCGCGCGAGCTGCCGGAGACGACGTCGGCGGACCAGACCCACGAGTGGCTGGAGGAGGTGCGCCGGCTGAGCCGGTACGTCGCCCGCGCGGACCGGGCCCTGAGCGAGGCGAGCGACAGCCGCCGGCTCAACCCCCGTGCGGTGGGCACGACGGACCGGCTGCCGATGCTGCGCCGCGACCTCGACGCCCTCGAGCACAGCGGCGTCGCGCTCCGGCAGCTGTTCCGCGCCGTGTCGGACGCCGTGGGCGGTGGGATGACGGAGCCCGGCGTCGACCCGGCAACGGCTGGAAAGGACGGCAATCCAGGTGCCGCGGTCATGCCTTACGACGCCGACGTACGGGCCGCGTTCGCCGCGCTGCTGACCGAGATCGCCACGGCGCTGCGCGCCTTCGGTGCGCTGGCACGGGTCGAGGCCGACGCAGGCCAGCAGACCGCGGCGGTGAAGCTGGCGGCGGCGCTCGAGGCCCTCGGCGAGGCGCGGGCCATGCTGACCGAGCTGCTGCTCGTCGACCCGCACGACGACCGCACCCAGTGGGAGCTGCACGGCTCGTTGCTCGCCGCCGTCGGGCGCGTCCTGGGCGAGCTCGACCTCGCCGAGCGCGACCGCCGACGCGAGCAGTGGCAGCGCCAGCTCGGCCAGCGCTCGCGCACCGCGCAGGCGGTGGGTCGGCTGCGCGACACCTCCCGGCAGGTGGCCGAGGTACCCCGCCGCCAGCTGCGCCGGCGCGACGCCCGCTGAGCCCTCCCGTTTGCTCACGAGCAACGCCGTTGCTCCCGAGCCACGCCACGATCCGCGCTCCGGCGCCCCGATTTTGGCGCTCCTCGTGTGCAACGGCGCTGCTGGTGTGCACGTGCCGTTGGCGGGTTCGGGCGGCTACGGTGACGCCAGCGGCGACAGGAGTGGTGATGCTGGGACTTCCCGAGGGCGTCCGGGCCTGTCTGTTCGACCTGGACGGCGTCCTGACGGACACCGCCAGCGTGCACACGGTCGCCTGGAAGACGATGTTCGACGAGTATCTGCGCCGGCGCGATGGCAAGGGCTTCCAGCCGTTCGACGCCGAAGCGGACTACCGCCAGTACGTCGACGGCCGCACCCGCCAGGACGGCGTTCGGGCGTTCCTGTCCAGCCGGGGCATCACCGTGCCGGAGGGCGCTCCGGACGACCCCCCGGACGCCGATACCGTCAACGGTCTCGGCAACCGCAAGAACGAGATCTTCCTCGAGCGGGTGCGCGAGGACGGCGTGCGCGTGTTCGAGGGCTCGCGGCGGTACCTGCGGGCGGCCGTCCAATCGGGTCTGGCGACGGCGGTCGTCTCGTCCAGCGCGAACACGGCCGACGTGCTGGCAGTGACCGGCCTCGCCGAGTATGTGCAGCAGCGCGTGGACGGCGTGACGATCCGCGAGCGGCACCTGGCGGGCAAGCCTGCGCCGGACTCCTTCCTGCATGCGGCCGAGCTGCTCTCGGTCCACCCGCGCGAGGCCGCAGTCTTCGAGGACGCGCTCGCCGGCGTCGAGGCCGGGCGGGCGGGAGGCTTCGGCTTCGTCGTAGGCGTCGACCGGGTCGGGCAGGCGGCGGCCCTGCGCGAACACGGAGCCGACCGTGTCGTCTCCGACCTGGAGGAGCTGTGCACCGATGATCACTGAGAGCTGCTTCCCGGTCGAGCCCTGGCAGATTCGCGAGACCAGCCTGCAGCTGGATCTGCTGGCCCAGTCCGAGTCGGTGTTCGCGCTGTCGAACGGCCACATCGGCCTGCGCGGCAACCTCGACGAGGGGGAGCCCTACGGGCTGCCGGGGACCTACCTGGCCTCGTTCTACGAGACCCGGCCGCTTCCTTACGCCGAGGCGGGCTACGGCTACCCCGAGGACGGCCAGACGCTGGTCGACGTCACCAACGGCAAGCTGTTCCGGCTGCTCGTGGACGACGAGCCGTTCGACATCCGGTACGGCGAGCTGCGGTCCCATGAGCGGATCCTGGACCTGCGGGCGGGGACGCTCGAGCGCCGCGTGGAGTGGGTCTCACCGGCGTCACAACGAGTGCGGGTGACGTCGACCCGGCTGGTGTCCTTCGCCCAGCGGAGCGTCGCGGCGATCGAGTATGTGGTGGAGGCGGTCGACCGCTTCGTCTACGTGACGGTGCAGTCCGAACTGGTGGCCAACGAGGACCAGCCCACGCCGTCCGAGGACCCTCGGGTCGCTGCAGCCCTGCAGTCCCCCCTGGAGCCGGTCGGCCACGAGGTGAACGGGGACGGCGCCACCCTGCTGCACCGCACCAAGTCCAGCGGGCTGCTGATGGGCGCGGGCATGGACCACGTGGTGGACGTCCCGGGTCGGGTCCAGGTCGAGACCGCGGCCGGGCCGGACTGGGCCCGCACCACCGTGACCTGCGGCCTGCGGCCCGGGCAGCGGCTGCGCATCGTCAAGTACCTGGCGTATGGCTGGTCCAGCCTCCGCTCGCGGCCGGCGATCCGCGACCAGGTGGCGGCGGCGCTCACCGGCGCCCGGTATGTGGGCTGGCAGGGCCTGGTCGACCACCAGCGGGCGTACCTCGACGATTTCTGGGACGCCGCGGACGTCGAGGTGGACGGCGACCCCGACCTGCAGCAGGCGGTGCGCTTCGGGCTGTTCCACGTGCTGCAGGCGAGCGCGCGGACCGAGCGCCGCGCCATCGCGGCGAAGGGACTCACCGGTCCGGGCTACGACGGGCACGCCTTCTGGGACACCGAGGGCTTCGTGCTGCCGGCGCTGACATACACCTGCCCTTCCGCCGCCGCGGACGCCCTGCGCTGGCGGCAGTCGACCCTGGACCTCGCCCGCGAGCGGGCGGAGTGCCTGGGCCTGCGCGGCGCGACCTTCCCGTGGCGGACCATCCGTGGGCAGGAGTGCTCGGCGTACTGGCCCGCCGGGACCGCCGCGTGGCACGTGAACGCCGACATCGCCGCGGCGTTCGAGCGCTACCGCGTCGTCACCGGCGACCAGTCGCTGGAGCGCGAGTGCGGGCTCGCCGTCCTGGTCGAGACCGCCCGGCTGTGGCTGTCGCTGGGGCACCACGACCGCGATGGGATCTGGCACGTCGAAGGCGTGACCGGCCCGGACGAGTACACCGCGGTCATCAACGACAACATCTTCACCAACCTGATGGCCGCCCACAACCTCCGCACCGCTGCACAGGCTTGCGCCCGCAACTCCGAGGCGGCGCGCGCGCTCGGGGTCAGCACCGAGGAGAGCTCGGCCTGGCTAGACGCCGCCGACTCGGTGCATCTCCCGTACGACGAGGTGCTCGGCGTCCACGAGCAGTGCGCGGGGTTCACGCGCCTCGCTGAGTGGGAGTTCGAGGACCGCCCCGAGGAATACCCGCTGCTGATGCACGCCCCGTATGTCCGCCTCTACCGCTCCCAGGTGATCAAGCAGGCCGACCTCGAGCTGGCCATGCACTGGCAGGGGCACGCGTTCACCGCCGAGCAGAAGGCCCGCAACGTCGACTACTACGAGCCGCGCACCGTGCGGGACTCCTCGCTGTCGGCCTGCACTCAGGCCGTGATGTGCGCAGAGGTCGGTCACCTGCAGCTCGCGCACCACTTCGCCTACGAGGCGGCGCTGATCGACCTGCGGGACCTGCACCACAACACCCGCGACGGACTGCACATCGCGTCGCTGGCCGGGGCCTGGATCGCGCTCGTGCAGGGCTTCGGCGGGCTGCGCGACGACGAGGGCGTCCTGGCCTTCGACCCGCAGCTGCCGGACGGCATCGACGGGCTGACCTTCCGGCTGCGGTGGCGTGGCGCACGGCTCACCGTCGCCGTCAACCACAGCGCGGCCACGTACACGCTGAGGGACGGCGAGGACGTCAGCCTGGCCCTGCGGCACGCCGGCCAGCAGGTGACAGTGACGACGGGAGAGCCGGTGGTGCGGCCGTTGGTCAAGCGCGTGCCGCTGCTGCCGGCACCGCAGCAGCCCCCGGGTCGCGAACCCGCCTCCCGCTCTGACTGAACAGCGCGCCTGGCTGAGCATCGGCGCGCGCCGGACTGTGCACCGGGGCGCGCAGTCCGGCGTCACGGCGCCGCCGAGAGCACCACCTGACCGTCGGCACGGAGCACCTCGACCCGGGAGATGCCGTCCCGCCGCAGCGAGGTGGCGGCGGGGACCCTGAGGGTGCGTCCCGCCACGGCCCTCCAGGTGGCCACCTGCTGCTGCTTGCCGGCCCGGTCGCTGACGACGAGGGCGAAGCCGGAGCCAGGTTGGTAGGGCCCGGTGGCCGTGGCGTAGGCGCAGGTGAGCTCCATCCTGGTGCCCCAGGCGACCGACTCCATCCGGACCGCGGCCGTGATCGGCTGCCGGCCCACCGGACGCAGCACCACGGGCGCGGCAGTGGCCGTCGCAGTCGCGGTCGGCCTGGTGGTCTGCTGGGCCTGCGGGGTCGGGCCACCGGTCCGCTCCTGCACCGTGACCGCGACGACGACCACGGCAGCGGCCGCCGCCGCCACGGCCAGCCCGGTCCCCACGCGCCAGCGCCTACGGCGACGCTGCGCGTCCTCGGTGACCTCGCCCGCGCGCTGCAGCAACTCGGGGAGCAGGGACGATGGCGGCTCCAGGTCGTCCTCCGGAGCGGACGGGTCGTCGTGCTCGCGGCGCGCGGCCAGCCGGCGCACCTGCTCTGCCGGCACGCGGTCGAGCAGCGCCGGCAGGTGCGCCAGGTCGGCGACCGCGCGGGCGCAGGCGGGGCACCGCTCCAGGTGCACGGAGAAGTCCGCGGTGTCCTGCTCGGACAACGCGCCGAGAACGTAAGCGCCGGCGTGGTGCTCGAACGGGTCCGTGCTCACCTGCCGATCCGCCGCACTCACCCCTGGACTCCCATCTCCTCGAGCACGAGCCGCAACGCCCGGAGGGCGTAGTGCGTCCGCGACTTCACCGTCCCCTCCGGGATGCCGAGGCGTCGCGCGGCCTCGGCAGTGGTGCACCCGCCGTAGAAGCACTCCACGAGCACCTGGCGGTGGGGCACGGACAGCCGGCGCAGGGCGTCACCCACCACCCACGCCTGCAGCACCCGGTCGGTCTCGTCCTGCACCGAGGCCGAGTCGGGAGCGTCCGCCCAGAGCACCTCCCGACGCGATCGGGCGGTCCGCCACTCGTCGATCACCAACCGCCGCGCGACCGTGTACAGCCACGCCCGGGTGGCGCCGTGCGAGGCGTTCAGTTGGGCGGAGGACCGCCATGCTCGCAACAGCGTCTCCTGGACGACGTCCTCGGCGCGCCCGCGGTCACCCCCGGTGAGCGTGAGCGCAAAGCGCCACAACGCGTGCACGTGCTCGTCGTGCAGCGCCTGGATGTCGTCGACCTGATCGTTGGTCAGGACGTCCCTCCCCGTTGAAGGCCCCTGGTCACCCGGCGACCACTGTGCCGCCCTCGACCTTCACCGGGAAGTCCGAGAGCGGGCGCTGCGCCGGGCCGCGCAGCACCTTGCCGGTCAGCGCGTCGAACTGAGAGCCGTGGCAGGGACACTGCAGCTTCGCGCCGGACGGCGCCACGGTGCACCCCATGTGGGTGCACTTGGCGCTGAACGCCACAGCCTTCCCCTCCGACGGCTGTGCGACAATGATCGGCTTGCCGTCCGGAGCCTTGGCCGACACGGCACCCCCCACCGGCACCGTCGACAGCTCGACCAGGTCACCTCCCGCACCGCCCGAGCCGCCACTCGCGCTGGAGCTGCTCGGGCTCTGGGCAGGCGCCGCGGAGTCCCCGTCGTCGCCGCCGCACCCCCCGAGCATGGCCGCGGCGGCCAGCGCCCCACCGGCCGCGAGCACCGGCCGGCGGGGAACGCCCCCGAGCTCTCCCCCGCTGACGGTCACTCCTCGGTCCCCGTGATGCCGATGAAGGCCTTGGCGTTGCCGTTCGGGTTGAGCATCACCACGGGTGCGATGCAGCGCTTGGGCACCTTGACCCACGCCTTGATCCGCGCGTCGCCGGACCGGCTGAACGGCACCTGCCGAGTCGTTGCCACGACTTCACCGTTGCAGGCCAGGCTTGCGGAAAGCTTGGGAACCGGGTTGACGTTCTGCATGTCCGGCGGTGGAATCACCAGGCCCTCCACCCGGACCTCGAGCCGCCCGTCGGTCCGCACGCGTGCGCTGCCGCGGTCGATGACCCACGGAAGCCCCCCCGGCGAGACACCGAAGATGTCATCGTCGCTCGGGAGGCTGCCGGCGATCGGTGCCTGAAGCAGGGTGCGGGCCCGGTGGTGGGAGGAGTGTGAGTCGTGGGCCACGGCCGACGACGCGGGAACCAACGAGGCCGCGGCGACGGCGGCGAGGACCATGGAGCGACGGGTGGGGCGCATGGGTCGACTTCTCTCGTCCGTGAGGCCTGGCTGACCTCCTGCCTCCTTGACGGAGGACCACGCCCGACGGTTCAACGGTGGGTCACAGCGGTCCACCGGTCGCGACGCCTACGACCACGCATACGGCGCGGGGACTCCTCGCGCTAGCGCCCCTGCTCAGGCTCCGGCAGCCGCCCACCGGCGGGCAGCTCGCTGCCGGCCGCCACCTCAGCAGCCCGCCCGACGAGGGCGATGTCACCGTCGCCGCCCACCGAGGCGCGCTCGCCGACCACCACACCGTCGTCGAGGACGGCCCTCGTCACGGTGGCGCCCGCCCGGACCCGGACACCCGGCAGCAGCACCGAGTCGACGACCCGGGCACCCTTCTCGACCACCACGCCGGGTGAGAGCACGGACCCTTGCACCGAGCCCGCGACGCGCGTGCCACCGGACACCAGGCTCTCGTCCACCTCGGCACCGCGCAGGATCCGCGCCGCGCTGTGCCGGCCGCCGCGGGTGTGCACCTCCCAGTCCGGGTCGTCCAGGTCGAGCGGCGGCTCCGGCGACAGGAAGTCGCGGTGCGCCTGCCAGTACGCCTGCACGGTGCCGACGTCGCGCCAGTACCCGCCCAGCGGGAACGCCCACGCCTCGCCGTCCTCCGCCTGGGCCGGCAGCAGCGCGTTCCCGAGGTCTTCCAGGCCCTCCTCGCCGGCGTCCCGGCCGAGCTGGTCGAGACGGTCCAGCGTGTGCGTTGGGCTGAACACGAACACCTCGTTGGTCGCCGTGGTGCCCTTCGGCTGCTCCGGCTTGTACGCATAGCTGCGCACCCGGTCGCCGTCCACCTCGACGATCCCGTACCGGGAGGCCTCCTCGGGGTCGACCTCGGTCGTCACCATGGTGACCTCGCCGCCGTGCTGAAGGTGGGCATCGACGACGGCCCGGTAGTCCAGCTTGTAGACGGCGTCCGCGCTCACGACGACGAGCGCGTCTGCTTCGAAGTCCCGGATCAGAGCCGAGTTGCGCCACAGTGAGTCGGCCGTCCCGGAGTGCCAACCCTCGCGCTCGTCGCCGCGGTACGGCTGCAGCGTCATCAGGCCGCCGGTGGTGCGGTCTAGGTCCCACGGCCGGCCGTTCGCCAGGTGCACGGCCAGGGACGTCGGGTTGAACTGGGACGACACCCAGACGTCGGACACGAGCGAGTGCTCGCAGTTGCTCAGCGGGAAGTCGACCAGGCGGTACACACCGGCGAAGGGGACGACGGCCTTCGCCCTCCGCTCGGTCAGCAGCTCCAGCCTGCTGCCGGCGCCACCGGCAAGAACGAGGACGAGGACGCGGGGGACGGTCATGGTCGTGGGTCTACCAGCCCTGCGCCGGTCCCGCATGGGCACGCCGCCTGCGCGATCCTGGCCGGATGAGCCACGGGACGGCGGTGGTCCGGGTGACGCAGGAGCTGCGCTTCCTGCTCGCCCCGCGGAACCGCCACGGCGAGGTGCGGGTTGCGCTCGACGGCACGTCGTCGCTCGGGCATGTCGTGGAGTCCCTCGGGATACCTCGGACCGAGGTCGGCTCCCTGGCCGTCGGCGGGCACGAGGTCGGTGTGGCGTACCGGCCCAGGGACGGCGACGTGGTGGACGTCCGGCCGGTGCGCCGGCCGCAGCCGGTGACCGCGCATCGGTACCTGCTCGACGTCCACCTCGGGGCGCTGGCACGGCGGATGCGACTGGTCGGCGTGGACACCGCCTATCGGAACGACGCGGACGACCCGGAGCTCGTCGAGCGGGCCACGGCCGAGGGCCGGGTTCTGCTCACCCGCGATCGCGGGCTGCTGCGCCGACGGGTGCTGATCGCCGGTGCCTACGTCCGGGGGGACCGAGCGGACGACCAGCTCGCCGACGTACTGGACCGCTTCCGGCCGGACCTCGCTCCCTGGACCCGGTGCCTGGAGTGCAACGGCGTCCTCCAGGCCGTGCCGGTCGACCGCGTCGCGCACCAGCTGGAGCCCGGAACGTTGCGGACGTACACGGACTTCTCGCGGTGCCCGGGGTGCGGACGCGCCTACTGGCGCGGAGCGCATGCCCGGCGGCTCGCCGCGGTTGTGGACCGGGTCACCGCCGGGCGTGCGCGCTGACCCGGCAGACACCTGCTTCCCCGGCGACCGCGGGCGGCCGTCGTGCTCGCGTGGAGTCCGGCCCTCGCAGCCGGGACTGAACGGCCCGTGGGCCCTGCCGTAGTGAGGGCCATCGCCAGCAGAACGCTCTGCCGCAACGCCCTGCGCAGGACGTAGCGGCCGAGGAAGCTCACGGCGACGCCGTCAGGTCGGCCGTGGTTCGGTAGGCGCCCGCATGGTGGACCAGCGGCGTGTGGGGCCGGGTCACCACCGCCTCCACGATCCGGGCCACCAGGATGTCGTGGTCACCGGCCGTCACGCGTTGCTCGATCTCGGCCTGCAGGTACGAGGGTGCGTCGTCCAGCCGCGGATGGCCCTCGGCCGTCCGGGACCAACGGGTCGGCGCGGCGAACCGGTTGATCCCGCTGGTGGCGAAGCGGTGCGCGAGCCCGGCCTGCTCGGCGTCCAGGAAGTGCACGAGGACACTCCGCGTCGCCGCGAAGGTCGGCCAGGTGGAACCACCGCGCGAGATCCCGAAGGACAGCAGCGGCGGCTCGGCGGCGACGGAGGTCAGCGATGTCAGTGTGAGCCCCGCGGGGCCGTAGCCGGCGTCCGCGGTGACGACGACGACCCCACCGGGGTGGTTGCCGAAGACCTGCCGGAAGGTCGGGCGGTCAATGCCACGGGCGGGCGCCGGGGCAGGGCTGAGCGCCGGGGTGGGGCTGACCGCCGGAGCAGGGCTGAGCGCCCGGGCAGGGCTGAGCGCCCGGGCAGGGCTGAGCAAAGACATGGCTGTGCCTTTCCGCGCAGGAGGGAACGACGCCGCGGCGGTCGGGCGCACGCGGTGCGGGACGGTTGAGGCGGGGCGCGACGGGCCCCACGGCCTACTGAAGAGGTGGCGCCGAGATCAGCGCAGGCAGGCCGGACACGACGCGCCGGCCACCCGGCACAGGTCGATGTGGCGACGGCAGGTGCCGCGGTAGGGGGCCAAGACGGTCGTACCCATGCTGTCCTCCATCGGTCCCGGCGTTAGCACCCGCACCCGTGACCGGGGGGTTGCTGCGACGTCGACGAGCCAGGTCTCTCGGTCGCTCCTGATGGTGCGTCGACGCTAGCAGCGCCCACCCGACCGTTCTCGTCATCCATCGGACTTCTCACATCCCGAGACGGGGCGGGGCCGACGGTGTCCTACCGCTTGTCGAGCAGCAACCTCGCGGGGTGAGCTGTGACGTCGGCTGAGGCCCGATCGAGGCGACGACCCGTCCCCTGACGTGCGCGGTTGCCTCGATCAGGCCCGAGGCGCAGTATCCGAAGCGGTTGTCCGAAGCGGCTCTCCGAAGCCGCCCTTGGAAGGAGGCCGACCCGATGAGCGTCGAGGCTGTGGGCTGTGAGGACGCCCCGTCACCGAAGGCCCCGCGGTCCTCGCGCGTCGGCCTGATCGTCCCCAGCTCGAACACGACCATGGAGACCGAGCTGCCCGAGCTCTTCGCTCGGCAGACCGCGGCGAGCGGGCACCGCTACACCTTCCACTCCGCTCGGGCGACGATGAAGCGGGTGACCAAGGACGAGCTCGACGCCATGGTGAGCCGGGCGGCCGACTGCGCGGTGGCCGTCTCCGACGCCGACGTCGACGTCATCGCTTACGCCTGCCTGGTCGCGGTGATGGCGCAGGGTCCGGCAGCGCACGTCGACTCCGAGAAGGTGCTCGCCGAGGCTGCGGCCGGCAACGGTCATCCGGCCGCGGTGGTCAGCAGCGCCGGTGCGCTGGTGCGGACCCTGCGGACCATCGGGGCCGGCCGGGTCGCCGTCGTCACTCCCTACCTGCAGGCGCTCACTCGGACCGTGTGCGAGTACATCGAGGGCGAGGGGGTTGAAGTCGTCGACGCGGTCAGTCTCGAGGTCGACGACAACCTCGCGGTGGGGCGGCTCGACCCCTCCCGGCTGCCGGACATCGCTCGCGGGCTGCGCCGCGAGGGCGCGGACGCCGTCGTCCTGTCCGCCTGCGTTCAGATGCCGTCCCTCGCCGCGGTCCAGCGGGTCGAGGACGAGCTTCGGCTGCCGGTCGTGACCGCCGCCACCGCGACCACCTTTGAGGTTCTGCGGGCGCTCGGCCACCAACCCGCCGTTCCGGGTGCCGGACGGCTGCTCACCGGAGAGCTCTCGCGCTGACACGCGACGTTCGGGCGCCCGGCGTCCTGGCCACGAGGGTGCGGTGTCCCGACCTGCCGGGGAAGGCGGGCCGGGACGCCGCACCAGCCGGCACGGGCGTGCGGACGCCGACCGGTCGGTCTACGGTCGCGCCATGACGTCGGTCCACGACCTCGACGACGAGCAGCTGCGGGCGGAGCTGGAGCGGACCCGAGACGCGTACGCCGAGTACGTCCGGGACGTCGGAGAGCACCCGACGCACTCGACGCGCGACCTGGACGACGGGGCGCGCCGGCACCTGGACGTCCGTGAGGAGCTCGATCGGCGTGCGGCCGGCCACCGCGACGTGCCGCTGGACCGAGACGCCGGTGGGCAGGCGGGTGGCGGGCACGTCGACCCCGCCGAGCTGGAGGCGTCCCGGCAGGCGTCCTACGACGACGCGGGTGGCCCAGAGGCCGCAGCCGCCGGCTCGGTCTCCGGTGTCTCAGGCAGCGGCGGGTACGGCAGCGGTGGCGGCGGGTCGGACACCGGCGGATCCGGCGGCGGCTCCGACGGCCGCGGGGGCAACGGCGGATCCGGCGGCGGGAAAGGCGGCCCGAATGGCAACGAGTCCGGGGCCGACGCAAACGAGGACCTGCCGGACAAGCTGGACCCGGGCGAGATCGAGCCCTACGCCTGAGGCGCCCCACGTCTGACGACCTGCGGCTCAGCCCTTGAGCCGCACGTCGCTGCGGCCGCGACGCGCTGACGAGGGACCGTCAGCCGTGCTTGGCCAGCGTCGCCCGCAGAGCGGCCGCAGCCTCGCGCGCCGCCCGTGCGGCGCGTTGCTCGGCCCGGTGCGCGGTCGCCGCTTCGCGAGCGGCCACGACCGCGTCCTGGCGCGCCTGAGCCAACCGGTCCTGCAGCTCGCCCACCAGAGCCTCTGCGGCCTGCGCCGCCTCCGTGGCTCTCTCCGCCGCCCGCACCGCCTCCTCGTGCGCCGCCTGCGCAGCGGCGTCCTCGGCGCGCCGAGCCTCGAGGACGGCCTCGCGGTCGCGGGTGGCGGTTTCCGCCGTGGCCGGCTTCAGCGGGGCGGGCTTCGACGCCGACCGCTTCGTCTGCGTCGGGGCGCGCCCGGCCGGTGCCCGCTGGGGCCCTGCGCTCTCGGTGCGCTGCGAGGGTCCGGCTCCGGTGCGTGAGGCGGCCGTAGCCGTAGGTGCAACTGATGTCGTTGCCCCCGCCGCGGACGCAGGTTCCGCGGCAGCGTGATCATCGGCCACTTCCGCTGCCCCAGCGGCCTCACCGATCTCAATTCCGGCGTCCGCCGCGGCAGCGTCATCCGTCGCAGGCCCTGCCTCTTCAGCCACAACCTCCTCGCCGACAACGTGCTCAGCCGCAGGCGCTGCACCCGACGAGCTCGACGTGTCCGACGAGCCCGACGTGTCGCCACGCCGCGCGCTTGCCCGGCCGGGGGTTACCGAAGCTCCCGGACGCAGCGGTGTCGCCGTCGCTGCTGTGACGTCGACCTCCCCGAACCCCGCGTAGGCCAGCGCACGAGTCAGCCGCCCACTCGACACCGCCGCCTCCGCCTGCGGGTCGGCCAACGCGGCGCGCAACGTCTGCTCGACGTCGCGGTCGACAGCCGCGGTCACCGCCTGGCCCGCAGCGTCCCCCAGCTCGGCGGCCCGCCGCGACAGACCCTTGACCGCCACGGACGCCTGCTGTGACAGCTCCTTCATCCGCGGCCCCAGCAGCTGAGCCTGCGCCTCGCGCAGCTGCTCCCCGAGCGCCAGCAGATCCGCGAGCTCCCCTGACTCCTCGCGTGCGAGCAGGTTCACCAGCCAGGCCGGCACCGTCGGTTTGCGCAGCTTCGCGATCTCGGCAGCGGCGCCCTTGTTGCCACTGGCACGGGCCTGCTTCGCCAGCTCCCCACGCTGGGCGGTGAAGGCATCCGGGGCGAGCCCGTACAGCTCGTCCGCCGCGGCCTCCACGAGGTCCAGCCGGTCCGCATCGCTGGCCCTGGTATCGGCGGAACCAGCCGCTTTCGTCGCCACGCCGACATTGTGTCGGCCGACGCCGACGTCGGCTGCCCGCTGGACCGTCCCTGTCAACCCCGGTCGCGGGAGCCTCGTTCACCGGCGGCCGCGCGCGCCCCGGCCGGGGCCCTGTCCAGGAGAGCCGGCAGCCGCGTGACGAGTGACGTCGGGCCTGTCGGTTCAAGTCGGACCCACGCCCTGCCGATGGAATCAAGGGCGACCCGCTCCTGGAGGTGCACCATGGACGGCCTGGCGGCCATCGGCTCCCGCATCGCCGAGATCAACGCGCAGCTGGCGCGGTTGTCGGCGCCCGCGGTGACGTCGACGACCCCCTCCGCGGCGACCTCCCGCACGGCCTTGTCGGCGACCACGACGACGCCTTCCTTCGACGACGTGCTTGCCGGCGCGGTGCGGACGAGCGTCCTCGCGAGCAGCACCTCGCGGTCCGTCGGCGGTGCGGCCACGACCAGCCTTCCGGCCGCTCAGCCGCCGATCACCCCACGGAGCGGCATGACACCGACCGGGACGCCGCCGGCCGTGACGACCACGACCGCGACGACGAATACGGCCTCGAGCGGCCGGCTGACGAGCAGCGGCGCACCGGTCGAGCTGGCGCGGTACGGCAACGGGAGGGTCCCGGCGGCGGCGCTGGAGTCCATCGGCGGCGGCCACCGGCTGTGGGCGCCAGCGGCTGAGGCGTTCCAGCGGCTGCGGGCGGCGGCGAAGCGGGACGGCGTGCACATCGGCGTCACGGACTCCTACCGGTCCTACGCCGACCAGGTCGACGTCGCGAGGCGCAAGGGTCTGCACTCGCAGGGTGGACTGGCGGCCAGGCCGGGCACCAGCGAGCACGGGTGGGGCAAGAGCCTCGACCTCCAGCTCGGCGCGATGGCGCAACGCTGGATGCGCGCCCACGCCGGGCACTACGGTTTCACCGAGAACGTGTCTCGGGAGCCCTGGCACTGGACCTACGCCGCCTCCTAAACGTCAACGATCCGTCAACGCCGTCTGGGCGCTAACAGCCCGAATGTCCCGATTTGCCCCGTAAACACGGCACCTGTGGCCGTCCGACCCCGTCCCCGGCGGGCAAATGATCCTACCGGACCGTCGACCGCAGCAAGGCCACGGGGCACTATGGACACGCCTCGCAGTTCAAAACAGGTGGGCTGTAAGGGCAGACCGGGGGATTCATGAACGGCAGCACGCATGCCTTCGGGCAACCGACAGTGTTACATCGACCGCAGGTCGCGCTCGTCGACCTGCCGCCGGTGTACCGGCGCGGTCTCGGCGCCGGTCTTACCGAGGCCGGCTACGTGGTCCAGCAGCCGTCGGACCTCGTCGCCTGGGCAGGCGACGGCTCCGGCACCAAGATCGCCGTCACCACTGACACCGAGACGGCGCTGGACCTCCTCGACTGCGTCAGGAGCGAGTCACCCTCCGTGGTCACGGTCGTCCTCCTCGAGGACGCCACGCTGGCTGGTTACAGCCGTGCGCTTCCACGCTGCACGGGGGCGGTCCCGCTCCACGCCGAGCTGGAGGACGTCCTGGTGGCGATCCGCGCCGCCGCCAACGGGTTCACGCTCGTTCCGGTCGACGTGGCCCGGCTGCTGGCCGCCCGGGGGGAGACCGGCGCGGACCTGCCCGAGCTCAGCGAGCGGGAGCTCGGCTGGCTGCGCGCCCTGGCGGACAACGTGACCGTGTTCAGCCTGGCTCGGTCCTCCGGCTACTCCGAGCGGGAGATGTACCGGTTGCTGTCCGCGCTGTACGACCGGCTGGGAGCCACCACCCGCACCGGGGCGCTGCTGCGCGCCGACCGGCTCGGGCTGCTGCGTTCCAGCGTGCCGGCGCAGCTCACCATCGACTCCGGCGGTACCGCCAGCCGGCGCAGCGGGTCGAACGGACGCCGCAGCAAGTGACCAGCCGGGACGCCAGGGTCCGTCCGCGCGGTCCCTTCCACACGTAGTCCCCGCTGTCACGATGCCGGGCCGCACCAAGCGGCCCGTCGTCTTGGCCCACCCGGCATCGTCCTGATCTGGTCCTGTCTGACGGCCTGCGGGAACCCGGTGCCTGGCGTCACCTAGCCGACGCCGCAGTGACAGGTACCTGCCGCCCCACGTCAGCCGACCGGCTCAGAACTGCCGCATCCTCGGCACTTTTTCCAGCGCCAGTGAGCCAATGGTCGTACGACCCTCGACGTAGTGGACGTCTCACATGTCGTCCTACAAGCGTCCGAGGAGAGATCATGAACCCTGGCACGACCCAGTCCGACTACTCGGCCCGGTTCGCGCGTCGCGACCTGCTGCGCATGGGCCTGGCCGGTGGCGGCGCGCTAGCGGCCACACCGCTGCTCGGCCGACTGAACGGCGCGCCCGAGGGAGTGAGCCTGCAGGCCGCCTCCGGCACGATCAGCGGCAAGGCACCCACGGACCCACCAGGCTTCAAGCACTTCAGCCAACAGCTGTTCATCCCACCAGTCCTGTCGGGCACCGAGTCGAACGGCAGGAAGGTGTACTCGGTCACGCAGTACCCCAAGGCGCTCCAGATCCTGCCCGCTCCGTTCCCGAAGACAACACTCTGGACGTTCAACGGCACGTTTCCCGGCCCGACGATCCGGCAGCGGCGCGGCGGTCTCCTCACCAAGGTCGTGAACCACAACGAGCTGCCAGAGGGGAACCCCTACTCCACTCACCTTCACGGCTCCCCCACGCAGCCGTTCTACGACGGGCACCCGGACATCCTGGTTCCCGTCCATCAGTCGAAGGACTACTACTACCCGAACCACCAGTCGGAGCGGACCCTCTGGTACCACGACCACGCCATTCACCAGACGGCCGACCACGTGTACCGCGGCCTGGCCGGCTTCTTCCTCCAGGACCCTTCCCCGGAGGACGCACAGAAGGCGCCATTCAACGAGCTTCCCCGCGGGGCGTACGACGTTCCGCTCCTCGTCTCCGACATACAGTTCAACCCTCAGGGCAAGCTCTACCTCGACGACCACGGGCACGACAGCCTGTGGGGCAACGTGGTGCTGGTCAACGGCGTGCCCTGGCCGTTCATGCGAGTTCAGCCGACGAAGTACCGCTTCCGGATCCTGGTGGCCTCCGTGTCCCGCGGGTTCGACTTCCAGCTCAGCAACGGCATGCCGTTCATGGTGATCGGCAACGACGCCGGGCTGGTTCCGAGCCCGGTGTCCGTGACGTCGTTCCGGCAGGGCATGGCCGAGCGGTACGAGGTGGTCATCGACTTCTCCAGCCTCCGCGGCCGAACGGTCACGCTGCTCAACACCGCTGCCGACGACCAGATGCGCGACGTGATGCAGTTCGTCGTCAGCGACACCACGGACGTCCCGCGGTTCAGTGTCCCGACAGACCTCGCCGAACCGGACTTTCCGTCCAACCCGGTCAACACCCGCAACTTCAGGTTCGAGCGAAGCGGTGGCCTGTGGGTCATCAACGGGGTCCCCTGGGAGGATCGCGTGGTCGCCACGCCGAGGGTCAACACCACGGAGAGGTGGATCTTCGAGAACAAGTCGGGCGGCTGGTTCCACCCGGTCCATGTCCATCTGGTCGACTTCAAGATCGTGAGTCGCAACGGCGGCAGGCCACTCCCTTACGAGTCCGGCCTGAAGGACGTGGTCTACGTCGGACCGAACGAGAGGGTCGAGCTGCTCATGCACTTCACGCCCGCGCGGCAGGTCGACGGGGAAGCCCACGCTCCCGTTCTCGGCAAGTACGTGATGCACTGCCACAACCTCATTCACGAGGACCACGACATGATGACGGAGTTCGACGTGCGGGGGGCGGCGGCATCGGCCGCTCACGTCGCCGCCACACCGCGGGCACGGATGAAGCCCAGCATGATGGTGCAGTGGGAGCTGCGTGCCTGAGCTGTTCCCAAATGTCCGTACGGATGATGCCGGGCCGCCAAGCGGCCCGGCATCCTCATGCCTGAGCATGGCCCGCGGCTTGCGGAAACGCGCGCGCCTCACGTCAGGGGCCGACGCCGCAGTGGCAGGTACCTGCCGCCTCGCGTCAGTCGAACCGCTCAGGACTGACCGATCCTCGGCACCTTTTCCGGCTCCGGTAGTCCGATGGTCTTACGACCATTGTCGTAGTGGGCGGATCACTCGTCGCCCTACAAGCGACTGAGGAGTAAGACCATGACTACGACCGACCCGAACGCCTCACGACGGTTCGCACGACGCGACCTCCTCCGGATGGGCCTCGCCGGTGGCGGCGCGCTGGCAGCCACCCCGCTGCTGGGCCGGCTGAACGGCACGCCCGAAGGCGTGAGCCTGCAGGGGACGTCGGGGATCGACGGCGATGCACCGACCGATCCCCCGAACATCAAACGCTTCGACCGTCCGCTCGCCATCCCGCCGGTACTCCAGCCGGTGAACAAGAACGGCGTCGACTACTACTACCTGGAGCAGAAGCCCGCCCTGGCGCAGGTGCTTCCGGCGCCGTACCCGAAGACGCCGCTCTACACGTTCAACGGGACCTTCCCCGGGCCGACCATCAAGCAGACGCGCAACGGGCGGCGCAGCGTCGTCGTGAACAAGAACTCCCTGCCTCCGGGCCACCCGTACTCGACCCACCTGCACGGTTCACCGAGCCAGCCCTTCTACGACGGGCACCCCGACGACCTCACGCAGGTCGGTTACACCAAGACGTACCTGTACCCGAACGACCAGTCGGCCCGAACGCTGTGGTACCACGACCACGCGATGCACCAGACGGCCGACCACGTGTACCGGGGCCTCGCCGGCTTCTTCCTGCAGAGCCCGGCCGCAGCCGAAGCGACGCAGTTCGGCCTGTCTAACTTGCCGTCCGGCGACTACGACATTCCGTTACTGGTCAGCGACATGCAGTTCACGCCCCAGGGCAAGCTGTACTTCGACGACGACGGCCACGACAGCCTCTGGGGGAACGTCGTGCTCGTCAACGGGGTCCCTTGGCCAAGGATGCAGGTGAACCGGGCGATGTACCGGTTCCGGATCCTCGTCGGCTCCGCCTCGCGCGGGTTCGACTTCAAGCTGAGCAACAACATGCCCATGACGGTCATCGGCACCGATGCCGGGCTGATGCAGTACCCGGTGCAGACGACGACGCTCCGGCACGGCATGGCCGAGCGGTACGAGGTGGTCATCGACTTCTCCAAGCTGACCCCGGGGACCAAGGTCACGCTGCTCAACACCGCCGGCGACGAGCAGATGCGTGACGTCATGCAGTTCGTAGTGGGCACCGAGTACGGCCCGAAGTTCAGCATCCCGTCGCAGCTCGCAGAGCTGAAGCTGCCGGCGGAGTCGACCGCGGTCCGCACCCGCAACTTCAGGTTCGAGCGCAGCGGCGGTGAGTGGGTCATCAACGGCGCCCCCTGGGATGAGCGGGTCGTGGCCACGCCACAGGTGAACACCACGGAGAAGTGGGTCTTCCAGAACAACTCGGGCGGGTGGTTCCACCCAATCCACGTCCACCTCGTCGACTTCCACATCCTGCGGCGCAACGGCGGGCGACCGAAGACGTACGAGGCCGGCCTGAAGGACGTCGCGTACGTGGGCGCCAACGAGACGGTCGAGGTCCTGATGAACTTCCGCCCGGCGGTCCAGGTGGACCCGAACAAGCCGGTGCTCGGCAAGTACGTCATGCACTGCCACAACACCATCCACGAGGACCACGACATGATGACGGAGTTCGACGTCCGGGGTTCGGCGGCGGCCGGCGCCCAGCCGGCGGCGCACCGGAGCGGGATGAAGCCCAGCATGATGGTGCAGTGGGAGCTGCGGGCGTGAGCGGCGAAGCGGGCCCCCCGGCCCGGCGTGGGCAGGGTCCCGCTTCCCGCCGAAGGTAGGTTAGCCTTACCTGCGTGCTGGTCTGCCACTGTGCCGTCGTCACGGACCGTGACGTGGTCGAAAGCATCTCCGCGGGCGCCCGGAACGTCGCGGAGATCTGCCGTGCCACGTCGGCCGGTCGCCGCTGCGGCGGCTGCGTGCCCACCCTCCGCGAGCTGGCGTGTCAGTATTGTCCCCTCGCCGGCACGCCCATGAAGGAGGTGGCCCGTGCGACCGCTTAGCCCGCGCGTGGTCGAGCTGCTGAACGACGCCTTGACCTTCGAGCTCACCGTCACGAACACCTACTTCCTGCACGCACGGATGCTGGACAGCTGGGGGCTCGGCCGGCTCGGCAAAGTTTTCTACGACCTGTCCATCGACGAGATGCGGGACGCCGACGCGCTGATCCAGCGCATCCTGCTGTTCGACGGCCACCCGAACCTGCAGCGCCTGGGCGCCATCACCATCGGGGAGACCGCCGAGGAGATGCTCTCCCTCGCACTGGTGAGCGAGCAGGCGGCCGTCGCCCAGTTCAACGCCTCGGCCCAGGAGTGCCACTCCCTCGGCGATCACGGCACCGCCGCCGTCTTCGAGGAGATGGTGCGCGACGAGGAGCGCCACGCGGACTGGTTCGAGGCCCAGCTCAGCGCCATCGAGCGGGTCGGCGCGGTGCAGTACCTCGCCCAGCAGGTCCCGGCGGGCCAAGGCCCCGAGTAACACCCAGGTGCGCCGGGGTCGTCGGGGATGCCCCGCGCAGCTCAGCCGACGCCCTCAGCCGGGCGCAGGTCGGCACTCGTCAGCGCGGGGTCGCCCACAGACCGAACGGCAGCCGCTCCGCAGGCACCGGTGCCGAGAACAGCAGTCCCTGGGCCAGCTCGCAGCCGAGCGCGGCGAGCCGGTCTCGCACCGGTTCGGTCTCCACGCCCTCCGCCACCACGGTCAGTCCCAGTGAGCGGGCCAGGCCGACGGTCGACTCGACGATGGCTTGCGAGCGCGGGTCGACGTCGAGCCTGGTGACGAACGAGCGGTCCAGCTTGAGCCCGGAGATCTCGCTCAGGTCCCGCAGGTAACCCAGCGAGGAGTAGCCGGTGCCGTAGTCGTCCACCTGCAGCCGGACGCCGGACCGAAGCAGCCGCTCGATGCCCGAGCGGGCACGGACGGGGTCCGCCATGAAGAGGTCCTCGGTCAGCTCCAGCTCGAGCGCCTCGCCCGGAAGCCGGAAGCGGTGCAGCAGCCGTGCCACCCGGGCCGGGAGCTCCACGTCGAGCAGGTCGGTGACCGAGAGGTTCACCGCCACGCGGACCACTCTTCCCTCGGCCCGCCAGGCGGCACACTGTCGGACGGCACTCGCCAGCACGGCGCCGGTCAGTCGGCTCATCAGCCCGGCGCTCTCGACCTGCGGCAGGAAGTCGTCCGGCCCAACCAGCCCCTCCTCGGGGTGCCGCCACCGCACCAGCGCCTCCACGGCGACGACCGCACCGGTCAGCAGCGACACCTGCGGCTGGTAGTGCAGCTCGAGCTCGGAATCCACGGCGCGACGGAGCCGGTTCGCCGACTCCAGCCGCGCCTGGTTCGAGCGCTGGTGCTCGGGCCGGAAGACGCTGTGGCCGGACCGCGTGAGCTTCGCGTCATACATCGCCAGGTCGGCCCGCTGGAGCAGCGGGACGGGCTCCCTGCCGTCGTCGGGGAACAGTGCGATGCCCACGCTGGCCGAGGCCTCGACCAGCCGGGCGGCGAGCGGGAACGGGCGGCGCAGGCTGGCCCTCAGTCTGGTGGCCACGTGGGCGGCCCGGTCCCGGTCGGCGTCGTGGAGCACGATGGCGAACTCGTCCCCGCCGATCCGCGCGACCGAGTCGCCGCGGCGCAGGACCTGCTGCAGGCGAGGCGCGAGGAGGGACAGCAGCTCGTCCCCGACGTGGTGCCCCAGCGTGTCGTTGACGGCCTTGAAGTCGTCGAGGTCCAGGACGAGCAGCGCCAGCCGGTCCCCGTCGGGGCGGTCGCGGAGCGCCGCGGCCAGCGTCTCGTTGAAGGCACGGCGGTTGGCGAGGCCGGTCAGCTCATCGGTGCGGGCCTCCCGCCGGTGCTGGGCGAGGGCGCGCAGGGCGTGGAACGACAACGCCGTCCTTCCGACGGCCACCGCGGCACCGGCAGCGGTCAACGCCACGCTGAGGAGCGGCACCGGGTGCGTGCTCGCGTACACGAGCAGCGCCAGGCAGGCCAGCCCGAAGCAGGCCGGGGCCAGGATGCCCGGCAGGTCCTGACGACGGGACGCCTCCCGACGCTCGTCCGGCACCCAGGCGGCGAGGGCGATCACCGTCGTCGCGGCAAGGGACAACGCCGACAGCAGCGTGCCGGGCCGGAACGTCTCGTTCGCCGACTGGTACAGGAAGATGCCGTCGGTCACAGCGAAGCCGGCCGTGCCAAGTCCGAGCGCCCACACCGCCGGCGGCGGCCGCCAGGAGAACGCCAGCAGGACCCAGACGATCGTGAGCAGCAGCGTCACGTCCAGCACCGGGTAGGCGAGGTCCGTCATCAGCGCTGCGGAGGGAACCCCCGACGCGACAGCGTCCGCCATGCTCGGCCACACCAGTGCGATGGCGAGGCCTCCGGTGGCGAGCATGCCGACGACCCCGTCGAGCAGCAGGCTCGTGGACAGCCCCGTGAAGCTGACGCGGGCCAGTCCGGCGAGGGCCACGACGAGGGGAACGTAGGTCGCCAGCCAGGCGACGTCGGCGACAGACGGCACGGGAACCGGCTGGCGCGCGCGGACCATCGTCACGAACGTCACGAAGCCCAGCGCTCGCGCGAGAAGAGCGGCGGCGACGCACAGCCAGAGCGTGCGGTCGGCCCGGGACTCCACCGTCCAGAGCACGAGCACGACGAGCACGGCCGCGGTGACGTACCCGCAACACTGCAGCCAGCCGTCGAGCAGCGTGTCGAAGCCCCGCCGCTCGCGCACCCCCGGCAGCGTGCTGACCGTGAATACCACCAGCTCGCACACCAACAGCACCTGGACACCGCGAGCGAGACGGCCGAGCCGGCCGCGCCTGGAGCCCCCGGGTCGCGCAGCGGTCGACGCGCGCACGCCTGAAGTCTATGCAGCCGGCGACGTAGCAGGATGAGGTCGTGATCGGACGGCCGGACGCCAGGACGTGGGGCCGCCTGGACGACCTGGTCGCCGGGCGGGCCGTGCGGTGCCCGTCGCCGTCCCGCGTGCTGGTGGCCCACCGTGCCGACGAGGTGGTCCCGGTGCTGGCCGAGGTCGACCGTGCGACCCGGGCGGGGTGCTGGGCGCTCGGCTTCGTCGCGTACGAGGCGGCACGTGGTCTCGACCCGGGGCTCGCCGTGCACGAAGTTCGCGACGGCACGCCGCTGGTGTGGTTCGGCCTCTGCGAGGAGCCGGTCCCCGTGCCGCCCGTCGAGCCGGCCGAGGACCCTGCGCACGCCTATAGGGCCGGGCCGTGGCAGCCGGGATGGACCCCGGAGGGCTATCGGCGCGACGTCGAGCGGGTGCGCGCCCGAATCGCGGCCGGGGACACGTACCAGTGCAACCTCACCACGCGCCTGCACTCGAGGGTCGACGGCGACCTCGAGCGGCTGTACGCCGACCTCGCGCTGAGCCAGCGGACGCCGTACGCCGCGTACCTCGACACCGGTCGGCACGTCGTGGCCAGCGCCAGCCCTGAGCTGTTCTTCGAGTGGCGGGGTGACCGGCTGCTGACCCGGCCCATGAAGGGGACCGCGGCACGGGGTGCAACCGTCCAGGAGGATCGCGCCCGGCTGCGTGCTCTGCTGGCGAGCCCGAAGGAGCGGGCCGAGAACGTGATCGTCGTGGACCTGCTGCGCAACGACGTCAGTCGGGTCGCCGAGCACGGCACGGTCGACGTCCCCGCCCTGTGCGTGCCCGAGCGGTACGAGACCGTCTGGCAGCTGACCTCCGACGTCACCGCGACGCTGCGCCCCGGGGCCGGGCTCGTCGACGTGTTCCGGGCGCTGTTCCCGTGCGGCTCGGTGACCGGCGCGCCGAAGCCGCGGACCATGGAGATCCTGCGCGACCTCGAGGACGGGCCGCGCGGGATCTACTGCGGGGCCATCGGGCTGGTCGCGCCGCCAGGTTCGTCCTTCCGGGCCCGGTTCAGCGTGGCGATCCGGACGGTGGTCGTCGACCGCTGGACCTCCCGCGGCGTCTACGGCACCGGGGGCGGTATCACCTGGGGCTCCGTGCCGGCCGCGGAGGAGGCGGAGCTGCACGCGAAGGCGGCCGTCCTCGAGACGCCACCCGAGGACTTCGCTCTCCTGGAGACCATGGCGTTCTTGCCTGGTACGGGCGTACGCAACCTCGAGCGTCACCTCGACCGGCTGGCCGGCTCCGCCGACTACTTCGGCTTCCCCTTCGACCCGGCGGGCGCACGCGCGCGGGTGGGCGAGGCGGTCCGGGACGCCGCCCCGGCGCGCGTGCGGCTGCTCGTCCGGCGCTCCGGAGCGGTGACGGTTGAACTCGGGCCGCTGCCGGTCCCCGCCACCCTGCCGGTCGTCCTCGCGATCGACGACCAGCCGGTCGACCCCCGCTGGCGCTGGCTCCACCACAAGACGACCCGTCGGCGCACGTACACGGAGCGGGCCGCAAGGCACCCGGAGGCCGACGACGTGGTCCTCCTCAACGACCGGGGACACGTGACGGAGAGCACCGTCGCCAACCTTGCCGTCCGCCTGGCCGGTGTCTGGTTGACCCCACCGCTCGAGGCCGGGTGCCTACCGGGTGTCGAACGTGGCCGGCTGGTCGAGCAGGGTCTGCTGCATGAGCACGAGCTGACGCCGGACGACCTGCGCCGGGCCGAGTCGCTCGCCCTGGTGAGCAGCCTGCGGGGCTGGCGGGCGGCGACGCTTCTAGAGCCCTCGCTTGCTGAGCATCAACCAGCGGTCGGTTGAGCCGCGGTCGGGCAGGGCTCCCCGCTGGCGTCGCTATGGCTTCACCGGCAGCACCCACCGGGCAAGGTACGCGGCCGCGCCCGTCAGGTCCGGGCCGTCGGTCCGATGGCCGATGTGGCCGTCCGGCCGCACGACGAGGCTGCTGCTGTCGCGGACCCGCAGCCGGCGCAGCGCCCTGCCATCGCGGTCGACGAGCGCGTCCCAACCGCCGGGACCCGGGCTTGCCTCGAGGCGGCGGACACTCAGCACGTCGCCGTAGCGCCGCGAGAGCCGGGCTACCGCGAGCTCGTCCCAACCGGACGCCGGACCGCAGAGCAGCAGGGTGAAGCCGGTGCCCGTCACCTCCCGCAGCAGCCAGCGGGCAGACCCGGCCCCGTCGCGGACCAAGACGTCCGGCACCCGGTCCCCGGCGCGTGGACCCCGTACCGGCAACCATTGTCGCGTGACTGCAGGGCTGTGCCGGTACCGGATCCCCAGCTGTGAGACGGTGCGGAACACCATGGCCCGTGTCCACCGCGGGCGGACCAGCAGTGGTACGACGCGTGGTGCCAGGTCCGTCCGCACGGTGCGGACCAGAGGGTTCGTGGAGGTCACCGCGGTGAACGCCCGGTCCGTGAACCGGAGGACGAACGCGCCGACCGGCCGGCGCTCGGCGTCGTAGCTGTCCAGCAGCCCCTCCGGCGCCCGGCCGCGGCACACCAGAGCCAGCTTCCAGCCCAAATTCACGGCGTCCTGGATCCCGGTGTTCATGCCCTGCGCGCCCGCGGGGCTGTGGATGTGGGCGGCGTCGCCCGCCAGGAACAGCCGCCCAGACCGGTAGGCGGTCGCGTGCCGGTGGTGCACGGAGAACGCCGTGGCCCACACCGGGTCCCGGAGCCGGACCAGCCCGCCGGTCGCCAGGTCGCACTGCGCCCGCAGCTCGGCGAGGCTCACCGGCCGGCCCGCCTGGTCTAAGCCGGACCGCATGGTGAGCATCCGCCACGGTGCCGGCCGACCAAGCGGGAAGAAGAAGAGCGGCCCGCTAGCGCCGAGGAAGGAGTGCACCGACCCCTTGGCCAGCCCGTCGGCGTCCAGGTCGGCCAGCAGGAAGGTCTGGGGGTACATCTCGCCCCGGAACCCGATGCCAGCCTGCGCGCGGACGGTGCTGTGCGCCCCGTCGCAGCCCACGACGTAGCGGGCGCGGAGGCGCTCGACCGTGCCGTCGAGGTGCCGCACCGTGGCCAGGACGCCGTCCCCCCGTTGACACGCCGACAGCAGCTCGGCCCCGCGTTCCACGCTCACGCCCCGTGCCGCGAGGTGGTGCCCGAGCTGGGCCTCGGTCTCGGCCTGTGACACGAACAGCAGGAACGGGAAAGCCGTGTCGCGCAGCCCGATGTCGAACAGCCGCACGTGGCTGACCCGCCGGCCGAGGTGCAGGAGCAGCTCGACGGCGGGGTTCCCATGGGCGACGAGGCGGTCGGCCACACCGAACGGCCGGAGGACCTCCAGCGTCCGCGGCTGCACCGCGAGAGCGCGGGACTCCCGCACTCGGTCGAGCGCCCGGTCCACCACCCGCACACGGACACCCGATGCCCGTAGCTGCGCAGCCAGCACCAGGCCCGTGGGTCCGGCGCCCACGACCAGCACGTCGCAACCGTCCTCGATCATCGCCTCGACAGCCTGGCCGCGTGACCGTCGGCTGGCAAGGCAGTAGTGGCTCGATCAAACGGTCCCGTTGAACGGCCCCGCGGCCGCGGCCGTACTACCTGTTAACAGACCGAACGAGGAGGAGGACGGCATGGAACCAGACGGCCACCAGGAGACGGCCACCGAGCAGGACGGGGTCAGCAGGCGACGGGCGCTGGGGTACGGCGGCGCCGCCGTGGTGGGGGGCGTGGCCGCGAGCTCTCTGCTCAGTGCCGGGCCGGCGGCCGCGGCCAATGGGCAGTCGGGGTCGCTCCAGACCCGGACGGTGAGCCTCGACCAGGCGAACCGGATCATCGGCACGGCGATCCGGTACGTGCAGACCCATCCCGGGATCCCACCGATGTTCGTGCTGGTGGTGGACGAGTGCGGCAACGAGAAGGCGTCCCGGCGGATGGACGGTAACGGTCCGGCCTCGGTCACCCTGGTGCCGATCAAGGCGCGCACCTCGGTGGCGTTCCGGGCGGCGACGGCCGACCTGGCGGCCCGGACCACCGACCCGGCCCGCATCGCCTCGTTCACGACGGCCGGATTCAGTCTGCTCGGCGGCGGCCGCCCGATCGTCGAGAGGGGCACCGTCATCGGGGCGGTCGCCGTGGGCGGCGGCACTCCCGAGCAGGACGACGAGGTCGCACGGGCGGCGCTTCGGGGCATCTGAGCCGACCCGCCGGCTGAGCAGGCGCCCCACCGTGGCAGCCCCCTCCTCCGCTTGGGGGCTGCCACGCTGGGGGCTGCCACGCTTGGGGGCGCGTGAGACCGGCCTCGGTGATCGGCCGGTCCTGCCCTACGCTGACGGCACCGTGGAGGCCGAGCAGGGAGAGGCGCGTGCCGGAGGTCAGCACGCTGGGCTGGGTCGCACTGGTGTTCGCCGCGTTTCTGGTCGGCGTGGCCAAGACGTCGGTCGGCACGGCCGCGTCGATGTCGGTCGCCCTGTTCGCTGCGGTGCTGCCCGCGCGTGAGTCCACCGGCACGCTGCTCCCGCTGCTGCTCGTGGGGGACGTCCTGGCCGTGTCGACGTACCGTCAGCACGCCAACTGGCCGCTGCTGCGCCGGCTGCTGCCCTGGGTCGCGCTGGGCCTACCGCTGGGCGCCGTCTTCGTCGCGGCGGTGGGCGACTCCACGATGCGCCGGACCATCGCCCTGCTGCTCCTGGTGCTGCTCGTGCTTCAAGTGGTCCGCCGGCGGACCGGCACCGAGCCCCGGCCGCACTCCCCCGTCCTCCCCGCGGGCGTCGGCGGCGTGGCCGGGTTCTGCACGATGGTGGCCAACGCCGCCGGGCCGGTCATGGCGCAGTACCTGCTGCTCATGCGCGCCCCCAAGCTGGCGTTCCTCGGCACCTCGGCGTGGTTCTTCCTCGTGGTGAACCTGGCGAAGCTGCCGTTCACCGGGGCACTGGGCCTGGTCTCGGGGCCGCTGCTGCTGCTCGACCTGGCCCTCGCCCCTCTCGTCGTCCTCGGCGGGCTGACCGGCCGGCAGGTCGCGCGCCGGCTCCAGCAGCGGCACTTCGAGGCCTGGACTCTCGGGCTGACCGCGGTCTCGTGCGTGGCGCTGCTGCGCTGAGCTGCCGCACCCAGCCAGTCGTCCGGTCGCGTCGCGTTTTGCGGCGCTCCGCACCGGCCGCCAGACTTACGCCGGGGGCGTTTGGCGGTACGAAGGAGGCACAGTGGTGCAGCAGGTCGGCAGCTCGGGCCAGAGGGTCGACACCGCGCCGGTGGTAGAGGCCCTCTACGGCGACGGGATCGTTGCCTGCAAGGGTGCTTTTCCGGTCGAGTGGGTGGACCAGGTCGCCGAGGACGTCGAGGCCGCGTTCCAGGAGGCCCTGCCCCGTCCGGGTGGAGCCGTCGGACGAGGGCCGCAGCGCTGGTACGTCGAGGTCCACCCCGAGCAGGTGGGCGGCTTCGTCGACCTGGTGACACACCCGTGGGTCAGCGCTGTCTGCGAGGCCGTGCTGGGCGACGACTACGAGATGGTCGAGCTCGGGTTCGACGTCCCCAAGCCGGGCGCAGTCGACCAGCCCTGGCACCGCGACTTCCCGATCCCGCCGGCCACCCGCGACGAGCACCGGCTCACGTCGCTCGCGTTCAACCTGACGCTCGTCGACACGACTTCGGACATGGGACCCTTCGAGATCGCTCCCGGCACCCAGTGGGACGACGACCCGTCGTTCGACCACGGGATGTTCCCGCCCAAGTCCTGGTACCCCCGCTACCGCGAGCGCGCGCAACGCAAGCTCCCCCAGCGTGGGGACATCTCCGCCCGGTCCGCGCTCACCATCCACCGCGGCACGACGAACCACTCCCAGCTGTCGCGTCCCGTGCTGGTCCTCGGCGTCGACGCGCCAGGTGCCGGCAACGCCGAGCACCACGACATGGCGGTCACCCGCGGCTACTGGGAGGCGCTGCCGCCGCAGGTGCGGGCTCACCTGAAGTGCCCGGTCGTCGACGAGCTGGTGCCGATCACCCAGAAGCACACGATCGAGGGTCTGGTCATGGGCGCCGCCGGGGACTGACCGCGTCAGGACGCCGTGGTCAGGCCGGGGGCTGCACCGACCTGATCGCGGCGTCCAGGTCGTCCAGCGCCAGTTCGCCGGCCAGGCCGACGAGCTCCAGCACCCTCCGGCTGGCCGACCCCGGCGGGGCGACGACGCGGAACGGCGCCTGCGTGCGCCCGCACTCCCGGGCCAGCCGGTCGACCAGGCGGACGCCGGAGCTGTCGAAGAAGGTCACGTCCGAAAGGTCCAGCACCACGCCGCTCGCGGACTGGACCAACGTGGGGACGTCCGGCAGGAGCGAGGGCGCCACGACGACGTCGAGCTCGCCGCTGGCGCACAGCAGCCGGACGCCGTCCTGGCGGTCGGGAAGCGGCTGAAGGGTCACGTCATCTCCCGGCGCAGGGCGCGCCGCAGGACGATCGTGGTCCCCTCGTCGTCCTTGACCAGCACGTCGTCCACCAGAGCCTCGATGATCCGCAGGCCGCGCCCGCGCTCGATCGACGGGCGCGCCGCGCGCCAGCGGCCCCGGTCACGTACCGTCACCACGACCTCGCGGGACCCGTCGTCACGACGTGCGACCCCCGCACGGACGTAGACCTGTTCGTCCGGGCGACCACCGGCCCCGTGCTCGGCGGCGTTTGCCATCGCCTCGGAGGCGGCCAGGACGACGTCGCGGCGGGTCTCGTCGTCCGACCCACGGTTGGCCAGCCAGCCGCCGAGCGCCCGGCGCACCGACGACAACGTGCGCAGGTCGGCGGGCAGGTAGCGCTCGAACGGCGTGCCCCGCCACGACACCAACAGGACGCACACGTCGTCGCGGCCCAGCTCGCCCTCGAGCATCGTCCGGGTCAGGCGCTCGACGGCCTTGTCGAGAGACAAGTCATGGCAGCCCGCCGCGGCGTCGCGCAGCACGGTGAGGCCGTCGTCGATGCCGCGGTCCCGTCGCTCGACCAGGCCGTCGGTGTAGAGCAGCAGCCGGTCTCCCTCGTGCAGGCGCACCCGCCCCTCGGGACGCTGCGACGGCACGGAGAAGGCGCCGAGCGGAGTGGACCGTCCGTCCCAGAGCAGTCGGGGCTCGCCGTGAGCCGGTAGCAGCAGCGGCGGCGGGTGCCCGGCGCAGGCGTACCGAACCTCACCGGTGGCCAGCTCCAGCTCGGCGTAGGCGAGCGTCGCCATACTCGCCGCCTCCACCTGTTCGACGAACCGGTCCAGCCGCGACAGCAGCCGGGTGGGGCCCAGCTCCGGCTCCGCGACGGCCCGCACCGCGCTGCGCAGCTGCCCCATGGCGCTTGCGGCACCGAGGCCGCGGCCGACCACGTCGCCCACGCTGAGGGCCAGCACGCCCTCACCCGCGAGGAACATGTCGAACCAGTCCCCGCCGACCTCCAGCATCTCGACGCCGGGACGATAGGCGGTCGCGACGGCGAAGCGGGGGTCGTCCGGTGGCTCGACGTCCAGCAGTGACTGCTGGAGCTCGTGGGCCACGCTGGCGCTCTGCTCGTAGAGCTGGGCGCGGTCCAGCGCGAGGCCGGCCTGCTGTCCCACCGCCGTGAGGATCTCGAGGTCGAGTGGGTCGGCGGCCGGGTCGTCGCGCGGGGCGAGCGACAGCGCCCCCTGCAGCGCGACGTGGCCGTGCAGGGGCACGAGGACCCGGCCCTCGTGCTCGACCGCAGCGCGCAGCGCGACGACGTCCCGGCCGGGTGGCACGGGGACGCCGTCCACCGGCTCGCCGCGCGAGCCGCTGGCCACCAGGCCTTCGCCGGGCTCGGCGAGCCAGATGGTGACCGCAGCGGCGCCCAGCGGTCCCACGGCGGCGTCGAGCAGGGCCGTTGCGACCGCCTCCACCCCCACGGCTCCGGACAGGGCAGCGGTCGCGTGCTGCAACGCCCTGGTCTGCGTCGCGGACCGTTCCGCCACCCGACGAGCGGCCTGCAGCTCGCGCTCGTAGCGCGAGCGCTCCCAGGCGCTGAATACCGCGACCTCGACGGACTCCCCCGACTCGGACGCTGCCGCCGTCACGACCACGGGCAGGCGCCCGTACGGCGTGTCCAGCTCGAGCGACACCTCGTCGAACCGACCATCAACACGCAGCAACAGCGACAGGTGCGTCTCCCAGTAGATGCGGCCGCCGACCGAGAGCAGGTCCGGCAGGTGCAGCAACCCGAGGACGTCCTCGCGCCGTCGAGCGACCCATTGGAGAATCGTGCGGTTGGCGTCCAGGACGATGCCGTCCGCCGCGAGGGTCAGCAGACCACACGGCGCGTCGTCCCACTTGTCAGTCGACATCGTGGCTACCGCCCGGACAGGTAGCGCCGCATGGCGGCCACGACCTGGTCGGGGGCACTGAGGTTGGGGCAGTGCCCGGTGGCGTCGAGAACAACCAGCTCGCTGCCGCTCAGGTGGGCGTGCACGAACTCCCCCACGTCCATCGGAGCAATGACGTCCTTCCGGCACTGGAGCACCAGCGACGGTGTACGGACCTTGTCGAGGTCCCCACGATTGTCGGACAGAAAGGTGGTCCGGGCGAAGTGCCGGGCGATGGCGGGGTCCGTGCGGCAGAAGCTGCTGGTCAGCTCCTGGGCGAGCTCCGGGCGGTCCGGCACGCCCATGATCACCGGGGCGATGTGGGCAGACCAGCCCAGGTAGTTCCCGTCCATCGTCTCGAGCAGCTCGTCAATCTCCGCGCGGGTGAAGCCACCCCGGTAGCCGACGTCGTCGATGTACCGGGGGCTCGGCACGACGAGGACCAGCCGGTCGAAGAGCTCCGGCCGCTCGATCGCGGCCAGGGCGCCGATGATGGCGCTGACCGAGTGGCCGACGAACACCGCAGGGAGCAGCGCCAGCGTGTCCAGGATCTCGATCACGTCCCCCGCGTACCCCTGGAGCCGCCGATATCGGTCGGGGTCGAAGGCGGCGAGGTCCGAGCCACCGGCGCCGACGTGGTCGAACAGGACGATCCGGTGGCTGTCGGCGAACGCGGGCACGACGTGGCGCCACATCGTCTGGTCGCAGCCGAAGCCGTGCGCGAAGATCATCGGCGGTCCGTCAGCGCGGCCCGCGAGGGTCACGTTGTTCCTCCTCAGCACGTCCACGCCAGCACCGTAGTGCCCGCCGCCAGCAGATCGGGAGGCACCGTGGACGCGCAGGGAGGGGCCCCGCCGGGTGGCGGGGCCCCTCCGTCCGCGTTGCGTGCCGCTGCTAGCCGATGACGCCCCAGCCGTCGATGTCGACCCGGTTGCCGGTGGAGCTGGCGTTACGGGTGCTGAGCACCGTCACCGTGACGGTGTGAGTTCCCGCCGGGAGGTTGTCGACCGCGACCGGTACCCGAGCCGTGCCCTGGGTGGGCGCGTACAGGTCGACGAACCCGGGTCGGTTCACCCCGTCGACGCTGATCTGGACGCGTCCGCGGTTCGGCCCCGTCGTGCTGATCAGGGCCACGTTGCCCGTCACGGTGAACGAGGCCTTGTTCAGGGAGGCATTCGCACCCGTGGCTGTGGAGACCTGAACCGTGCCGCCGTAGGCGCCGGCGAGGGTCTGAGCGGTCCAGCTTCCGGAGAACTTGACGGCCGCGCTGTTGGTGTTGTCGGTCGCCTTGAGCGGCACCCGCTGACCCGTCGCCCACGCACCGATCCGGTCCGTGCCCGCCGTCCCGTACCCGCGGACCCGGAACATGTGGGTGACGACCGCGCCGTTGGCACCGATCCGGAGGTCGACCCTGGCGCTGGTGGCGGTGGGGTCGGCCAGGGCCACGGCGGTCCAGGTGGCGCCGCCGTCGTCGCTCTTCTGCAGCTCGTAGTGGTCAAGCGGCTCGGAGTTGGTCTGGCTCCACCGCACCGCGATCGGGACGGTGCTGTTGGCCAGGGGCGTGGTGACCTTGACCTGCAACGGCATGCCGGCCTCGGTGAAGTTCTGCACCGGGGCGGACACCGTCGGTGGCAGCGGGTCACCGGCCACGCCGGACAGCGACACGGACTGCGTCGTCGTCTTGCCGTTGTCGGTGAACACCAGGGAGGCGGTCTTCGTCCCGAGGGACGTCGGGCTGAACCCGACCTTCACCGTGCAGCTGGCGCCCGGCGCCAGCGACACACCGGTCGCCGTGCAGTCGTTGGACGTGACCCCGAAGTCCGCCCCGTTGGTGCCGGCGATCGCGACGTCGCTCACGGTCAGGCTGGCCGAGCCGGTGTTGGTGAGGGTCACCGCTGCAGGCGTCGCGTTGCCGTTCACGAGGGTCCGGTCGAAGGTGACGCTGGCGGGGGTCAGCGTCGCGACCGCCTCGGTGCCATTGCCACTCAGCGGCACGTCCTGGGTGGCCCCAGCGACGTTGCCGGAGTTGTCCGTGAAGGTCAGGGCGGCGGACCGCAGACCGGCCCCGACCGGCTTGAACTTCACGTCGGTGGTGCAGGACGCGCCCGGCACGATGATCGCCGGGCAGTTGCTCGGGCCCTTCACGAAGTCAGCCGCGTTGTCGCCGGTGACGGTGGCCGAGCTGAGCTTCAGGTTCGCGTCGCCGCTGTTCTGCAGCGTCACGGTCTGGGCGGCGCTTGTGGTGCCGATCCGCTGACCGTCGAAGACCAGCCCACTGGTGTCGACGCTGGCGTTCGGCGCGGTTGTTGCGACAAGCCCGGTGCCAATGACCGGGATCGTGAGAGCAGGGGTCAATGCACTGTCGTCGACCGTCAGCGTGCCCTTGCGGACGCCGGCGGCGGTCGGCGTGAAGGTGACGTCTACCGTGCATGACGCGTCCTTCGCCAGAGCGGTACCACAGGTGGTGCTGGTCTGCGCGAAGTCCGCACTGTCGGACGAGACACCCGAGATGGTGACCGCACCGGCGCTCAGGTTGGTGAGGGTGACGGTCTGCGCGGCGCTGGCGGTCCCGACCTCCTGGTCGAGGAAGTCCAGGTCGCTCGGCTCGGCGACGACCGGCCCGGCGGACTTGCCGGCCAGCGTGAACAGGTCGGTCCGGACGCTGCTCACACCTTGGCCGCCGACGTCCGGGCCGTCGATCTGGAAGAAGTTGGTGTTGAAAGGACTGCCGACGACCTTGGTGTCGACGTTCGGGTCCGCGATATAGCCCTTCGGGGCCGCCGGGACCGTCGTGGGGTCCTGCCCTGGAGCCATGGTCAGCCACGGGCCGACGCGGGTGCCCAGGATGCTGCCGAAGTCGCAGGCCGGCGGGGTGACGCCACAGCCGACCTCGATACGAGCCCCCGGTGTGGTGGCCGCCGGGATCGCGCCCGAGGCGTTCGTCGTCACGGTGTCGACGCCGTACGGGTGGGTGATCTTGTAGGCGGTGTTGGGCTGCAGCCCGCCCGTGACCCGGAACTGCAGTCGGCCGAACGTGATCTGGTCACCGGTGGCCGGGAGACCCGTGGCACCGCCGAACGCACCCTCGGTGGCCATGGTGAGGACGGCCTTGTTGCCGCCCGCGATGTCGACGGTCGAGTCACCGGCCCAGAAGAAGGCCTCGTCGCCGAAGTTGTCCGGGACCGACGGGTCACCCGGGTTCGGAGCCGTCGTGTCCGCCAGGCAGTTCACGTCACCGAAGTCGTCGCACATCTCCAACCTGCGACCCTTGGCGTCCTCGTACCACGTGGGGAAGCCGGTGCCGGGGTCCAGAGTCGGCGAGACGCGAACCAGCCCACCGAATGCCTGACCCTTCAGCGCCACGGTGTGTGGGGCGCCGGGTGCGTCGTCGTCGATGACCAGCGATGCGGTGCGCACCCCGGGCGTCCGCTGCGGGGCGAACTGAGTCTCGATGGTGCAGCTCGCACCGGGCGCCACTGCGGTGCAGGTGTTCCCGGCGAGGGTGAAGTCCTCGACCGCCGTTCCAGTGATCTTGACGGAGAACACGTTCAGCGGCGCAGTGCCGCCGTTGCTGAGCCGCACCGTCTGGACATCGCTGACCGTCCCGACCCGCTGCTCACCGAAGTCGACCGTCGTCTTGCTGAGTGCGGCCGTCGGTCCGGTGCCCGCGGTGATACCGGTGCCGGCGAGCTTCACCGCGAACGGCTTCTGCGCGGTCGTCCCGATCGTCGAGGCGACGGTGATGCTGTCGGTGCCGGCGGCGATCACGACCGGCGAGTACGTCACGTTCAGATCGCACTCACCGTCGGAGGGGAGGATGACGCCGATGCAGGGCCGAGTGCCATTCGTCACCGTGTAGTCGGTTCCTCCCGGGCGTGCCGAGGTGATCGTGACCGGCTGCGTCCCGGGGTTGGTGAGGGTCACCGTCTTGGCCGCGCTGGTGGTGAACACGGCCTGGTTGCCGAAGTTGAGCTCCCGCGGCGTGCTCATCAACGGGCCGGCCAGCTTGCCCGCGAGCGTGAAGAGGTTCGTGCTGGCGTTGACGTTGGGCCCCACGATGCTCATGAAGTTGTTGCCCGTCGGGCTGCCGGTGACGGGCACCTCGGTCGCACCGTCGCCGATGAAGCCGGGGGGCGCGCTCGCCGGGTCGGCCGGCAGCAGGAAGTTCTTCGCGATGTTGCTGCCGAGAGCGACGCTGAAGTCGCAGGCCGGTGGCGTGGCACCGCAGCCGACCTCCTCGCGGGTGGGCGTCTTCGTGGGCAGCAGCGAGCCGGACGAGTCCGCCACGTAGGTGCTCACACCGTAGGGGTGGGTGATCGTGTAGCTGGCTCCGGAGACCAGGCCACCGGTCGCCTTGAACTGCATGCGGCCGAAGACGATCTGCTCGCCCTTGACGGGGCCACCGGTGGCGCCACCGAAGGCGCCCTCGAGGTGGAAGACGCCAACCAGCTTGTTCCCGCCCGGCAAGGTGTCGATCTCGGCGTCAGCGGCGTAGTAGAACGCCTCCTCGGGGAAGTTGCTGGGCACCGATGCCGGTTGCGTGCCGTCCGGCGCCGTCGCACCCGCGAGGCACGGGTCCGCGGGGTCGAC
>DATFPQ010000076.1:0-6872 GCA_035264765.1 Actinomycetales bacterium | reverse complement strand
CACGAGCAAGGAGTCCGGCAGTGCCTCGTAGGACCGACATCTCGTCCGTGCTCGTCATCGGCTCGGGCCCGATCGTGATCGGCCAGGCCGCCGAGTTCGACTACTCGGGCACGCAGGCCTGCCGAGTGCTCCGGGAGGAGGGCCTTCGGGTCGTCCTGGTCAACTCCAACCCGGCCACGATCATGACGGACCCCGAGATGGCCGACGCCACGTACGTCGAGCCGATCACTCCCGAGGTGGTCGAGGCGATCATCGCCAAGGAGCGCCCCGACGCGGTGCTCGCGACCCTGGGCGGCCAGACCGCCCTGAACACCGCGATCGCGCTGCACGAGCGTGGAGTCCTGGAGAAGTACGGCTGCCCGCTGATCGGCGCGAACGTCGAGGCGATCCAGCTCGGCGAGGACCGTGAGGCGTTCAAGGGCGTGGTCGACCGCTGTGGCGCGGAGTCCGCCCGCAGCGCGGTGGCGCACACGGTGGACGAGGCCCTGGCGATCGCCGGTGACCTCGGGTACCCGGTGGTCGTCCGGCCCTCGTTCACCATGGGCGGCCTGGGCTCCGGGTTCGCCTACGACGAGGCCGACCTGCGGCGCATGGCCGGAGCCGGCCTGCACGCCTCGCCCACCAACGAGGTGCTGCTGGAGGAGTCCATCCTGGGCTGGAAGGAGTACGAGCTCGAGCTGATGCGCGACAAGGCGGACAACGTCGTCGTCGTCTGCTCGATCGAGAACCTCGACCCGATGGGTGTGCACACCGGCGACTCGATCACCGTGGCGCCCGCGATGACGCTCACCGACCGCGAGTACCAGCGGCTGCGCGACATCGGCATCGCGGTGATCCGCGAGGTCGGGGTCGACACCGGGGGCTGCAACATCCAGTTCGCGGTCAACCCGGTGGACGGCCGGGTGATCGTGATCGAGATGAACCCGCGGGTGTCCCGGTCGTCCGCGCTGGCCAGCAAGGCGACCGGCTTCCCGATCGCGAAGATCGCGGCCCGCCTCGCGGTCGGCTACACGCTCGACGAGGTGCCGAACGACATCACCCGCGAGACGCCGGCCTCGTTCGAGCCCGCCCTGGACTACGTGGTCGTCAAGGTGCCGCGGTTCACCTTCGAGAAGTTCCCCGCGGCCGACACCACGCTGACGACGACGATGAAGTCGGTGGGCGAGGCCATGGCGATCGGGCGCAGCTTTGCAGAGGCGCTGCAGAAGGCGCTGCGCTCGGCGGAGCGGTCCGGGTCGAGCTTCTCCTGGCACGGCGAGCCGGGGGACGTCCAGGAGCTGCTCGAGCTGTCGCGCAAGCCCACCGACGGGCGCCTCATCACTGTGCAGCAGGCGATTCGCGCCGGCGCGACAGTTGACCAGGTGCACGAGGCGACCGGCATCGACCCGTGGTTCCTTCACCAGGTGGCCGGGATCGACGCGCTGGCGGCCGAGCTCAGGGCGGCCCCCGAGCTGACGCCTGCGCTGCTCCGCCGGGCCAAGCGGCAGGGCTTCAGCGACCAGCAGATCGGCTCGCTGCGGTCGATGCCGGAGTCCGTCGTCCGGGGCGTCCGGCACGCGCTGGGCATCCGGCCGGTCTACAAGACCGTGGACACCTGCGCCGCAGAGTTCGCCGCGCAGACGCCGTACCACTACTCGAGCTACGACGAGGAGACGGAGGTCGAGCCGCGCGAGACGCCGGCCGTGCTTATCCTCGGCTCCGGGCCGAACCGCATCGGGCAGGGCATCGAGTTCGATTACTCCTGCGTTCACGCAAGCTTCGCGCTGCGCGACAAGGGTTTCCAGACCGTGATGGTCAACTGCAACCCCGAGACGGTTTCCACGGACTACGACACGTCGGACCGGCTGTACTTCGAGCCGCTGACGCTGGAGGACGTGCTCGAGGTCGTGCATGCCGAGCAGCAGGCGGGCCCGGTGGCCGGCGTCATCGTCCAGCTCGGCGGGCAGACGCCGCTGGGCCTGGCGCAGGCGCTGGCCGACGCCGGCGTGCCCATCGTCGGCACCAGCCCCGAGGCCATCCACCTGGCCGAGGACCGCGGTGCGTTCGGCCGGGTGCTGGCCGAGGCCGGGCTTCCGGCCCCCCGGCACGGCGTCGCCTACTCCGCGGCCGAGGCCGTGGACGTGGCCCAGGAGATCGGCTACCCGGTGCTGGTCCGGCCGTCGTACGTGCTCGGCGGGCGCGGCATGGAGATCGTCTACGACGACGACACGCTGGCGGGCTACGTCAGCCGGGCCACGACGGCGTCGCCCGAGCACCCCGTGCTGGTCGACCGGTTCCTCGACGACGCGATCGAGATCGACGTCGACGCGCTCTATGACGGGACCGAGCTGTACCTGGGCGCGATCATGGAGCACATCGAGGAGGCCGGGATCCACTCCGGTGACTCCGCGTGCGTCCTGCCGCCGGTGACGCTGGGCCGCAGCGAGCTGGAGCGGGTCCGGCTGTCGACCGAGGCCATCGCCGCGGGCGTCGGCGTGCGCGGGCTGCTCAACGTCCAGTTCGCGCTGGCGTCCGACGTCCTCTACGTGCTGGAGGCCAACCCGCGCGCCAGCCGCACCGTCCCGTTCGTCAGCAAGGCCACGGCCGTCCCGCTCGCCAAGGCCGCTGCCCGGATCATGCTCGGCGACAGCATCGCCGACCTCCGGGCGCTGGGCATGCTGCCCGCGACCGGCGACGGAACCCACCTGCCCCCGGAGTGCCCCGTCTCCGTCAAGGAGGCGGTGCTGCCGTTCAAGCGGTTCGTCACCCACGACGGCCTGGTGGTCGACTCGGTGCTCGGCCCCGAGATGCGATCCACCGGCGAGGTCATGGGGCTGGACGACGACTTCGGCAGGGCGTTCGCGAAGAGCCAGCAGGCGGCGTACGGGGGCCTGCCGGACGGCGGCACCGTGTTCGTGTCGGTCGCCAACCGCGACAAGCGAGCGATGATCTTCCCGGTCAAGCGGCTGGTCGACCTCGGCTTCACCGTGCTGGCCACTGCGGGGACCGCGGAGGTGCTGCGGCGCAACGGGGTGGCCTCGACCGTGGTCCGCAAGCACAGCGAGGGTGAGGCCCTCGACGGAGAGCGGACGATCGTGCAGCGGATCCTGGCCGGTGAGGTCGACATGGTGGTGAACACACCGTCCGGCCGGTCCGCGCGCGCGGACGGCTACGAGATCCGGGCCGCGACGACCAGCATGGACCGGGCCATCATCACGACCGTGCAGCAGCTGGCTGCGGCAGTGCAGGGCATCGAGGCGACTCGTACCGGTCGGGTGTCGGTCCGGTCGCTCCAGGAGCACGCCAAGCTCCTCGCCGAGCTCACCTGACGTGGGGGTGTACCGACACCTGTTGCGGCCCGCCCTGTTCCGGCTGGACGCCGAGCGTGCGCACACGCTGACCCTGTCGGGACTGGCCGCCGTGTCGCGCGGGGCGTCGCGGCTGCCCGGCCCCAGGCGTGCGACGTCGACTGGCGCCCGAGTGCTCAGGATCGACTTCCCGTCCCGGGTCGGCGTGGCGGCCGGCCTCGACAAGGACGGGGTCGCGCTGCGCGCTTGGCCGCTCCTGGGCTTCGGGTTCGTCGAGGTCGGCACGGTGACGGCCCTGGCGCAACCGGGCAACCCCCGACCACGGCTCTTCCGGCTGCCCCAGGACGAGGCGGTGGTGAACCGGATGGGGTTCAACAACGCCGGGGCGGCGGCGCTGGCCGCACGGCTGGAGCGGCTCGGCCGGCTGCCCGTGCCGCTCGGGATCAGCCTGGGCAAGTCCAAGGTCACGCCGGTCGAGGACGCCGTCGAGGACTACCTCACGTCGCTACGGCTGCTGCACCGGTACGCCGACTACGTCGCGGTCAACGTGAGCTCGCCCAACACCCCCGGGCTGCGGTCCCTGCAGGACCCCGCGGCGCTGACGTCCCTGGTCGACGCGCTGGTTGCGGAGAGCCGGGCACTCGCCGGTGCCGGGGGACGTCCCGCACCGCTGCTGGTCAAGGTGGCGCCGGACCTGTCCCGCGAGGCGCTGGAGGAGCTGGTCGACGTCTGCCTCGGTCACGGGGTGTCCGGCGTCATCGCGACCAACACCACGCTTGACCGTGGCGGGCTGCGGACTGCCGGGGGAGCTGCGGACGAGGCCGGCGGGCTGTCCGGGCGGCCGCTCGCGCCGCGCGCGGTGGAGGTCGTCCGGCTGGTCGCCGAGCAGGCGGGCGACCGGCTGCCGGTGATCGGCGTGGGGGGCGTGCGGGGGCCGGACGACGCCCTGCGCCTGGTCGACGCCGGCGCGAGCCTGGTGCAGGTCTACACCGGCCTGGTGTACGAGGGACCCGCCATGGTGCGCCGCGTGGCACGGGCTCTCCGCACCGATACGCCTGCCGTCTCGGAGGAGCGCACATGACAACGTTCGGAGCCCGGCTGCGGGCCGCCATGGACGCCCGCGGCCCGCTGTGCGTGGGCGTCGACCCGCATCCGGGGCTGCTGCGCGCATGGGGGCTGGACGACGACGCCGACGGGCTGGCCAGGTTCGCGCAGACCTGCGTCGAGGCGCTCGCCGGCCGGGTCGCCATCGTGAAGCCGCAGTCGGCCTTCTTCGAGCGTCACGGCTCGCGCGGGATCGCGGTCCTGGAGCGGCTGCTCGCCGACCTGCGCGCCGCCGGCACGCTCAGCCTGCTCGACGTCAAGCGCGGTGATATCGGCTCGACCATGCAGGCGTACGCCGAGGCGTACCTGCGCGACGGCGCGCCACTGGCCGCCGACGCGATCACCTGCTCGCCGTTCCTGGGCGCCGGGTCGCTGCGGCCGGCGCTCGACCTGGCGCGCGAGCACGGCCGGGGCGTCTTCGTCCTGGCGCTGACGTCCAACCCCGAGGGGCCGTCGGTGCAGCACGCCACCGGACCGGACGGTCGGTCGGTCGCGGCCGACGTCGTGGCGCTCGCTAAGGCGGAGAACGGCGGCGCCGACCTGGGCAGCGTGGGTCTGGTCGTCGGCGCCACCGTGGGCAGCGCGGTCGCGGACCTCGGGCTGGACCTGGCCGGGTGCCGCGCGCCGCTGCTGGCGCCGGGCGTCGGCGCGCAGGGGGCCGGTGCCGCCGAGCTGCGGGCCGTGTTCGGCGCGGCCCGGGCGCAGGTCCTGGCGAGCTCCAGTCGGGAGGTCCTCGGCGCCGGGCCGTCCGTCTCCGCCCTCGCCGCGGCGGCCGAGCGAACCCGCGACGCCGTCGTCGCCGCCCTGCGCTGACCCCGCCGCTCCGGCGCGCTGCGCTGGCCCCAACGCGGGCTCCCGGGCGCTGCCGGCGCAGGTCCTACCGGCGCCGCACGCCCGATGGTGGTCAACGTGGCAACCGCTGTCCTCCCGCCGATGCTCGTTGCCACGTTGATGCCGCTAGCGCGCGTGGCACCCGCGCTTCTCGAGCTCCCGGGTCGCCGTCGACGCTCCTACTTCTCATGCAGGGCCGAGGGCTTGTGCACCGCTTCGCCGTCGGACTTGTCACTGCGCACGAGGTACTGCGGCTCCTCCTTCGACGCCTTTACCGTGCGTCGGGCGGCCTCGGTCTCACTGGTGATCTTCTTCTCCACCGAGCCCTCGGCCTGCCCGCCGTGGGAGTTCCACGTCACCTTGTCGCCCTTCGAGAACTCCTGCTCGCCCACGTTCGGCCTCCTGTTCGTTGATCCGCCAGGCCATCCGGGCCAGCGGTAGTCCAGCGCGCTGTACGGCCGAAGGGGGAACCCGCCGCTCTGCTGGCGTGGCCAACGGCCCTGTTCAGCGACCTCGTGCCGGTTCAGGCTGCTGGCCCCGGATTCTCACCGCCATTCCTGACGCGCTTCGGCACCGACGTCGCAGCCCGGGCGAGACGACTCTCCGCCAGTGGCTCACGCCCTCACGCGGGCCTGACCTGAGGCCGCGTCGTCGATCTCGAGCGGGGCGTCGGCTTCGGGCGGCGCAGGCAACGGCGGGCGGCGCAGGCAACGGCAGGCGGGACGAGGCCTCGTTGCCGCGGCGGGCGGGGACTCGCTAGGTTCGGACCCGCCTGCGCACGTCCTCGACCCGCGTCCACAGAGGTGAATCCGTGGCTCTGCCGCCCCTGACCCCCGAGCAGCGTTCGGCTGCTCTCGAGAAGGCCGCGGCGGCACGACGGGAGCGCGCCGCGGTGAAGAACCGCCTGAAGAACGCGCAGGGGTCGCTGGCGGAGGTCATCCAGGAGGGCCAGCGCGACGACGTCATCGGAAAGATGCGGGTGTCGGCGCTGCTGGAGTCCATGCCGGGCGTGGGCAAGGTCCGCGCGCGCCAGATCATGGACGAGCTCGGCATCTCCGAGAGCCGCCGCGTGCGCGGCCTGGGAGCCAACCAGGTGTCCGCCCTGGTCGCCCGGTTCACGCCCGGTTCGTGAGCACCGCCCCCGGGCCCGAGGCCGACCCGGCTGCCCGTCCGCCCGCGGGCGACCCGGCTGCCCGCGCACCCGAGAGCGACCCGGATGCCCGCGCGTCCGGCGCCCACCCGCACGCCCCCGACGCCGACCCGGCTGCCCGCGGGACCGATCCGGACACCGACACCGGCACCGAGCCCGTCGATGCCCAGCGCCGGCTGACGGTCCTCGCCGGACCCACCGCCGTCGGCAAGGGCACGGTGTCGGCCGCGGTGCGGCGTCTGTACCCGCAGGTGTGGTTGTCGGTGTCAGTCACCACCCGCGCGCCGCGGCGAGGCGAGGTCGACGGTGTCCACTACCACTTCGTGGACGACGCAGAGTTCGACCGCATGGTGGCTGCGGGCGAGCTGCTCGAGTGGGCCGTCGTGCATCGCCGGGCGCGGTACGGCACGCCGCGGCGCGCGGTCGAGGAGGCCCTGGAGCAGGGGCGCGCGGCACTGCTGGAGATCGACCTGCAGGGTGCGCGCCAGGTCCGACAGTCG
>DATFPQ010000075.1:0-12503 GCA_035264765.1 Actinomycetales bacterium | reverse complement strand
TAGTTGGTTTACGATTGTGGGCTGGGATCATGGAGCATGGCGAATCGTCCTGCTGCTGCGCTGGCCGTGAGCGATGCCGATCGGGAGGAGCTGGCTCGGCTGACGCGGGCCTCCTCGGTGCGTGCCGGGCTGGTGCAGCGGGCGCGGATCGTGTTGTTGGCCTCGCAGGGGATGTCGAACACGGCGATCGCGGACGCGGTCGGGGTGAGCCGGCCGACGGTGATCGGTTGGCGGGCGCGGTACGCGGCCGCGGGCGTGGACGGGCTGCTGGACCGGGCTCGGTCCGGTCGTCCGCGAGTGGTCGACCACCGCAAGGTGGTGGCCGCGACGCTGCGCCCTCCGCCGAAGCGGCTGGGGGTGACGCACTGGTCGTCTCGGCTGCTGGCCCGTCATCTGGGGGTCAGCAACGGCACGGTCGCCAGGGCCTGGCGCGAGTACGGGGTGGCGCCCTGGCGGGTGGAGACGTTCAAGTTCTCCACCGATCCCGAGCTGGTCGCCAAGGTCACCGACGTAGTGGGCCTGTACCTGGCGCCGCCGGAGAACGCGGTCGTGCTGTGTGTGGACGAGAAGTCGCAGATCCAGGCGTTGGACCGCACCGCCCCGATGCTGCCCCTGCAGCCCGGGCTGGCCGAACGGCGCACTCATGACTACGTGCGCAACGGCACCACGACACTGTTTGCGGCACTGGAGATCGCCACCGGCAAGGTCACCGCCGCGTGCAAGCCGAGGCACCGACACCAGGAGTTCCTGGCCTTCCTCAGGCAGGTCGCCCGGGCCTACCCCGAGGACCAGCTGCACCTGGTGATGGACAACTACGCCGCGCAAAAGCGGGTCGAGGTCCGCGATTGGTTGGCCGCGAACCCGCGCATCCACGTGCACTTCACCCCGACCTCCGGCTCGTGGCTCAACCTGGTGGAGGTGTGGTTCGGCATCATCGAACGCCAGGCCATCCACCGCGGGACCTTCGGATCAGTCCAGGCCCTCAACGCCAAGATCCGCGCGTTCATCGACGGCTGGAACGACCGATGTCACCCCTTCGTCTGGACCAAGACCCCCGAACAGATCCTCAAGAAAGCGAACCGTCAGACCAGTTCAAACACGCGCCACTAGGAGACGTGGCGGCGGCTGGTCACCACGCGGAAACGCGAGGCCACGAAGGCACCATCTGTGTACGCCGAGTTCGCCGCGGGGTTCGCGCCGGTTCCGTGGAAGTCGCTGAAGGCCGCCGTCTGGTTCACGTAGACCCCGTCGGTCAGGTTCTCGGAGAGCGCGACGCCCGCGTCGGCCGCCGCATCACGGGCGGCCGCCAGCACCGGCTCGGACGTCGAGTAGACGGCCGCCGTGATCGCGCCGTGCTGGCGGACGGTCTCGGTGAACCGCTGCAGCGACTGCACGGTGGAGTCGGTCGCGACCACGATCGCCACCGGGCCGAAGCACTCCCGCTCGTAGACCGACGTCGCTGCGACGTCGACCTGCACGATGCCGGGGGCACGCACCACGGCGTCCGGGTAGGTGGGGTGCTGCAGCCGGCGCGAGTCCAGCACCAGCCGGCCACCGACGCCAGAGGCAAGCCCCGCCAGCCGCTCGGCACCCGCCCGAACCGTGTCGTTGACCGTGGCGCCCAGCAGCTCGACGGCTCGGGAGTCGTCCCCGGTCAGCCGCTGCACCGCATCGGCCAGCCGGTCGCAGAACTCCGCGAGGGTCAGGTGTCCCTCGTCGGTGTCCACGCCGTCGCGCGGCACGAACACGTTCTGCGGCGTCGTGCACATCTGGCCGCTGTACAGGGCGAGGGAGAAGGCCAGGTTGCCGAGCGCGCCCCGCAGGTCTCCCGTCGAGTCGACGACGATGGTGTTCACACCGGCCTTCTCGGTGCACACCACCTTGCCCGCGGCCCCGGCCTCTTGCTCCAGCCAGGCACCAAAGGACGGCCCACCGGTGTAGTCGATGATCCGCACCGCCGGGTCGAGGGCCAGCACCTTGGCCAGGCCCTCGCCGTCCTGCTCAGCGGCCAGGGTGACCAGGTCCGGGTCGAACCCGCTGTCGGCCAGCGTTCCTCGGATGGCCGCGACGCTGATGGCGAGCGGCAGCGTTGCCCGGGGGTGCGGCTTCACGACCACCGCGTTGCCCGTGGCGAGCGACGCGAACAGCCCCGGGTAGGAGTTCCAGGTCGGGAACGTGTTGCAGCCGATGACGAGCGCCACGCCGCGCGGGACGACGCGGTAGTCCTTGACCATGCGCAGCGGCTCCCCCCTGGCCGGCTTCTCCCAGACGACCGAAGCCGGCACGCGCCGCTGCTCGAACAGGGCGTAGGCCACAGCCTCCAGGGCGCGGTCCTGCGCGTGCGGCCCGGCGGCCTGGAACGCCATGACGAACGGCTGGCCGCTGGTGTGCATCACGGCGTGGGCGATCTCGAAGGACCGGGCGTGGATCCGGTCCACCGCCTCGAGGCAGACCGCGGCGCGCACCTCGGCGCCGGCGTCGCGCCAGGCCGCCTGGCCCCGGGTCACGGCGGCCATCAGCGCCGGGACGTCGGGGTGCGGGTAGCCGACGCGGAGCGCGGGGCCGTACGGAGACACCTCGGAGCCGACCCAGGCGTCGGTGGCGGGCTGGTCGGCGAGCTCGTCGAACCGCCGGGTCAGGTGCGCCTCGAAGGCCCGCTGCCCCGCCTCGGCCGCGCCCTCGCCGTACACCCGAGGGGACGGCGACTCCGGATAACGGGAGTGGTACTCCCGGGTCGAGGCCGCGCGCAGAGCGGCCTCGAGCGCCTCGCGGTGCCGCTCGACCAGCTCGCGCGCAGCCGCGGGTGCGTCGTCGGGCACCGGGTGCGGCGCCGGGGCGTACGGTCCTGCCAGCGGCTGTGCAGTCATGCCGCGACCCTAGTCCGCAGCACCCTCGAGCAGGAGGTACCGCGTGAGCCCGGTCCGCGAGGGGGCGCCGGTCGGCGTGGTGGGCGCCGGGACGATGGGCGCCGGCATCGCGCTGGTGGCGGCTCGGGCGGGGCACCCCGTGCGCCTGCTGGACGTCCGGCCGGAGCTGGCACGCGACGCGGTCGACCGGCTGGTGACCCGGCTGGACTCGCTGGCGGCCCGAGGCCGGCTCCCCGCCGACGAGGCGAGTGCGGCCGGCGCGCGGCTGGTGGCCGTGCCGGCGGCGGCGGACCTGGCCGGCTGCGTGGTCGTCGTGGAGGCGGTGGCGGAGGACCTCGAGGTCAAGCGGCGGCTCTTCTGTGACCTCGAGGCGGTGGTCGACAGCGCGACCCTGCTCGCCACCAACACCTCGTCACTGTCGGTCACCGCCGTGGCCAACGGGCTGCGGCACCCCGGACGGGTTATCGGCCTGCACTTCTTCAACCCGGCGGACCGCATGCGCCTCGTGGAGGTCGTCCGCGGGGAGGCCACCGACGAGGCGGTCGTGGAGGACGCCGTCGACCTGGCCCGGGCGTGGGACAAGACACCGGTCGTCTGCACGTCCACGCCCGGTTTCGTCGTGAACCGGGTGGCCCGGCCGTACTACGGCGAGGCCCAGCGGATGGTCGAGGAGGGCGTCGCCGACCCCGCGACGGTCGACGCCGTGCTGCGCGAGGCGGGTGGCTTCCCGCTCGGCCCCTTCGAGCTGACCGACCTGGTGGGGCAGGACGTGAACCTCGCCGTGTCGCGGTCGGTCTGGGAGCAGACGTTCCACGACCCGCGGTACGCGCCGACGGTCTTCCAGCAGCGGCTCGTGGACGCCGGACGGCTTGGGCGCAAGACCGGCCGCGGGGTCTTTCGGTACGACGCCGCGGGGCGTCCCTACGACGCGACGCCGTGGACCGAGCCGCCGCGAGCCGCTCCGCCCCAGGTGGTGCTGCAGACCTTCGACGGCCGCACCGGCTTCGACGTCATGGCGCCGCTCCTCGACCGGATCGCGGCGGGCGGCGTGGTCGTCGAGCCGGTCGAGCTCGACGAGCAGGACGGCGACCTGCCCACCCCCGGCGTGCCGCTGCCGGGCGGGGCGCACCTGTTGGAGACCTACGGCGTCGCCGCGTCCGGCAGCTACGCCTCCGACGGGCGTCCGGTCGTCCTGCTGGACTGGGCGCACGACCCGGCCACCTGTACCAGGGTCGCGCTCTCCGCGTCGGCGGACTGCCCGCCGGTCGGGCTCGAGGCCGCGGTGGGGCTGTGCCAGGCCGCGGGCGTGGCGGTCAGCGTGGTGGGGGAGTCCCCCGGCGGCATCGTGGCGCGCACGGTGTCCATGCTGGTCAACGAGGCGGTCGACCTGGTCGGCCGCGGCGAGGCCACCGCGGAGGACGTGGACGTGGCGATGATCCTGGGCACGGGCTATCCGTCCGGCCCGCTGGAGTGGGGTGAGCGGCCCGGCGTCGACGCCCCGTTCGTCCTGGAGCGGCTGCACGAGGCGTTCCCTACCGGCAGGTACCGGCTGAGCCCGCTGTTCGAGCGGGCCGAGCGCGCGGGGCTGCTGCTGCGTGAGCTCTGAGCGCGATGGCACCGACGACGGCAGTGCCGACGAGGTCGCGCGCCGAAGCGCCCAGGCGATGTGGGACGCCGACGCCGCGAGCGCCGCCCTCGGCATCGAGCTGGTGGACGTCGGACCCGGCCGGGCCCGGCTGCGCATGCGGGTGACCGAGGTCATGGTGAACGGGCACGCGATCGTGCACGGTGGGCTGGTCTTCACGCTGGCCGACTCGGCCTTCGCGGTGGCCTGCAACACGCATGGCGTGGTCACCGTGGCGGCCGGGGCGGACATCACCTTCGTGGCGCCCGCCCACCTTGGGGACGTCCTGGTGGCAGACGCCGTGGAACAAGTCCGGTACGGGCGCAGCGGCGTCACCGACGTCCGGGTGCTGCGCGAGGGTCCGGACGGCGGCACGCTCGTCGCGCTGTTCCAAGGGCGCTCCCGCTCGCTGCCCGGCGGCTGAGGACTGCAGGCCCGGGGGCCGGACGGCGGTACCGCGCCTCACGATGCGGCACGAGCGGGCTTCTGCCAGGGTGCCGCCCATGACGCGCTTCGGGTACACCCTGATGACCGAGCAGGCCGGCCCGCGCCAGCTGGTGCGTGACGCCGCCGCCGCCGAGCAGGCCGGTTTCGACTTCGAGGTCAGCAGCGACCACTACTTCCCCTGGCTCGAGGCGCAGGGGCACGCGTCGTACGCCTGGTCGGTGCTCGGGGCGGTGAGCCAGGTCACCGAGCGGGTCGACCTGATGACCTACGTGACCTGCCCCACCTTCCGGTACCACCCCGCGGTCGTGGCCCAGAAGGCCGCCACGATGCAGCTGCTGAGCGAGGGACGGTTCACGCTGGGCGTGGGAGCCGGCGAGAACCTCAACGAGCACGTCGTCGGCCAGGGGTGGCCGTCCGTACGGGTGCGCCAGGAGATGCTCGCCGAGGCGCTGGAGATCATCGGCTCGCTGTTCGACGGCGGCCTGGTCGACTACACCGGCCAGCACTTCCGGGTGGAGTCCGCGCGACTGTGGGACCTGCCGGAGACCCGGGTGCCCGTGGCCGCGGCGGTGTCGGGCGAGCGCTCGATCGAGCGGTTCTCGCCGCTGGCCGACGACCTGGTGACGACCGAGCCGGAGTCGGAGATCATCTCCGCCTGGCAGGACGCGCGCCGGCAGGCGGGCAAGCCGGCATCGCGCGCCATCGGCCAGATCCCGGTGAGCTGGGGCCCGGACCGCCAGGAAAGGATCCGGGTGGCGCACGAGCAGTTCCGGTGGTTCGCCGGTGGCTGGGCGGTCAACGCGGACCTGCCCACGACGGCCGGCTTCGCGGGGGCCTCTCAGTTCGTCCGCGAGGACGACGTGTCCCAGCAGGTGCCGTGCGGGCCCGACGTCCAGCCGATCGTGGACGCGGTCTCGGCCTTCTGGGAGGCCGGGTTCACGGACATCGCGCTGGTCCAGATCGGCGGCGATACGCAGACCGAGTTCCTGCGGTTCGCGGAGTCCGAGCTGCTGCCGGCGCTGCGCGAGGCCGCGCCGAAGTCCTGAGTCGGGCAGCGTGAGGCGGGTCAGGGACGAGCCGGCTGCCGCGGCAGCCGGCCTCTCGTCTTCTCCGCGTACATCGCCCGATCGGCGTCCGCGATCAGCCGGCTCGCCTCGGCGTCGCCCTGGCCGATCGCGAGTCCGACGCTGACCCCGACCAGCACGGCCGGGTCGTCGGGCAGCTCGAGCGGCCGGGCGAGTGCCTCCCGTACCCGATCGTGCAGGGCGCGGGCGGCGGCAGCGGTGTCGACGTGGCCGACGATGACGAACTCGTCGCCACCGACCCGCGCCACGGTGTCGTCCGGGCGGAGCGTGACCTGCAGCCGGCGCACCAGCGCGGTGAGCACCTGGTCGCCCCGCGCGTGGCCGTAGGTGTCGTTGATGGCCTTGAAGTGGTCGATGTCGCAGAACATCACCGCCACCACGCCGGCCCCGCGCGCGCAGGCGGCGAGGGCCAGCGCGATCCGGTCGTACAGGAGCAGCCGGTTGGCGGCTCCGGTGAGGACGTCGTGCAGAGCGAGCCAGTAGCCGCGGTCTCGGGCGCTGCTGCCGCCGGGCCCTGACGCGAGCTCGGGCGGCGCCTCCGCCGACTCTGCGTGCAGCGGCTCGACTCGGGCGACGCCGCCCCAGGGGCTGCCGTCCGACCGCCACACCGGGGTGACGCAGACGCGGACCCAGACGGCCCGACCGTCGCGGTGCAGGAAGCGCTTCTCCACCGACCCGTCCGACTGTTCACGCTCGGCCAGGCGGCGGGTGCCCTCGACGTCGAGCGGGGCGTCCTCGCTCGGCGTCAGATCCTGGTAGCGCCGGCCGGCCAGGTCCTCGACGCCGTAGCCGAGCAGCTCCGCAAAGGCCGGGTTGACCCGGTGCAGCGTCCCGTCCGGCGTCACCAGGGCCTGCGCCGTCGCACTGGCCGAGAAGGCGGTCTCGAACGCCACCGGCGGCGGCGTCGTCGAGGTCGTCACGGGGCCTCCGGTCTGTGCGGGGACAACAGGCTTCGGACAGGGTAGGCGCGGGCACCGACACCGCAGGCGTGATCACGCCACGCGAGACGCGAATGGCCGCGTCAGTGCACGTTCTCGCGCAGGAAGTCGACCGTCCGGCTCCACGCCAGCTCCGCGGCGTCCGCGTCGTAGGTGCCCAGCTTGTCCTTGTCGTTGTGGAAGGCGTGGCCTGCCGGGTAGTAGAAGAACTCCACCGGCACACCGGCCTCCTCGCGGATCTGCTCCTCCTGCGCGCGGGCCCGCTCCACCGGGTAGAACTCGTCGCGCTCGCCGTAGTGGCCCTGGACCGCCGCCCGCAGCCCGCGGTAGGTGTCCGGCACGGCAGGGCCAACGCCGTAGAAGGGCACCGCGGCGCTGACCTTCTCGCCCTGCTGGGTCGCCAGCAGCAGCACGAAGCCGCCGCCCATGCAGAAGCCCACCGCGCCCACCGTCGACGAGGTCACGGCCTCGTGCCGCAGGAGGAACTCGACCGCGCCGCCGAGCGACTGGGCCGCCTGCTCGACCGGCAGCTCCTGCATCAGCCGGCCGGCCTGGTCGGAGTCGTGCGCAACCCGTCCGCCGAACAGGTCAGGCGCTAGGGCGACGAAGCCCTCGCTGGCGAGCCGGTCGACGACCTCGGCCATGTGGTCGTCCAGGCCCCACCACTCCTGGATCACGACGACGCCGGGGCCGCGCCCGGACGCCGGCGTGGCGAGGTAGCCGTGCGCGGTGCTGCCGTCGCTGGGGAAGCTGACGTTCTGACGGGGGTTCTCGGAGCCGCCGCCGGGGTTGGCAGGTGAGGTCATGCCCGGATGCTAGACGGGGCGGCCCCCGGGCGGCAGCCTCGGCTGACGATCCCTACCCTGGGGCGGGTCAACGTCGACCTCCCATCCTGCCCGACGACGACTTCCGCACCGAGGAGCGCACCATGAGCGCCATCGCCCCCCTTCCCGAAGCCTCGACCCAGGACGGCGCTCGACGTCGTCCCCGTGTGGTGGTGGTGGGCGGCGGCTTCGCCGGGATGGCCGCTGTGCGCCAGCTGGGCGCCGCGGACGTCGACGTCCTGCTGATCGACAAGAACGGGTACACGACCTTCCAGCCGCTGCTGTACCAGGTGGCCACCGGCGGCCTGAACCCCGGCGACGTCACCTACTACCTGCGCGCCTACACCAGCCGGTTCAAGAACGCCGACTTCCTGCGCGCCCGGGTGACCGGTGTTGACACCGCCAACCGGCAGGTCCAGCTCGACGAGGGCAAGCCGGTCGACTACGACTACCTGGTCGTCTCCTGCGGCGTGACGGCCAACTACTTCGGCATCCCCGGCGCGGCCGAGAACTCGCACTTGATCTACACCCGCGCCGGAGCGATCGAGACCCGCGACCTCATCTTCACCGCGGTTGAGGAAGCCGCGCAGGGGCGTGCCGGGGCGCCGGACCCGACGATCGTCGTGGTGGGCGCGGGCGCCACCGGGGTCGAGATGGCGGGGGCTCTGGCCGAGCTGCGCAACGACGCCATCCCGGTCGCCTACCGCAACCTCCCCAAGGAGCGGGTCAGGATCGTCCTGGTCGAGATGGCCGACGTGGTCCTTGCGCCGTTCGACCCTGGGCTGCGCGACTACGCCGCGAAGGAGCTGCGCGAACGCGGCGTCGACCTCCGGCTGCAGACCTCGGTGCAGGAGGTCCGTCCGGACGCGGTCGTGGTCAAGGACCCGGACGGCAGCATCGAGACCATCTCCACCGCTGCCACCGTGTGGGCGACCGGTGTCTCCGCCTCCCCCGTCGTCGGCGGGTGGGGCCTGCCGACCGGACGCGGCGGACGGATCGAGGTCGAGCCGGACCTGCGCGTGGTCGGGCACCCGGAGATCTTCGCGGCCGGTGACGTCTCCATCGCCGGCAGCTCGCTGCCGCAGCTGGCGCAGCCGGCGATCCAGGGCGGCAAGCACGCGGGGATCCAGATCCGGCGCCTGCTGGCGGGGGCACCCACGGAGCCGTTCCAGTACCACGACAAGGGAATCATGGCGACGATCGGTTTCACCGATGCGGTCGCTCAGCTGCCCAGGGGCGTGAAGGTCAAGGGCGTCATCGCCTGGCTGGCCTGGATCGGACTGCACGTGATCACCCTGATCGGCAACCGGAACCGGTTCGCGACGATGGTGAACCTCTCGGTGCGGTACTTCACCTGGCCGCGCAGCCTGAATATCGTGGTCGGCGACCCGGCAGACATCCGCGCGGACCGAGGGTGACGAATGATCGCCCGTTCGCCGCTCGTCCGGTGGGCGGACGTGCGCGGGTGCAGACTGGACCCATGAGCAGTCGTGCCAACGGCGGTCGCCGGTTTATCCCCAACAGCCCGTTCAGCCGCGACGACTCGGCCGAGGCGGCCGAGACCTACGAGGTCGGTGACCAGGTCTGCCATGACCGGCACGGGCTCGGGCGGGTGATCGAGACGACGGGCACCACGGAGGTGGTTGCCGACTTCGGCTCGACCGTGCGCCGGATCCCGCTGCCGTCTCCCAAGCTCACCAAGCTCTAGAGCCGCTGCGGGTCACCTCGGGTCACCCTCGACGCCTGCCCCTGGAGGGAGCCGTGCCCGGACGCCGGGCCGGCGGGGCGGGTCTGGGACCATGGAGCACGTGACTTCCACGCCCACCGCCCCGACGTCCCGCCGCTCGGCCACCCCGCTGGCCGACGCCGGCATTCCGCTCGGCCCGCTCGACGGCCGCTACCGGGCCGCGGTGGCTCCGCTGGTGGAGCACCTGTCGGAGGCCGCGCTGAACCGCGAGCGCCTGCGCGTCGAGGTCGAGTGGCTGGTGCACCTCACGTCCACCGGCGCGGTGCCCGGCGCACGCCGGCTGACCGACGACGAGGTCCGCAGGCTGCGCGCGGTGGTCGAGGACTTCGGTCCGGCCGACGTCGAGGAGCTGGCGGCCATCGAGCGGGAGACCGTCCACGACGTCAAGGCGGTCGAGTACCTCCTCAAGCGGCGGATGTCCGGCACGTCGCTGGCGGACCTGGTCGAGCTGGTGCACTTCTGCTGCACCAGCGAGGACGTCAACAACCTCTCCTACGCGCTGATGGTCAGCGGGGCGGTCCGCCAGGTGTGGCTGCCAGCAGCCACCGCCCTGGCCGACCAGGTCGCCGAGCTGGCGCGTGAGCTGCGCGACGTTCCGATGCTTGCCCGCACCCACGGCCAGGCGGCGACGCCGACGACGATGGGCAAGGAGCTCGCGGTCCTCGCCGCGCGGCTGCACCGCCAGCTGGCCCGGGTGGAGCGCGCCGAGTTCCTCGGCAAGCTGAACGGAGCGACGGGGACGTACGGCGCCCACCGGGCCGCCGTCCCGGGCACCGACTGGATCGAGGTGTCGCGCACCTTCGTCGAGCACCTGGGCCTGACCTGGAACCCGCTCACCACCCAGATCGAGCCGCACGACTGGCAGGCCGAGCTGTACGCAGACGTCGCCCGCTTCAACCGGGTGCTGCACAACCTGTGCACCGACGTCTGGACCTACATCTCGCTCGGCTACTTCGCGCAGGTCCGCGGCCAGGGCACGGTGGGCTCCTCGACCATGCCGCACAAGGTGAACCCGATCCGGTTCGAGAACGCCGAGGCGAACCTGGAGCTGTCCAGCGGGCTGTTGGACGTCCTGGCCTCGACGCTGGTCACCTCCCGGTTGCAGCGAGACCTCACCGACTCCACGACCCAGCGCAACATCGGCACGGCGTTCGGCCACTCCCTGCTGGCTGTCGACAACGTACGCCGCGGTCTGGCCGGGCTGGACGTCGTCCCAGAGGCGATGGCACGTGACCTCGACCAGAACTGGGAGGTGCTCGGCGAGGCGGTGCAGTCGGCGATGCGGGCCGCCGGCATCGCCGGGACGCCGGGCATGGAGGAACCGTACGAGCGGCTGAAGGAGCTCACCCGGGGCCGCCGCGTCGACGGGCCGGCGCTGCGGGCCTTCGTCGCCGGGCTGAGCCTGCCGCCCGACGTGGAGCGCCGGCTCACCGAGCTCACGCCGGCCGGGTACACCGGTCTGGCGGCAGAGCTGGTTGACCGGCTCGGCTGACGACCGACCTCGGTGCCGCCACGGGACGCCCTCCGGAATAGGGTGACGGGCACATCCGCCCGTAGGCGCCGGTTCTCGGCGTCCCCCGAGGAGGCACCGACCATGTCCGAGGGCACCCGACCGCGGCAGGACCCGACCGCACCCGACCCCGAGGCGGCGACGCCCAGCGTTCGGCGCGACCGCACGCACTGGCTCTACGTCGCGGTGATCGTGGCGGTGGTGGCCGGCGTCGTGGTCGGCTTCGTCGCACCGGAGTTCGCCAAGGGGCTGCGGCCGCTGGGCACCGCCTTCGTCAACCTGGTGAAGATGATGATCGGGCCGGTGATCTTCTGCACCATCGTCCTGGGCATCGGCTCGGTGCGGAAGGCGGCCAGCGTCGGTCGCGTGGGCGGTCTGGCGCTGGCCTACTTCCTCACGATGTCCACCGTGGCGCTGGCCATCGGGCTCGTCGTGGGCAACCTGGTCTCCCCCGGCGAGGGGCTCGACCTCACCGAAGCGCTCGCCACGAGCGGCCGGGAGCAGGCCACCGGCGAAGCCGAGTCGACGGTCGACTTCCTGCTCAGCATCATCCCGACCACCCTGGTGTCCGCGCTCACCGAGGGGCTGGTGCTGCAGGCGTTGCTGGTGGCCCTGCTCGTTGGCTTCGCCGTGCAGTCGATGGGCGAACGCGGCGTGCCCATCCTGAATGCCATCGGGCACCTGCAGCGACTGGTGTTCAAGGTCCTCGCGATGATCATGTGGGCCGCGCCGATCGGGGCGTTCGGGGCCATGGCGGCGGTCGTGGGGTCCGCGGGCGGCGCGGCGCTGCAGGCCCTGCTGCAGGTGATGCTGGCGTTCTACGCGACCTGCTTCGTGTTCGTCATCGTCATCCTCGGCCTGATACTGCGCACGGTGACCGGCGTCTCGATCTTCAAGCTGCTGCGCTACCTCGGCCGCGAGTTCCTGCTGATCCTGTCCACGTCGTCGTCCGAGACGGCGCTGCCCCGGCTGATCGGCAAGATGGAGCACCTCGGGGTCTCGCGTCCGGTCGTGGGGATCACCGTGCCGACGGGTTACTCCTTCAACCTCGACGGCACGGCCATCTACCTGACGATGGCGTCGCTGTTCATCGCCGAGGCGATGGGAGAGCCGCTGTCGATCAGCGAGCAGATCTCGCTGCTGGTCTTCATGATCATCGCCAGCAAGGGCGCTGCGGGGGTGACCGGGGCCGGGCTCGCCACGCTGGCGGGTGGCTTGCAGTCGCACCGGCCGGAGCTGCTGGACGGCGTCGGGCTGATCGTGGGCATCGACCGGTTCATGAGCGAGGCCCGGGCGCTGACCAACTTCGCCGGCAACGCCGTGGCCACCGTGCTGATCGGCCACTGGGTCGGCGAGCTGGACCGCGGCCAGGTCGACCGGGTGCTGTCCGGCGACGAGCCGTTCGACGAGGAGGCCTTCGCCACCGGCGACGTGGCCGCCATGCACTGACCCGCCCGTGGG
>DATFPQ010000074.1:0-2494 GCA_035264765.1 Actinomycetales bacterium | reverse complement strand
GGCCGTGGCCAGCTGCAGGTCCTGCCTGCGGGCGGCGAGGCGTACGACACCGCCCTACGCACACGCTGCGTCGATGACGCCTTGGCCGAGGGATACCCGATGGTGCGCTGTTCCGGCGAGGCCTCGACCGCGTGGAGCGTCGCGCTTGTCAGGGGGACGTCCGCGCACCGGCTGAACGGCGGAAGCGTCGTTCTGCGAGCGGCTCAGCCGCCCGTCGAAAGGATCCTTGACCTGTTGGAGATCGAACGCGAGCAGGGATGCATGCTGCAGGGTCCGCGATGACCGCTCCGGAAGCGCTCGCGGGCCGTCGCTACAGCCACGACTTGCTCATCCATGACTGCGACGACGACCTCGTCGCGGCAACTCGAGCCTTTGTCGAGCGCGGCCTGGCGTCCGGGGGACGGGTGCTCGTGCACAGCTCCGAGGACCGCGTCGCCATGCTGCGCGATGCGCTGGGCTCCCATCCTCGGCTCGACTACGGGCTCGACCGCGACCTCTACCTGTCCCCGTCCAAGACACTGTTCGCGTACGAGCGTGCACTGACGGCGCAGCCGACGGAGATGTGGGTGACCGGAACCGTCCCCCTCGGCGACGACCCCGCGGGCCATGCCGCCTGGCTGCGCTACGAGTCCCTGGTCAACGAGGTCCTCGGCCACCACGCCTTCCATGCCCTGTGCACCTATGACACCCGAGCACTGCCCGCGACCACCATCGCCGCGGCCAAGGCCGCGCACCCGGGCGTCAGCGCGGAGAACGGCCTGGCGTGCGAGAGTGCCGACTACCTCTCACCGGCTGCGTTCCTGGCCCATCCGATGGCAGGAGTGCGCGCCCCACCGAAGGCAGAACCGTCCGCCGTCCGGACTGTCCATGGCCTGCAGGACGTGCGGCCGGTACGGCATCTTCTGGCTCGCGTCGCCGAGTCGTCCAGCGCGCTCCCGCGCGAGGCCGTGGAGGGATTCATCGTTGCGACGCACGAGGTCGTGGTCAACGCGCTCGAACATGGCGAGCCCCCCGTTGAGCTGACCATGTGGGCCGACACCACGAGGCTGGCCTGCCGTGTAATGGACGTGGGACCGGGAATGGGGAACACCCTGGCCGGCTACCACCGCCCTGTGGGAACCGGTGCCGCTGGACTGTGGCTGGCTCGGCAGCTGTGCGAGGACATCATCATCACGAACCAGCCGGGCGGGGGTTGCAGCGTCTTCCTGACGACGTCCTGACCTCGGGCGGGGGCTATTGTCCGCGTCGCACCGGAGTCGGCGTGCGTGCAGGACAGCCGCGTCGGCACCATCGACGTCGCCATCCCCAAACTGCGGACCGGCACGTACTTCCGTGAGTGGCTACTGGGACGGCGACGCGCTGGACCCGCCGTGTGTTCAGGCGGCTTGGGGGTCGGTGGGTCCGCGTGGTGACCTGGTGGGGTCGAGCCAGGCCGGTGGCACGAACACGGGTCTGCCGTCGGTGATGGTGACGGTCCATTGGCCGTGGTGGATCACGTCGTGGTGGAAGTCGCAGAGCAGCACCAGGTTGACCAGGGAGGTCGGTCCGCCGTCGGCCCAGTGCTGGATGTGGTGGGCGTCGCACCAGCGCGGTGGTCGCCGGCAGCCGGGGAAGGCGCAGCCGCGGTCGCGGGCGATCAGCGCCCGCCGGATCGCCGGCGGGATCAGCCGGGTGGCCCGGCCCACGTCCAGCGGCTCGGACGCCGACCCCAGCACCATCGGGATGAGCGTGGCGTCGCAGGCCAGCCGGCGGGCCAGGCCGGCGCTGAGGGGCACGCCGGTCTCGGTGACCGCCATCCGCCGGGCGACCCGCGGCGCGGCCCGGCGCTGGGCCCGGTTCAGCGGCGGCGCGTCGTCGTCCGGCGGGTCCTTCGCCGGCGCCGCCGTCAGCGGTCCTGCGGGAGAGGCCACGGTGCTCCCCGCGAACAGGGGGGTGCTCGGCGGCCCGCGGGTCGGCGGCCGCGGCGCTGCCCAGTACGCCACTGCCGTGAGCGCCGCCGCCGTGAGCTCCGCGGCCCTGTGCGTCGCCGCCCCCGCCGCCGCAGCTCGCAGCGCCGCTGCTCTGACCGCCGTCGTGCCCGCCGGCTCCCGGCAGGGAGCCCACGGTCCGCAGGCTGTCCAGGGTCATGGTGATCAGCAGGTGCGGGGACAGCCCGCCGTGCACGGTGGGGGCGGCGTTGGCGGCCAGCCGCAGCACCTCGGACAGGGCGTGCGCCCGCCGGGTGGACGCGGGCCGGGTGTCCGGGCCGTCCGCCGCGGACGGGCGGGGCGCGGCGCCGGCCTCGACCAGGGTGGTCAGCAACGCGCCGGTGACCTGGTCGACCTCCCCGCGCAGCCGAACCCGCCCGGTCGGCGTCGGGGTCAGCCACAGCTCGTCGCGGGCGGCGGCGGCCAGCTCCTCGGCCAGCACCCCGGTCGGGTCGACCGCGTGCAGCACCTCCCGGCCCAGCCGGCGCACGGTGGCCGGGTCGAACTGAGCGCACTGCTCCAGCAGC
>DATFPQ010000073.1:0-3900 GCA_035264765.1 Actinomycetales bacterium | reverse complement strand
CGGCCGGTTGGCGAACGCCGGAGGGCGCCGGACCTCGCGCACCGCCTACCTCACCGTCAGCTACCGCAGCATCACCCCGATCGGCCGCGAGCTCCGGTTGGAGGGGCGCGTGGATCGCCAAGAGGGCCGCAAGCGCTTCCTGACCGGTCGGCTGTTCGACGGCGACACCCTGTGCGCGGACGCCGAGGGATTGTTCATCGAGCTGCGGCCAGGGCAGCCCTAGACCTGCTCGGGCCGAGGTCGGCATGCCGAGCAGATCCTCAGGTCACCTGTTCAGGCAACCTGAACAGAAGGTACGGTCGAAACATGCCCTCATCCGCCGTTCCGCTGCCGGTGACGCTCTCGACGACGGCTGGTGACCTCGCCATGGTCGCGGGCCAGCTCGCCCGGCGGCTGCGTTCGCGCAGTGCCTTCCCGGGCCACCAGCTCATCGCCCTCGGCCACCTGGATCGGGAAGGTGCCTGCACCACGAGCCGGCTGGCGGCGCTGGAGCGAATCCGCCCGCAGTCGATGGCCCAGACCGTCGCCGAGCTCGTCGCTGCGGGCGCGGTGGACCGGCGGCCCGATCCCCAGGACGGCCGCCAGATCCTGCTCGAGATCACCGAGGACGGCCGACGACTGCTCGAGCGCGAGCGGAGTGCCCGGCGCACGTGGCTGGCGGAGCAGATCGCCGAGGCGCTCGACGACCGGGAGCAGGCGGTGCTCGACGAGGCCGTGCAGCTGCTGCGCCGGCTGCTCGAGGGATGAGCATCCGCGAGCCGGTCGCCCACTCGCCGGCGGAGGCCAGGACTCCGGCCGCGGGCGTGGTCGTCCCGGCCCCGGCGGCGCGCACCGGCACTGCCGGTCCCGCTCCGGCCGGCAGAGGTCTGGTCGCCGCGCTCGTCTTCTGCAGCCTGTGCGCTTCGGTGTCCGGCTCCCTCGGCGTGCTGCTGATCCCCACACTCTCGCGGGAGTTCGACGTGTCGCGAGGCGCGGCGCAGTGGGTGCTCACCGCCGCACTGCTGGTCGGCGCCGTCGCGACGCCACTACTCGGCGCCCTGAGCGACCGGCCGTACCGGCGGACGGCGCTGCTGTGCGCCCTCGGCCTGGTCCTGCTCGGGACGCTCCTCTCGGCCACCGCGACGAGCTTTCCCCAGCTGGTGGCCGGTCGGGCGTTCATGGGCATCACCTACGGGATCATCCCCATGGCGACCGCCATCGCCCGCGTGAACCTCCCACCTCGACGCGCGAGATCGGCCATCGCGGCACTGTCGGTGACGACCGTGACGGGGGCCGGGCTGAGCTTCCCGCTGACCGGGTTCATCGTGCACTTCTCGACATTCCGCATGGCGTTCGCCTTCGCGGCCGTGTTCACGATCCTCGCCCTCATCGCGATTGCCGCGGCCACACCCCGGCACGACCCCGCAGAGGCTCCACCGGCCGGCCGGCTCGACGTCCTCGGCGCCGCCTCGTTGGCGGGCGCTCTGGCGAGCCTCCTGCTGGCGATCAGCGAAGGAGGGACCTGGGGCTGGACGTCCCCGGCTGTGCTCGGACTGTTCGCCGCCTCCGCGGTTCTCTTCCCGCTGTGGGTGAGGCGCGAGCTGGGCACCCGGCACCCGCTCGTCCGCCTCCGGTCGCTGCGCCGCTCCCCGGTCGCCCTGGCGAGCACCGTCGCGCTCGTCCAGGGAGCCATGCTCTTCGCGGGCTCGTCGGCAGTCACCCAGCTCGTGCAGACCCCGGTCGCTGCCGGGTACGGATTCGGCCTGTCGCTGGCATTCGCCGGCCTGATGATGCTGCCGAACACCGTCGGGAGCCAGGTGTCCCACCGGATCGTCCGCGTCCTGCTCCGCCGCGTCCCGGCGTCCCGGCTGCTGGCCTTCGGCCCTGCGCTCGTCGGCCTCGACTTCGCCTTCCTCGCCTTCTTCCACGACCAGCTGTGGCAGGTGGTCGTCGGCATCTCCCTGCAGGGGCTCGGCATCGGCGTGAGCTTCGTGGTGATGCCGCTGATGATCCTGTCGGTGGTACCGGCGGAGGAGACCGGCAGCGCGGTGGCGTTCAACGCGGTGCTGCGCACCGTCGGGGGGTCCATCGGCAGCGCCATCACCGGCGCCGTTCTCGCCTGGTCCACCCTCACCGGCAGCACACTGCCCGACGAACACGGCTACACCGTCATCTTCGCGATGAGCGCCGTGGGTTGCGCCGTCCTGGTCACCGCGCTGCTCGTCGTCCCCGTTCTCCTGCGACGCCCACGCGAGCGCCGAGCGGGCTGACGGTCATCGCGGGACAACCGGCCGCCCCGACGGACGACAGGGCGGGAGAACCGGCTCCCCGGTGCTCCCGCCCTGTCGCGCGTGCTGTGCGATCAGTCCTTGGTCACCCCGAGGTAGCGGGTGTCGAAGATGCCCTGCAGGTCAGCCCAGCCCATGTCCTCGATGCCGACGACCTTGTCGGAGTAGGCGAACTGCGTGGGCAGCTGGCAGAGGAAGACGTCCAGCGCCTGCTCGGTGATCAGCGTGTTGGCCTCCTCGAGCACGCCGGTCCGCGCGTCGTCAGTCAGCGTCGGGTCCAGCGACTGCGTGACCAGTGCCTCCAGCCCCTCCGGCTTCGGCCCCGGGAACCGGGTGGTCAGGAAGTTGTCCCTGATCGTGATCGCCGGCAGCGGCGACGCGACACGGGTCTGGATGTGCATGTCGTAGCCGCCCTGCGCCCACATGCCGGTGATCTGCGTCGGGTCACCGGGAACGACCTCGACGTCCACCCCGATCTCGTTGAGCTGATCCTGGATCACCGGAGCGATGGAGACCTGCGGCTGCAGGCCCGCGCCGACGAGCAGGGTGAGCGACAGACCGTCGGCGTAACCGGCGTCGGCCAGCATTTCCTTGGCCTTCTCCGGGTCATATCCGTAGGTGTCCTCGAGGTCCTCGACGTGGCCGGGCAGGCCTGAGGCGATCGTCTGGTTCGACGGCGCGCACTGCCCGTTCAGGATCGTCTCGGTGAGCCCATCCCGGTCAACCGCCCAGTTCAACGCCTGCCGCACCTCTTCGTCGGCCAGCGGACCTCGGCCGGTGTTGAGGTACAGGCTGTACGTGCTGGCCGGGTCGAACGAGTGGAACGCCAAACCGGCTCCGAGATTCGAGGCCTGGTCGTACTGGCCGATCTTGCTCAACGCGGCATCGATCTGGCCGGAGCGGAGTGCGCTGAGCCGGGCGTTGTCATCGGTGATCCCGATGATCTCGAGGCCGGCGACCTTCTGGGCGTCCTCGTCCCAGTAGTTCTCCGCGCGCTTGTAGACCACCCGGTCACCAAGGGCGACGTCGACGACCTCGTACGGGCCCGAGCCGGCCGGCTGGGTGTCGAGCGTGCCGCTGTTCAGCGCGGCGGGGTTGATGATGCTTCCGACGCTGGACGCCAGGACGTAGGGCAGGTCCGCCGCCGGCCGGTTGGTGGTGATGGCGACGGTCTGCGGGTCGACGACCTCGACGCCGGCGACCATGGACAGGTAGGTCTTCACCGTCGACTCGGGAAGGTTGAGCGCCCGGTCCAGGCTCGCCTTCACCGCCGCGGCGTCCACCGGTGTGCCGTCGTGGAACGTCGCGCCGTCTCGGAGGTGGTACGTCTGGGTCAGGCCGTCCTCGGAGGTCTCCCACTCCGTCGCCAGCATCGGCTCCAGCGTGCGACCACCGGCCATGTTGGTCAGCCGGTCGTACACCGGCGCGACGTAGGGGTACTGCCCCACCGTCGTGTTCGTCTTGTGCGGGTCCAGCGCGAAGGCCGGAACCGTCCAGCCGACCCTGAGGGTCGCGTCGCGGTCGAGCTCGCCCGCCGCGGCGTCGCCGCTCGACGAGTCCGTGTCGCCGCCACCGCCGCAGCCGGCCACCGCCAGCGTCACCGCGGCCAGGCCGGCGACCCAGGCACGGGCCC
>DATFPQ010000072.1:0-17303 GCA_035264765.1 Actinomycetales bacterium | reverse complement strand
GTCCCAGTGCCTTGCGAAGCGCCTTACGCTGCAGCGACTCGGTCGCGGGGTAGCCGGTGATGAAGTTCTCCATGTTCAGCCACCCGCCCAGTCCCATCCCGCGCAGGACCACCGGGGTCCCACCGCCGGTAACGAGTCGGTCGCCGTCGACCCGGAGCATCACGTCCTCGTTCAGCACGCGCCCGACCCTACGGCTGCTCCAGCACCACCGTTCCGGCGCCCCTGTCGACCGGCTCGCGTGGAGGAAACCGGCCGCGCTGGAGCAGCGACTGGGGCGGCGCTCAGCGGGAGGGGTCGAGCAACGTCATGCCGGCGGCGCCGGCCGTCGGGTCGTCCATCGCGGCCAGCGCGGCGCCGCCCCCAGCGAGGGGCAGGACCATTGTCACGAGCAGACCCGGTAGCAGCACGCCGTCTGCCACGAGCCCGAGCATCGGCGGGTAGTCGTGGGCCGCCATGCGGTGCGAGCCGCGAACCTCTAGCCGACCACCCGGTCCATCGCCAGCGGCGGGGTCGCGCAGTCCCCCAGCAGCAAGCCGACCTGCAGGTGCCGTCCCCGGCGGCGCAGCGACCGAACCGACGCGACCGCCGTGGTAGGCGGCCCTACCGCATCGACCGACACGTGGGCCCCTCGCCCGATGACCTCCCGGACCGTCGCGGCCGCGTCCGGCCGCTCGCACGCGTCGATCGTCGCCGCCGCACCAAGCTCCGCCCACCCGCCGCAGCGCGGTAGCGGACACGTCGACCGCCACGGCCCAGGGCGCCGAGCGCGACGCCGATCAGAACGGGCGACAGCCCGACGCCGCCGCAGCGTGCACGGTCACCCGGGTCCCCCGCCGCCAGCCTGCCGTGCACGGTGAGCGCCCGGTACGCCGTCGCGAACCGGCAGCCCAGGGCCGCGGCCGCCACCCTAGAGACGAACGGCACGGTGGCCCGCTGGCCGCCACCGTCACACCGCGCGGCCGACCACCACCACCGTCCCTGCCAGCCGTGGCCCGGCACGTGTGGCAGCGGCACGGGGTCGTGCCCCCGCGAGGCGTGCCAGTCGGAGCGTCAGACCCCCGTGGCGTGCACCTGCACCACGGCACCGTCGTCCGTGCATACCGGTTCGGGGACCTCGGCGAGCACCGGCAGCTCGCCGTAACGGCTGAACGTGATGGCCCGCATCAGTGGGCGGCCCGCCACTGACGGTCACACCACGCCTCGGCCTGCGTTGCCTGTCCCGCGGCGCCCGGCCGTTGCCGGCGGGACATCGCAAGCAGTGGACCTACCCGGTGACGTGACCGGCGATGCACGCACCTCGGCTGGCGCTAGCTCGCCCAGGCCCTCGCCGGTCAGACCTCGGCTGGACGGGTCCTCCTCGTTCAGCTCCCGGACGCCGACGTGACGATCTGGTGCGCCCTGGTGCCCCACGACCGCCTCGGGCCACTTCCGGAGCTCCGTCGGTCGCGGTCCACGCTGCTCGCCGCTGACGGCGAGGGACCGGCTGCGCCTGCCGTACCCGGCGACCGCGTGCGTGCTCGGCTAACCGCGTGGTGGTCAACTCGGAGCGATTGGACGAGGCCCTGGACTCGGGTCTGCACGAAGCACAGGAACCCCCGCGAGAGACAGGCCAGACGTCGCCGAGCCTGACCCGCCGCTGCCCCTCACCCGGTCGCCGTCCCTGGTGACGTTCGGGCATGGCTGCGGAAGGACGGTGGTCGCCGAGGGCGTGGAGATGGCCGCCTGTGGCCCCGCGCGGGAAAAGTTGGTCGGCCGTGTCGAAACGGCGGCCGCCCGTTCGAGGAGTTGTCGAACGGGCGGCACCGGGCCGCCCGCCACGAAGGAGTCTTCGATGACCGAGACCGTCGCTGCCCGGCGTCCCGCCCTCACCACCATCTGCACGCCGCAGGGCCGAACTACCAAGTCTCTGCTCGGCTATGGCGTGATCGCCGGCCCCGTCTACGTGGCCGTCAGCCTCGCCCAGGCGCTGAGCCGCGACGGGTTCGACCTCACCCGCCACGAATGGAGCCTGCTGGCGAACGGCCCGGCCGGCTGGATTCAGCCGCTCAACCTCGCGCTGACCGGCCTGATGGTCGTCGCCGCCGCGGCGGGTTTCCGGCGCGCCCTGGTGGCCGGGCCGGCCGCGCGCTGGGCGCCCCGGCTGCTGGCTGTGTACGGCCTCGCCTTGGTCGCCGCCGGAGCCTTCCGCGCCGACCCCATGAACGGGTTCCCCCTCGGCACACCGGATGGTCCGCCGGTGCACCCCACCCTGCACGGGACCCTCCACGTGGTCTCGGCCGGCGTCGGCTTCCTCGCCCTCGTCGCCGCCACCTGGTTGCTGGCCCGGCGCGCGGCCGCCGAGGGACGCCGCCGCGTCGCGGTGCTCACCCGGGCGACCGGCGTCGTCTTCCTGGTTGCCTTCGCCGGCGTTGCGTCCGGCTCCGGGACCGCCGTCGTCAACCTCGCCTTCACCGCGGCCGTCGTCCTCACCTGGGTCTGGCTGAGCCTGGCTAGTCTCCGGCGGTACCGGTCCGTGGCCTGATGCCATCCGACGCTCCCGACATCCCCGACACCCCCGACGACATCTCGACACCGGAGGAGATCCCCGTGCGCTACCTCGTGCTGCTCAAGGCGGTCACCACACCCGAGGGGCCGCCGCCGCCCGAACTGATGGAAGCGATCATGACGCTCGGCGAGGACGCCCGCGACGCCGGCGTGCTGCTCGACACCCAGGGCCTGCAGCCCAGCGCCACCGGCGCCCGGCTGAGCCTGCTCGGCGGAACCCTCGGGACTGCCGACGGACCCTTCACCGAGTCCAAGGAGCTCATCAGTTACGCGTTGTACGACGTCCGGTCAAGGGAGGAGGCGCTGGAGTGGACGAGCCGGTTCCTGAGGGCGCACCGCGACAGGTGGCCAGGCTGGGAGGGCGAGGCGGACGTCCTGAAGGTCTTTGGGCCCGAGGACTTCCCGCCCCCTGCACCTGCGTGACCACGACGACCAGCGCGGTCGAGGCGGTCTGGCGCATCGAGTCCGGTCGCCTCGTCGCCGCGCTCACCCGCATCACGGGCGACTTCGCCGCCGCCGAGGACCTCGCGCAGGACGCGCTCGAGCGGGCGCTGCGGCAGTGGCCCTCGGACGGCGTCCCCGAGCACCCGGCGTCCTGGCTCATGGCCACCGCGAAGCACCTCGCCGTCGACGCCTACCGGCGGCGCCTCACGCTGGACCGCAAGCTCGCCGAGCTCGTGCAGGAGACGAGCCACGAGCAGGAGGGGGACCCGATGTCCGACGTCGACGAGCAGCTCGACACCGTCGTCCCCGACGACCTCCTCCGGCTGGTCTTCCTCACCTGCCACCCGGCCCTCACCGCCGAGTCGCAGGTCGCACTCACCCTGCGCACCGTGGGCGGGCTCACCACTCGGGAAATCGCCCGCGCCTTCCTCGTGCCCGAGCCGACGGTCGGGCAGCGGATCTCGCGGGCCAAGCGGACGCTCGCCGAGCGGCAGGTGCGCTTCGAGCTGCCGCCGCCGGCGGAGCTGCGCGCCCGGCTCGGCGCCGTCCTCGCCGTCGTCTACCTGATCTTCAACGAGGGCTACGCCGCGACCGGCGGCGACGACTGGACCCGCCCGGTGCTCTGCCACGACGCACTGCGCCTCGGCCGGCTGCTCACCCGCCTTCAGCCGGACGAACCGGAGGTACACGGGCTCCTCGCGCTCATGGAGCTGCAGGCCTCCCGGATCCCCGCCCGCACCGGCCCGGCGGGGGAGGCGGTCCTCCTCGCCGACCAGGACCGGCGGCGCTGGGACCTCCTCCTCGTCCGCCGCGGCTTGGCCGCCCTCGAGACCGCCGAGGACCTGGGTGGCGGTCCGTACACACTGCAGGCCGCGATCGCGGCCTGCCACGCGCGTGCCACGAGCGTCGCCACCACCGACTGGCGCCGCGTCGCGGCCCTGTACACGTTGCTGCTGCACCTGACGCCGTCGCCGGTCGTCGCCCTCAACCGCGCCGTCGCCGTCGGCATGGCGCAGGGACCTGACCGTGGGCTGGCCCTAGCCAACAAGCTGACGGACACCCCCGCCCTGGCGGGCCACCCCGAGCTCGCCGCCGTCCGTGCCACGTTCCTGCAGCAGCTCGGCCGGCTCGACGAGGCCCGCGCGCAGTTTCTCCTGGCCGCCGAACGGACGCCGAACGCGAGCCAGCGCCGCCTCTACCTCCGTCAGGCCGACGCCGTTCTGTAGGCGGGCGTCACCAGGCCCAGTGGACCGATGCGGTCGGCGCCGCTCGCGGTCGCGGCGGCCACGGGCCGAGGATGTCCCCGACCAGTTCCTCCCAGCGGCGCGCGGCCCAGCACGCACGGCGCGGTCCTAGCCCGGGGGCGCCTATAGCCCTGAGGTGGAGAACGATGATTGACACATGCGGCACGCGCGTCCCGCACGGGGATCGATCAGCGGGACACCATCGTGTTCCGCGAAGGCGCGGATAGCGGCACTTGCCCTCGGCCCGCCACGCTTCCCGGTGGAGTGCGCGGCGGCTGGGAGGCCCGGACTGCGGCTTCAGGCGTTGTAGGTGTACGGCGGACGGGCGTGGGTACGCCCTGCGGGTCGGGGGAAGCGAGTGCACCGTTATCGGGGCCCTGTTCGAGGCTCCCTCACTATGGGGCGTTGGCCTATCTCCACGGTTCCATCGGGCGGCAGGAGGACAGGATGCTCACCAGACGCCGACTCAAGGGCCGCAAGATTGCCGCCCTGGCGGCCGACGGCTTCGAGAAGGTCGAGCTGACCATTCCGCTGCAAGCGCTGAAGCGGGCCGGCGCGAAGGTTGACGTGGTGTCCCTGCGGCATGGACGCATCCGGGGGCTGAACCTGCACATGCCAGCCAAACGCGTACGGGTCAGCACGACGATCGACGAGGCCGACCCGGCGAACTACGACGGCCTACTGGTGCCCGGCGGATTCATCAATCCGGATTTGCTTCGGCAGTCCGTCCAGGCCCGGGAGTTCGTTCGTGCGTTCGCCGCGAGCGACAAGCCCATCGCTACGCTCTGTCACGGCCCGTGGGTCCTCGCATCGGCGGGACTTGTCGATGGACGGACCCTCACCTCCTGGCCGGGCATCCGAGACGACCTGGTGAACGCGGGTGCTACCTGGCTCGACCGGGAGACCGTTCGGGACGGAAACCTGACCACGAGCAGAGGGCCTCAGGACATTGCGGCCTTCGTCCCTGCGATGCTCGATGCCTTCGCCAAGACTTCCCCCGCGCCCCCGACAACAGTGGCGACGGGCCAGCGGTCCGATCCGCAGCGGAACGCACCGCCTGGCGTGGTGGTCGCCGCGTTGAGGTGGTCCCCGAAGTCGTCAACCATCGCGATGGTCGGGGTCGGCTTGAGCGCTGCCGCCAGGCAGGTCATGGCGGCGCGGCTCCGCCCAGCTAGGAAAGGAAGGCCCGCTCGCTGAACCACCGGGCGAGACCGGCGGCGAGGACAGCCGCTGTGCTCCATGGATCAGCCTCACGGAGACGCACCCGCCGGCAAGGTAATCCGGGGACGCCCGCCTTCGGCAGAACCGGATGGCCGCAGCGCGGCTGAGGACGCTCGCTGTTGCCTCAGTGCAGACTGGGGCGGTAGACCAACTCCTGGATGCGGCCGTCGAGCGTGCGGCTCTCCAACAGCTCGAGGTCGAAGTCGGCAGCCCCTGCGAACACCGGCTCGGTCCCACTGTGGCCGCTGATGACCGGGAAAATCGTGACTTGCACGCGGTCGACGAGCCCAGCAGCCATGAGCGCCTGGTTCACCGACAGGCTGCCGTGGGAACGCAAGGGAATCTCGGACTCCTCCTTCAGGCGAGCGACAACCTCGACGGCGTCGCCGCGCGCCAGGGTCGCGTCCGGCCAGTCGAGGGGGGCCTTGAGCGTCGTCGACAGCACGGTCGTCGGCAGGTGCTTCATCCGGCTGTTGATCGGGTCCAGCTCCGAGTCGGAGATGGAGCCGAGCATCTCGGTGAACATCCGAAACGTGCTCGCCCCGAGGACCATCCGCTGCTCCGGGCTGTACTGGGCCAGGCGTCGCTCGAGGAACTCGGGGCCCTGCTTGCCCCAATAGCCGCCCCAGTCCCCGGCCTGGCCGTAGGAGCCGAAGCCGTCGAGGGTGCAGAGGATGTCGAACGTGTACGTGGCGGTCATCGGAGGTCCTCACGGCGAGTTGGTCAGGTCTAGGAGGTCAGACGTCCGCCCGCGATGAGACTCATCGCCGTAGTAGGCACCGGCGGTCGCCCAACACCACCGACGGCCGCTCATCGGCAACGTGGACAGCGGCAAATGAGTGCGTTCAGCGGCACCAGGATGTGCGCGTCAGGAGGAGTACTCGGAGCGCATCTTGGGGATCCGCAGGTCCACGTCACCGAAGGCGCGCCCACCCGGGCGAGTCGTACACCACTCTGCTCGACTCCACTGTCCCGTTCGGGCTAATGCCGCGACGGTGGAACACCGACACTGTTAACGTCGCGCCCGCGCCGACCGTCAGTGCGCGTCAGACCAAGGAGATGTTCATGCGCCGCACGGTGCTCGCGCCGGCTCTTGCCCTCGTCACAACCGCGGCCATCGTGATGTCGACCGGGCCTGCGGTCGCAGACGCGGCACCGGACGAGACCACCGTTCAGGTGCTCTCGCCCAGCGACGACGGGACCGAGTTCTCGGGTACCGTTGCGGTTCGCCTGGCAATCCAGGCCGGCGCGGGGCAGGTCCCACGCAGCGCGACCGTGACCATCCGCAGCTACTACGACGACACCCGCCGTCGCAGCGCATCACTGGAGTTGCCAGCCGAGTGCGCCACCGCATGCCAGACGACCGTCAACGTCGACACCGCGACGTGGCACGAGCCCGGCAATGACCCCGGCGCGCCCGACCCGATGCTGCTGGAGACGGGCGTAAGGAAAACGCAGCTCATCACGGCGACCGTCACCTCCGACACCGCCGAGGGACCGAGGACCTCCACGAGCCCCGACGCCCACTTTCAGCTCAACAACCACCGCCCGGCCCTGTGGGGCTCCAGCGGGTCGACCCTGCCGGTGGCTGCCGACGGGACCATCCCAGCCGCTCTGTTCCCCAGTGCCCCCGCCACACAAGCCCTAGACCGTGTCGACGTCACGCTTTTGGGCCACGGCAAGCGGGTCGACAGCTCTTGGCCGATTCCCCCGCTGGATCAGTCGGGGCACTACAACATGGCGGTTCCCCTTCCGGTGACGGAACTGGCCGAGGGCGTGTACACCATGCGGTCGGTCGCCTTCGACGCTCAAGGCGCCGCCTCGGACATGCTGCTCACGAGTGTGCGGGTCTACCGGGCGCCGCAGGCTCGGGCGGAGGGCCTGCGGGCCGTGACCCCGGCCAACGGCACCTGGAACGGAGCCGTTGCCACGGTCGGCTTCACCACCGGACCCGGCGGGTGGCCGTACGCGCCGGACCGGCTCGAGGTCTACCTGGACGGCGCAACCTACCCGTCCGGTGTGATGGACAGCTCGATGATCACCCCCGCTGACTGCGAGGGGCAGGCCTGCACCGAGACCTCGTGGCGCACCGCGAACATCCCACTGATCACCCAGGACGGCGCGCCGCTGTCAGCTGGGCGGCACACGGTGCGGGTGCGCTACACCGAGTCCACCAGCCGCGACCGCTACGGCAGCACCACGACCTCGGCGACCACCGAGACGACCGAAACCGTGACCGCCGCGGGAATCCAGGCGACCCTGACCGTCCACGGGCCGGTCGCCGAAGGTACGGGCGGCACGCTGAAGGGGACCCTGACGGGGCTCGCCGTCGAGAACCGCACCCGGCCCACGGTGACGTCATGGCGGGCCGCAGAAACGTTTCCCGGCGCTCCCACGCTGGCCTCGGGAACCTGCGGCGGCGTCGCGTGCGCCGACGTGACGGCCTTGGTGCCGTTGAAGACCCTGCGCGGTGGCTACCCAGGCTCACCCGGGAACGACCGCAGGCACGTGGTCGGGATCACCGTCACCGACAGCGCCGGCGTCACCCGAACCACCGTCACCGCCGTTGACGTCGACGCCCGCGCCCGCGTTCAGCTTCTCACCGCATCGACCGCCCGGTATGGGTCGAAGGTCAAGCTCCTCATGGGTGTCCAGCAGAGCGACAACGAGATGCTGCCCGGGGTCCCGGTCGCCTTCCAGGCGCGCACAGCCGGGACCACCTTGTGGCGGACCGTGGCCACGGCCCGCACGGACTCCCTGGGTCAGGCCGTGGCCTATCCGGCGGTCGGCCTGAACACCCAGTGGCGTGCTGTTGTCGCCCAGCGCCCGGGATACAACGGGCCCGGGACCTCGCCCACGCGCACCACGTCGGTCACCGCCCGGGCCACGCTGAGTGCAATTCCCACAACGGTCGTGGCAGGCAAGGCGTACCGGGTGAAGGGATCGGTCGCTCCGGCCAGTGGTGGCCGAGTCGTCACGTTCCAGGTGCGGAAACGCGGGTCCTCGACCTGGCGAACGGTGGCCCGTCCACTGACCGACCGGTACGGCGTCGCTCGCACCAGCGTCAAGCTGGCCCGCGGCACCTGGTACGTGCGCGCCGTCGCCGCGACCACCACGGCCAGCGCGGCCGGCACCTCCACCTCAGCCAGGATCGTCTCGCGGTAACAGTTGCCGCCCGACGTGGCCACGTGGGGCCGCACGACACGCCTATTCCGGACAAGAATCAACGACGACGAGGCCGGTGAACAGGTCCTGACCTGAACCGGCGCGGTTGTCCACGGCTGTGCGTGCGGTTGCCGGCACAGCCGGTCGAGCGGCCCCCGGCGTGACGCTGCGGACATGTTGTTGTCTCGCCCCGGGTTTAGTGGAGGCTCGGAGCTGACGCGCCGACGGTAGTCGGGGTCGGGTTGTGCCGGTAGTGGTTGTGCTCGAACTCGGCCGGTGGGACGAGGCCACCGATAGGGAGTGGGTCACCTCGCGTCGGCGTGCGGCGGCGGCGAAGTCGGCGTAGTGCTGGTCGTGGGCGGTGTCCACGGTGATCGTCTCCCCGCTGACCGCGGCATCCAGGCACGGCCCGAACCCGGTCTCGTACTGGCGTTCGTCCAGGTCGACCAAGGTCCCCGGTGAAGGCGTCCGGAAGCACGTCCATCGCCAGCTCGGCGACCCGCCTGAGCACATTCGACAGCGGCTTAGCGCTCAACCGGATCCCGGCCAGCTCGGCGAAGACCCGCTCTGGGTCGCCGAAGCCGCGGTCAGCCATCAGCTCACTCATCCAGGCCTCCTGTCACCGTGCGGGCGACACTACGACCTGCGACATCGCCCCAACGCCTGCGATGAACTGGTGCACCAGGCAGGTGCGTGGCGGCCTTCCAGCGAGCAGCGCGGTGCGAACCCCTCGCGGCAGTCAGCAGATCGCGATCGGCCTTTCAGCCACAGTAGCCCTGTCCGACCGCCAAAGCGGCGCCCCCCGCGGTCGGCTGCTCACAGGAGCGCCGCCACCGACCACCCATCGGAGACCGACGTTCGTTGTTCAGTTCCGGTCCGATGGGCGATTGAGCTGGATGGCGAGCAGGGCCACGTCGTCGTCCTGCGCGGGCCCGAGCAGCTCGGTGATCAGTCCATCGCACACCTGCTGCGGGCTGATGTCGCCGCCCAGCGCCGTCAGGGCGGCGCAGAGGCGGTTCATGCCATGGTCGATGTCGCGGTCGCGGGACTCGACGAGCCCATCGGTGTACAGCAGCAGCACAGACCCGGCGGGCAGGGTCTCCGCGGTCTCGGTGCGGCGGGCGCCACCTGGTGGCAGCGCGCCGATCAGCGTGGAGGCGCCTCGATCAAGGCGGTGGACGGTCCCATCCGCTTCCCGCAGCAGCGGTGGCGGGTGCCCGGCATTGGCGAAGACCCACATTCCGGACCCGTTATCGAGCCGAAGCAGGCGGCCGTAGATGCAGGTGGCCAGATCGGCCATCTCGAAGCCCTGAACGAGCCGGTCCAAGCGGTCCAGCACCACCGCGGGGCTGCTGCCCTCGTAGGCGTAGGAGCGCAGCACGCTGCGCAACTGTCCCATCGCTGCCGCAGCGGCCACGTCATGGCCCATGACGTCCCCGACGGCGATGCCGATCGCCCCATCCGGAACGCAGAACAGGTCATACCAATCCCCGCCGACCTGGGCATGGTCGGTGCTGGCCAGGTAGCGGGCGGCGCAGGTAATGCCGGCGATGTCCGGAAGCGAAGGCAGCAGCGACCGTTGCAGCGTCGCCGCGACCTGCTGCTCGCGCGCGTGCGCGGCACGTTCGACATGCAGCTGCTGCAGGTACCCCAGCATCAGGGCGGCCTGCCGGGCGAAGGTCTCCGCCGCCTGCCGGGATCGCTCGGTGAACGCCGCCGGCGCCGTGCCGTACATGTTCAGCCCGCCGATGATCCGGCGCCCCTGAACCAGTGGGAGCGACAGGCTGCTGTGGATACCGGCCGCCAGGGCGTCCTCGGCGACGTCCGGCCAGCGGCCGTCGCTTCCGTAGTCGTCGACGGTCACCGCATCCCGGCCGCTCATGGCGCTCACACACGGCCCGTGACCCCGCTCGTACTGCCCCCGGTCGAGCTCGCGGATGCGGTCCTGCGTGGCCGACACGGTGCTAGCCGTGCCGTCGTGCAGCAGGCTGACGCTCGCCCCATCGCAACCGGGGACGTCGTGCCAGGCCAGTCGCGCTGCGTCCGCCAGCGCCCGCCGCACCTCCGCGCTGGTCTCATCAATGCCGTTCTCGGGAACCATGTCCACGGGCCTTCTCCGGCCTACCGGAGTGGGGGTACGTCGCAAGACGGCTCACCGCCAACGGCGGGCTCGAAGAACCTTCCGACGCGCTCAGTATGCGCGCCTGTGACCTAAACCGAGGGCGATCAGCCGACCCTCGCCCGGGCTGGCAATCGCACCGAGACGGTTGCGCGGCCTCGACCAGCGGCACAGCACCATACGGTGATCCGCGGAGGGCAACCACAGACCCGTGTGACCCATCGTGCGACCGATAAGGCGCTGCCACCAACCGCGGGGTTGGTCGGCATCCGCGTCGTTCAGGTGCGGCGGTTCAAACTACCGCCGTCGGACCGCCCCACCCCTCCGGCGTGGCCGCTGCACGGGCACTGCCTGGACGCGGTACACATCCGCGCATTCGACCGACGGCAGATGAGAGCCCGTCACAGCGGCGCGGCCGCCGTCTTTACCGCTCTCATGGAGCACCGCGTTCCCAGCAGTCGTGTGGTGGTTCCCTCCCGGATCATCGCCGCTGCAATCTGCACCGGGAGGTGACGTACCTCAAAAGCCTACCGAGGTGGTCTGGTCCAGCAGGGCCCGTGCTGAGAGTCATTCTTGCCAAGCGTCGCCGGCACTCGACAGCAGCCATCGCCGGGGGTCCCTCGGTCAGGACGATGCTGTCGCCGGGGGCAGCCGCCGTTGTCAGCGATCAGCCGCTGCGCGGTGGCGCGCAGCGATTCCTGCCGGATGGCGCGGGAACTGCCGAAGGCCTGCCGGGCCGTTGTGGTCGGGTCTAGGGTCCGGATGACCGACTCCCGGCCGAGGATCAGCCTCATGATGCGACGTGCCCTGCTCACCGTGGCCGTGACGGCCGCGGCGCTCCCGGCGATCACCGCCCCGGCGGCCGTCGCCGATCCTGCGCCGACGCCGATCTCGTCGTTGCCGTTCACCGCAGCCACCGGCGGGGGCACGGGCACGGCCACGGGGAACGACGCGGTGGCTGCCAGGTGCAACCGTGGGGCACCGATCAGGTCCCCGAAGTGGTTCGCGCTCCGAACCGACCCGGGCGGTCCGGTGTACGCGCGCGCGACCGCGACGCAGCCGGGCAGGATCACCGCCTCGATCCCGGTAGGCCTGGCCCTCATCGATGCCGGGTCCGGGTCGGTGCTGGGCTGCGCCAGTGGACGGCCGGCGGCCCAGCTGGCGCCGATCACCCCCGCCGCCGGGCAGCAGGTCGACGTCGTGGCGTTCCTGCCGGAGCCCTATGAGGATGGAACGGGCGACGGAGCCTCGGACTTCGTGCGCGTCCTGGTGGACCGGACCTCGGGCACCGCGCCAACGAACGACCTCGTCCCGGCGGCCCGGCAGATCGGCTCCCTGCCGCTGGAGGAGACGGTCGACACCACGCTGGCCGACGACGACGAGGGCGGCCTGGGTGGCTGCCACTGGGCGCCACGGCACACCGCCTGGTGGACTTACTCGGCCCACGCGACGGGCAAGCTCCACGTCTCGGTCACGTCCGACCTGCCGGCCGTCACCCCAGATACCTGGCCCGGCGCGTCACTGGCCGTGGCCGAGGTGACGGACGCCGGCCCCGTGCAGGTGCTTCCCGCGCCGTCGGACGAGGACTGCGTGACGCCGGTGAGCAGCGGCGAGGTCTCGCTGGAGCCCGGTGCGAGGTACCTCATCGGTGCGTTCGTGGCCGAGGACCCGCCGGAGCCGTCGCTGGTGCTGGGCGGACGTCTGACCCTAAGCGTCGTCGCGCCGGCGGCACCGACCGCGCCGACCGCGCCCCCGTCGTCCGTGACCGCCAGCACCGTGAACGGGCCCCGCACGGCGACACTGGGCTGGGGTCCGCCGGCGGACGACGGGGGATCGCCGATCACCGGCTACCGGGTGTCCCGGGACGGACCCGCGCCTGCCTCGCACGTGCTGCCCGCTACTGCGCGGTCCTTCGTCTTCGGGCACCTGCGTCCCTGGCGGACCTACCACTTGAGCGTGCAGGCCCTGAACGCCGTGGGAGCCGGTCCGGCGGCCACGGTGGGCGTCCTCACCAAGGCTGCGACACCGAGCGCGCCGACCGGCGTACGAGCCACCGCGCGCGACCACGCCGCGACAGTCCGCTGGACGGCGCCGGACCACAGCGGCGACTCGCCGGTCACGAGGTACCGCATCCGTCGATATGCCGCTCACGGAACCCGGGTGCTGGCGACCGCCGTCGTGCCAGGTACCAGCCACCGAACCGTCGTCGGGCACCTGCACAAGGGCCGCAGCTACAGGTTCGACGTCACCGCCGTCAACTCCAGCGGCCACGGTTCGGTGTCGGCCCGCTCGAACGCCGTCACACCTACCCACCGCGGGACGGGACGGGACTGTCCGTTTTCGGGTGTAACTGGCCGGGCGGCTAGTTGGTCGTCGAGGGGGTGAGGCGTCCCTCGAAGGTGAGGCGAAGGCGTTCAGGGCCGGCTTCCATCGCGTCGCCCAGCGTGCCCTGCCGCGGCCGGTGGGGTCCAGGGCGCGGGTGGTCAGGTAGAGGCACTTCAGGGCGGCCTGTTCGGTCGGGAAGTGCCCGCGGGCCCTGACCGCCCGCCGGTAGCGGGCGTTCAGGGACTCGATCGCGTTGGTGCTGCAGATGATCCGGCGGACCTCGACGTCGTAGTCCAGGAACGGGATGAACTCGGTCCACGCCGACCGCCACAGCCTGACGACGGCCGGGTACTGCGCGCCCCAGGTCGCGGTGAACTCCTCGAACCGTTCGGCCGCGGCCGGTTCGGATGGTGCGGTGTAGACCGGCCGCAGGTCCTTGGCCAGCGCGTCCCAGTCCTTGCGGGAGGCGTAGCGGAAGGTGTTGCGGACCAGGTGGATGATGCACGCCTGGACCGTGGCCAGCTCCCAGGTGGCGGTGACCGCGTCGGGCAGGCCCTTCAGCCCGTCGCAGACCACGATGCACACGTCCTGGACGCCGCGGTTCTTGATCTCGGTCAGGACCGAGAGCCAGAACTTGGCTCCCTCGCCGCCGTCGCCGGCCCACAGCCCCAGGATGTCCCGTTCGCCGTTGACGGTGACCCCGATGGCGACGTAGACGGGCTTGTTGACGACCTGCCCGTCGCGGACCTTGACCACGATCGCGTCGATGAACAGCACCGGGTAGACCCGATCCAACGGCCGGGCCGCCCACTCGCTCATCTCGGCGACCACCTGGTCGGTGATCGGCGGAGATGGTGTCCTTGCCCACGCTGGCGCCGTAGACCTCGGCGAAGTGGGCGCTGATCTCCCCGGTGGTCAGGCCCCGGGCGGTCAGCGACAGCACGATCTGGTCGATGCCGTCCAGGCGGCGCTGCCGCTTGCGGACGATCACCGGCTCGAAGGTGCCGTCCCGGTCCCGGGGCACCTCAATCTGTACCGGGCCGACCGCGGTCAGCACCGTCTTCGTCCGGGTGCCGTTGCGCGAGTTGGCCCGGTTACGGCCGACCGGGTCGTGCTTGTCGTAGCCCAGGTGCTCGCTGAGCTCGGCCTCCAGGGCGGTCTCCAGCACCGTCTTGGTCAACCCAGTCAGCAGGCCGCCCGGACCGACCAGCTCCACCCCCTCGGCCCGGGCCTGCTCCACCAACGTCTGCGCGAGCTGCTGAGAATCCGTCGAGACCGGCATGGGCTCGATCGTCTCGGTCATGACTGGTCCTTCCCGCCAAGCCAGCAGGCTCGGCGTGTCATCCCTGAAGGACCGGGGCCGTGACAAGCCCTGGGACGGTCAATGTTTGCCGTTCTTGGGTCGTTCCCGGCGCTCGTGGGCATGCGCCATGGTCCGGTGTCGGGGTCAGGGATCGGCCCGTAGGGTCGACCGCGGAGCGGCCGAAGGTCCTTGACGCCGACGCCGGCTGGCGCACGATGTTGTCGGCCGGGGCGGGCAAGCGAAGTTGTGTGCGGCGACTCCTCGGGGAGCGCAGGTGTCGGGGGTTGCGGTCGTCGTCTCCAAGGTTCCGGTCGTTGTGCCGGAGGGCAGGCCGAGCTCGGCTGCCGGTCATCCCTTCGCCCCGCCAGGGGGCATGGAGCGGTGCGGCCGCGGTCGGGCGGGGTCAATCAGACGGGCGACCTCGCCGCCGTGCGGGGGTCATGACACGCAACGACTCCGCGCCCGACCGCGTCCGAGCTTGGGTCTCACGCCGCCGCCTGGGCGCCGTGGCCGGTCAGCGCGCGGATTTGGCCATCGCGCAGCCCGTAGTAGACCAGGGTGAGCAGCCGGCGGGCGGTGGCGACCACGGCGATGTTGCGGCCACGTCGTTCGACCAGCCGGGCGCGGGTGGCGACCAGCCAGCCGGCGTCCTTCGGGGTGCGCTGGGCCGCCTCGATCGCCGCCCAGCGGACCAGCCGGCTGCCCTGCTTGGTGATCGGGCCCCGGTGCACCGTGGTGTCGGACTCGCGGTGCCGGGGCGTCAACCCGGCCCAGCAGCACAGCCGCTCGGGCCGGTCGAAGCGGGTCACGTCCCCGATCTCGGCGACGAACACCGCCGTGAGCACCGGCCCGACGCCCGGGATCGCCTGGATGGCTCGGTAGCCGGGGTCCTGGGCGAGCTGCCCGCGCAGCCGGCTGGAGACCACGTCGACCTCGAAGTCGAACGCCTCGATCAGACGGCGCAGGGACTGCACCCGTGCGGCGTAGGGCGGGTCGAGTTCGACCCGGTCGAGTAGCGCGGCTCCGGCGACGCCGAACAGATCGCTGACTGGCACGGCCACGCCCTGCTTGGCCAGCACCGCATGAACCTGCGCCTTCAGTCCCGACCGCAGGGCGACCAGCTTGGCGCGGTGGCGGACCTGCTCGCGCAGCGCCCGGGTGGCCGGCGGGGCGATCCAGGCCTCGGGAAGCCGGCCCATCCGCAGTAGGTCGGCCAGGTCCGCCGCGTCGCGCACGTCGTTCTTCACCCGCCGGTAGGCGAACCCCTTGACGCCCAAGGGATGCGCCAGATGCACGCTCGCGCCGCCCTCGGCGAGCACGTCCGCGGCCCAGTACCAGCCGTAGGTGGCCTCCAGCACCACCTCCGGGTCCGGGCCGGCCTTCGCCAGTTCAAGCGCCAGCGCCACCGGGTCGTTGTCGATACGCGACCAGCCCAACTGCCGCCCGTCCGGGGTCATCCGCACCAGCACCGTCCGGCGCCGGTGCAGGTCCACACCCACCACCTGCGGACCGTCGTAGTCTTCGCTCACAGGGGCCTCCTTCGTCGTCGAAGTGAGCACCTCGAGCATCCGCCCGGGAGTCACGAGGAGTGGAGGCCCCGCTCCTTCATCGCATCAGGCCACACCAGTTACACCGTTACGCAGACAGACCCGACGGGGACCGACGAACAGGTAGCACCGTTCGACGGCCAACCGACCGGTGGCTCGGCTGGCAGCCCGGTGTCAGCGGGTTGAAGAACCGGTCAAGCGGGCTCTCGAGCGGGACCCTCCCGAAAGTGACACGGAAGTTCTTGGGGGTCTTCTTGGCTCTGCCGGTGCACGTCCTCAACTGGGCACAAGCGCGCATCGAACCCGCGGCTACCGGATGGCCGCTCCGCGGCTACGGAACCGGACGTTCGCAGGTGGCCAGCGGCCGGCCGGTGATCTGCACCAGAGGTCACCTGATCGTTAGCGCTTGCCGCGGCTTGTCAGCCTCGAAGGGGTGTGTCGAAGAAGGGCTGGATCCGCGTCCACGCGTCCTCGGCGGAGGGGTGGTTGTAGTGGAAGCCAGCGATGCGCTCGAGGAACGTGACCGGCACCCGGCGTTGTGCCGGTTGAGGAACGAGTGCCCGGCGTCGGGGTACTCCTTGACGTCGTGCTCGACGCGGGCCCGTTGAGCATCTGGTCGGGCTGCGCGGCGACGCCCTGGGGCCGCGGTGGCGCTTGCCGTAGCTCGCCACGATCGGGCATGCGCCTCTCAGAGCCTGGCGCGGGTCCTTCGGTACCAGCCCGTAGTTCGGGGAGCTGGCGTCGCCGCGGTTGGCCAGGACGAGGGCGTCGCCACCGCCCATGCAGGAGCCGATGACGCCGACCTGGCCGGTGCGGTTTTCGCGGTCGGCGAGCCAATGCGGACGGCGGTGATGTCGTCGGCTGCCTTGTCGTGACCGCTGGTCATCGCGGCGAAGGTGCTCTTGAGGCAGCGGATCGCGCACGGAGGACGTCCTTCTGGTTGCAGCCGCCGCCGCACCGTCCCGGCTTGTCGCTCAGCGCGACGCCACCCACTCGCACCTGAAGGACACCCATGTTGATCGCGCTCGTCGCCGTCGCCGTCCTGCTCGCCGCCATCTGCCTCAACGGCGCAGCCATGAAGCTGCGCCGGCACGAGCAGGTCCTGGCCGTCATCTCAGGCACGGTCGGCGTTCCAAAGCAGTACCTGCCCGTCCTGGCCGCGCTCGAGATCGCGGGCGCCGCCGGCATCGTCATCGCCCTGTGGCTCCAGCCGCTCGGCGTCCTGGCCGCAGCGGGCCTGGTCGCCTACTTCCTCGGCGCCGTCGGCGGCCACCTGCGCGTCCGCGACACCGAGAACCTCGCAATGCCACTGCCGCCGCTCGTGCTGGCGATCGCTGTGCTCGTCCTGCGCCTCGTCACTGCCTGACCTCCCCGCGCGAGCGCAGCTGATC